>JAQBPY010000418.1 GCA_028287285.1 Gemmatimonadota bacterium
TCGATGTTCGGAGCCGCTCCATGCCGGACTGCATTCTCGACGAGTGTCTGCAAGGCAAAGAGTGGAATCAGGGACTCGTTTACGCGAGCGTCGATGTCCACGTGCACACGCAGCCGGTCGCCAAAGCGAATCCGCTCGAGCGCAAGGTACCGCTTCACGAACGACCATTCTTCACTCACGGGAACGAGGTCGCGATCCTCCTCGATAGCACGACGCAGGAGACCGGCGAGCTGTTCCGCCGCCAGCGCGGCACGCGCCGGATCGAGCGGAATCAGCTGCACCACCGTGTGCATCGCGTTGAACAGGAAGTGCGGATGAAGGTGTGAGCGCAGGGCAGCGAGCTGCGACTTGGCCGCGTTGCCTTCGGCCTGCGCGGCGCGCTCCGTTGCGGTGGTCGCATAGCAGATTCCCGCAATCATCACGTACAGCCATATTCCTGCCGACAGATACGCCATGATGCCTGGCCCGAGTACCACCACGAGACGGCCGCGCACGATGCTCTCGATGGCGCTGTTGAGCGCGTGCCATGTCAGCGAGTACACGATGGCCATGGCCGCGTGCGCCGCCACGAACGACGGGCGCACATGACGAGGCCACGGAAGACGTTGCGTGAACTTCCGCACCGCAAGCGACAGAACCCCCGCGGACACCACCATTCTCAATCCCAGCAACGTTGCCGAGTGCCACGACGTGCCGTGTACGCCAACGAGGAGGGCGGCAAACAGCCCCCACACCGGCACCCACCCAGTCAATACCTGCACCCAGATGCTGCGACGTGACATGCGAGAACGTTATGGGCGCGCGGCCGTCGCGGCTATACGCTTCGCGTCGATGCTCAGCAATCCTTCGTCCCACGTCTTGCCTTCATCGAAGGAACGATCCTGCCGGAACTTGAAGCCCGTTGGGGTGATGTCGTAGTATCGGGCGCGCGACGCGTACACCTTGCCTTCCGCATCGGTCCCGTGCGACGTCGCCACCACTGCGTTGTCCTTCCACTCGGCCATGGACGTGTTGAACACGCCGCGATAGACGTCGATCGTGGACGCGATCCAGCGCTTCTGCTCGGAGTCGTAGTAGCGAACCGAGTGTGAGTACAGCTTCGGGTTTCCCGATTCATCGGTAACGCGAAGGTCGTCCTCGATGCCAAATCCATCCAGTGCGCGCCACGCCTTCCACGTCCCCACGAGCTTCGGGACGCCATGTATCGTCTGGCCCAGCCCCTGCGCCTTGGGCTTCACCACGAGGTCGAACTGCCCAATGAGAAATGCAAACTGCTTCGCTTCGGCAGGAACGGCACGCATCGGCACACCTCCTCCTCCATGTTGCGCCATTGCCGGAGTAGAAAGCAGGACAAACATTGTCGTCCCGAGCAAAGCGAAGGACCTGCTTTTGACCATGAGTGTTCCTCCGTGAGAGATGTCCACGTGTGCATCCTACGCATCCAGGAACACGAAAGTGTGCGCTTTTCGCTCAACGGCAGTCACAGTACGCCGAACGGCGCACCAGCCCATCGCATTCACGTGCACGCTCCACGTATCGTCCGACATGACAAATCCGCTCATCGTCGTGCGCAACGTTTCAAAAACATTTTCAGCCGCTGCCGGCCCCTTCACCGCTCTCGACAACGTCAGTCTCGACATCGACAAGGGCGAATTCGTGATCGTCGTTGGCCAGTCGGGAAGCGGCAAATCCACGCTGCTCGCGCTGCTTGCCGGCATCGATCGCCCGAGCCAGGGCGAAGTTCACATCGGCGGTACCGCGGTGCATTCCCTCTCCGAACGCGACATGTCGTCGTGGCGCGGCGGCGCGGTGGGCATCGTCTTCCAGTTCTTCCAGCTCCTGCCCACACTCTCGGCCGTCGAGAACGTGATGCTCCCCATGGACTTCACCAATTCCTGGCCTGCCAACAAGCGACGCAGCCGAGCATTGGCGCTCATGGAGAGACTTGGCGTTGCCGATCAGGCAGACAAGCTGCCGTCGACATTGTCCGGCGGACAGCAGCAGCGAATCGCCGTTGCACGAGCGCTCGCGAACGAGCCGGCCGTGCTGCTCGCGGACGAACCCACCGGCAACCTTGATTCCCGCACGGCCAACGCCATGCTCGAGCTGATGTCCAGTCTCGTTCAGGATGGCCAGACAATCGTCATGGTGACGCATGAGCGCAGCGCGCGGCGTTTCGCATCACGCACCGTCACTCTGGCGGATGGTCGCATCGTTGCGAACGACGATGCGTAGCCCGCGGTGGCGCAAAGTCGTCGGCGATCTCTGGTTGCACAAGGCACGCACGAGTCTCGTCGTGTCCGCAATTTGTGTCGGCATCGTTGGCGCGGGCTCGGTGCTCAACGCGTGGTCACTCCTGCGGCGCGCGACGCACGATGAGTTCGATGCCAGCAATCCGGCGTCGGCAGTGCTGCGCGTCGACTCGGTCGATGAGGCACTCCTCACGAAGGTCCGTGCGCTGCCCACGATTGCCGCCGCACAGGGCCGCCGCTCCGTACTCGGCAGCGTGCTCACGAGTACCGGCTGGAAAACCGCGGCGCTCACGTCGATGAATGATTTTGCGGCGAGTGCCATCGGCATCATCAAGCCCGGGCAAGGTGCGTGGCCGCCCTCCAACGCAGGCATCGTCATCGAGCATTCCTCCGTCGACTACGCCACCGTGTCCGTTGGCGACTCGGTGACACTCCGGTATGGCGACCGTGCCGGTCGCGCCGTTCCCGTTCGTGGCGTTGCCCGCGATGTGGGGCTTGCACCGGGCTGGATGGAGCACACGGTCTACATGTTCGCTACTCCGGCCATGCTCTCCTCCCTTGGCGCACCATCCACCATGAATGAGCTGCAACTGCTCGTTCGCGACAGGACACTTGACCGCGCCGACGTCCAGGTCATTGCGCGTGATGTTCAGAAGCTCGTCGAGAGCGAGGGCCATCATGTTTCCGAGGTCAGCGTCCCCGTGCCGGGTCGCCACATTCACGCAGCACAGATCGAATCGCTCCTGCTCACCCAGGGAGCGTTTGCCCTGCTCGCATTGCTGCTGAGTGGCGTGCTCGTGGTCAACCTCATTTCGGGAATGCTCACCGGCCAGGTTCGCGAAATTGGCGTGATGAAGGCAATTGGTGCACGAGCCGGCCAACTGGTCACCATGTACCTGAGCCTTGCGCTCATGCTTGGCCTCATCGCATGTGCGGTGTCGCTGCCTCTCGCCGCGCTGCTCGGGCGGCTCTACGCCGAGTTCACCGCGGGCATCCTGAACTTCGACGTGTCCGCATTCCGCATTCCGTGGTGGGCGTTCGTGCTTCAATTCGCAGTGGGAGCATTGTTGCCCGTGCTGGCCGCGGCAATTCCCGTTGCACGCGGATGTCGCATTTCAGTCAGCGAAGCCCTCCGCGACAACGGCACCGCTATTCGCGGGGAAAGCGACGGCTACCTGATGAACATTCGCGGCGTCTCCCGCCCGGTGCTGCTCTCACTTCGCAACGCATTCCGGCGACGTGAGCGCGTGGTCCTCACGCTTGCCACGTTGTCCATCGGAGGCGCCGTCTACCTTGGTGCGCTCAACCTGCGCTCCGCCGTCATCGCATCGGTGGATCTCGCCTTCTCGTCACAGCAGTTCGACGTCGTGTTCCGAATGACACGGGCATACCCCGTAGACAGCATGGTGGCGGCCGCCATCACTACTTCGGGAGTGTCGGCCGCCGAGGCATGGACTGGTGCACACGCTGCGATCAGCACACCAGACGGGGCATTGAACAGCAGATTCGCCATCACCGCTCCGCCACTGAATACCGCGATGCTCAAGCTCACCATCGCCAGCGGGCGGGCCCTTCTCGCGAGCGAGGAGAATGAGCTCGTCGTGAACCGCCGTCTGCTGGCCGACGAGCCACGCCTTGCGGTGGGCCGCCGTGTCACGCTCCTCATGGACGGGCGTGTCGCGACATGGCACATCGTTGGTACCACCGATACCGGACTGCAGCCCGCTGCATACACGTCGCGTGAAACAATCGAACATCTAACGGGTGGTGTCGGTGCAACTTCGCTGATCGTCGCCGTCAACGCGACTGCGCCGGCCGCCAAGCTCGCGCTCGTTCGTCAGTTGCGGTCTGACCTCGTCGACAAAGGCTTCGACGTTTCCTCGAGCCAATCCATGGCCGAGGCGCGCAGTGTGCTCGAGGATCACCTGCTGATGGTGGCAGGCTTTCTTGGCAACATGTCGCTGCTGATGATCGTCGTGGGCGGACTGGGGCTCGCGTCGACGATGAGCCTTGCGGTCCTCGAGCGCACGCGTGAAATCGGCGTCCTGCGCGCCATCGGCGCGAAGCATGGCGCGATCCTCGCCATGATCCAGACTGAAGGTCTGGTCATCGCGGTGCTGAGCTGGCTGCTCGCGATTCCCCTGTCCCTGCCCATGAGCATCGCACTCGGCCATGCATTTGGCCGAGTGATGATGGAGGTGCCCGTTCGGCTGCTGCCCAACGGGCCTGGCGTGGTTCAATGGCTTGGCGTCGTCGTTGCCGTGTCGTTGCTCGCCTGCACCTGGCCGGCACAACGAGCCACACGCATCACGACGGCGGCCGCGCTGTCCTGCGAATGAGTTATGGAACCAGCGCGGTCGTCACTTTCTTGGGGCCAGCGTTCTTTACATAGAGATCGAGCCACGCCACCCAGCGCCCCCATTGGTCCAGCACCGTTTCGGCGATGAGCGGGCCGTGATCCTCATACGGATACATGTATAGCGACGCCTGCTTCCCCATGCCCTGCAGCGCGTGGAACAGGCGCACCGAGTTGGAGGGATCCGTGCCCGTGTTCTGGTCCTCGAGTGAGTGATACATGAGCAGCGCACCCTGCAGCTTGTCGGCGTTCAGGAATGGTGACATCGCCAGATACGTTTCGCGTGCTTCCCACAAGTCTCGGCGCTCGCTCTGGAATCCATTCGGCGTGAGTGTGCGGTTGTAGTTGCCGTCGCCCGCGATGCCCGCCTTGAAGTACGGCAGGTTCACCATCGCATTCACGGTGCTGAATGCGCCGTAGGAATGTCCGCCAATGCCCAGCCGCCCGCGGTCGATGATGCCCTGCTTGTCGAGCTCGTCGATCACCGCGGTCAGTCCATTGCGGAGGTCGTTCACGTAGTTGTCATTCAACCGTCCGGCGACGCCGAAAATCGGAATGTCCGGCTGGACCACCGCGTAGCCTTGCGTTGCCATGATCTCCATCGACCGCGGCGCCGTCGTGGGGAACTTGTGCTTGTTGAGCGTGCGCTTCGTGCGCTCGTATGATTCCTGGTCGGGATACTCGTACGGATAGAACCAGAACATCGCGGGCAGGCGTGTGCCTTCACGATATCCCGGCGGGAACGTCACATTTACCCACAGCTGCTTGCCGTCGGCGCGCGTGACCTGGATGGTCTTGCGCGGCATGTTCGTGACTTCTGGGGTCACGTCTTTGTTCTCCGTCAGGCGCTTCAACGCGCCCGTCGAGCGGTCGCGCAGGAACTGGTCCGGCACCACCTTCTCCGTCTCGCGCGTCACGACGAACCGGTTGAAGTCGTCGTCAACGGGAACCGCCGCGCTCTCGAAAATTGCGGTGTCGCTCTCGAACAGCCGCGCCTTCGTGCCCGTCGCAAGGTCCACCTTGTCGATGAAGGTGCGCGGCGCCGTCTGCTGCGCGTCACGCGCGTACCGCGTGCCCTCGAGAAAGACACTCTTGCCGTCCGCGCTCACCATCGCGGTACGACCACCTTCTTCACCGCGGCGCATCACGACGGCACCCGGATTCGTGTAGAAGCCATCGTCTGCTCCACCGCCACGTCCACCGCCACCGCCGCCGCCTGCACCACGGCCGCCGCCACCAAAGCCGGCCTGTGCGCCCGCTGCTCGGAAGATCGTGTGCTTCACCGTTGGATCGGCGAGCGAGACAGCATACGTGTGCGTCACGTTGTTCACGCTCTCGCTCATCAGCACCCACTTGTTGTCGCTCGTGTACGCGAAGCCGGCAATGCGATTATCGCTCTCCGCCACAGGCTTCCAGGCGCCCTCGTCAAATGGTGCCGCCCATGCGTACAGACGATCCTTGCGACGTGGGCCTCTGGCGCTGTCGGCAGGAGCGTCGGTGGAATCACTCGGTGCCGCAGCACCCGCACGGCCGCCACGTCCTCCACGACCCGTGCGGGGCGCCGGATCCTGATACAGGAACGCCAGTCCGCCGCCAGGTGCCCACGCATATGCGCGCTTGCCTGTGTCTGCGGCCGCGCCGCCGCGTCCACCGCCGGCAGGCGCATCGTCTCCGCCGTCGCTTTCCCGCAGCGAGCGCTTGCTCAGCGTCGCGATGACTTTGCCTTCACTCGTCCACAGCTGCTCGGTTGTTCCGAATGCCGACACGGGCACCGAGTACGAAAATGGCTTTGCCATCGACGTGACGCGCAGGTACTTCCCGTCGGGCGCGACGTCCACCGTCTGGATCATTCCCGGCGTGCCTACGGCATGCACCGCCCCCTTCATGTCGATGCGCGCGAGCTGGCCCGTGGTGTAGTACTCGAGCTGCGCCTTTTCCAGCGGCGTCTGCATCAGGCTCGCGTACGTCGGCGTCTTGTTCTTCACGCCATTCGTCAACCGCATGACCGGACCATCGGCGACTGGCGGCTCCTTCGGCATCGGCATGCGTGGCTCAGGCAGGACGACGGCATATACCGCGCTGCCGTCGGGCGCCCACTGCAGCGCCGTGGCAATAACGGGCAGTGCCGCGCGCTTGCTCAACTCGCGGCCCGTACCAGTCTTCGCGTCGGCGACGTACACGTATGTGCCCTCGTCCTGATTCACGAAGTACGCGAGCTTCGTTCCATCTGGCGACCACGCCGGTGACGACAGCGTCGCATCCTTTGGTGCGTTCACCGTCACCTTCCCGCCGCTCTCGACGTCGACGATCTCGACGTTCGTCTGGCCGCGGGTGGTGAACGTGCGCACGCGATTGGCCTTGTAGTCCACCTGCAGGCCGCCAAAGTAGTAGTGCGGCTTGCCGAACTTCACCTCGTTGCCGAGCCCTTCGCCGTGGAGCACGAGGAAGTGCTTCCTGTCCGGACTCTGCTGCGTCAGCGTCGAATTCAACTGCCTCGGCGCCGTCACCAGCTTCATCACATCTGCCGGCGGCTTGACGTAGTGCTCGGTGGCGAGGAGCGCCTTGTCGGCTTCGATGCCCTGTGCGCCCAGCGGCGACAGCGCGATCAGGGAGAGAAACAGAAACTTTGACATGCAGACTCCGGGCGGGGATGTAGACGTCTCTCCTAGTATATGCCCCACCCGCCCGGGACGTTGCAAGCTTGCCCGCCGGCCTTCGCTGAGGGGGTTGGCATCTCCCGACAGGTGCTTCGCACCTGCGGGATGACAACACTCTTTCGTCTCCCTTTCGTCATCCCGCAGAAGTGAATGAACGTCCTCCTCTTTGTCATCCCGCAGGAGTGAGCGTAGCGAACGACTGTCGGGAGATTCTCAACCTTCCCAATAGCCAGCGCCCCACTATTTCATCATCGGCCCAACGAAATGCCACGCAATGGCCACGATCGCGATGAGCAGCACCACATGGATCACCGCGCCCACCACCTTGCGCAACAGCATGAAGCCAAGAAACCAGACAACGAACAGGACTACTCCGATGGTCAGCATCATGGCGCATTTCCTCGAATCCAGGTTGTGATCTTCGCATCGAGCATGGGAAGCGTGACGCCTCCGTCCTCCAGCACTTTGTCGTGAAACGTCCGGATATCGAAGCGCGTGCCGAGCTTCTTCTCCGCCTCCGTCCGCAGACGCCGAATTTCTATCGCGCCCAGCATGTACGCCGTGGCCTGGCCGGGGGTCGCGATGTACCGGTCGATCTCCGATGCAATCTGTTCGGGCGCTGCCGACGAGTTGGCCATGAAGTAGTCGATCGACTGCTGCCGCGTCCAACCCATCGCGTGAATGCCCGCGTCCACCACGAGCCGCGCCGCCCTGAACGCCTCGCCGTTGAGCGCACCCAGCCGCCCAAGGTCCGATGAATACAATCCCATCTCGTCGGCCAGGCGCTCGCTGTACAGCCCCCATCCCTCGCTGAACCCGCTGTTGCCGAGATTGCGCGTCACCGGATGCACGCCGGTGCGCTCGCGCGCGATGGAAATCTGCAGGTGATGCCCCGGAATCGCCTCATGAAACGTCACGTCCTCCATGTCGCCACGGCTCCGCTGCTCGGGCTGGAACGTGTTCACCCGATACGTGCCCGGCCTGCTGCCGTCATCGGGCGCGGATTGATACTGTCCCGGCGGTGCACCGCGTTCGAGAAACATTGGAAACGGCTCGACGACGACGTCCGCCTTGGGGATGATCCCGAACCACTTCGGCATCTCCACCCGCGCGCGCGCAATCGACGCATTCGCCTGCTGCACGATCTCCTCGCGCGAGTGGAACGTGTACTGCGTGTCGCTGCGGAGTCGCTGGAAAAGTACAGGCAGGTCTGTTGTCCCGAACGACTTCTGCGCAAGCGCCCTCATCTCCGCGTGCACCTTCTCCATCCGCGCCAGTCCCAATTGGTGAAGCGCCCTGGGGTCACGGTCGATCGTCGTATAGCGGCGAATGAGCGCGCGATAACAGGCCGCGCCATTCGGGTTCGCCGAGACACTCACCGCCGCACGTGCGGCGGGCAGGTATTCGCTGACGAGAAAATCGCGATAGCGCTGAAATGCCGGCGTGAGCTGCGTGCGGAACAGCGAGTCGTACGACGCGCGGAACGCCGACGTCGTGTCACGCACCGCCGGACTCATGAACGGTGACTTCTCCTGCGGCAGCGCGAGGATTCCCTCAACGCGGGCAATCTCTCGCTGCACCGCGTCCTTCGGGAGCGAGTAGCCGAGCGTGATGCCCTGGCGCGCGTTCGCGATTTCGGTGTCGAGATATCCGGGAACGCGTCCGAACCGGGCAAGCGCCGCGCGCCGCAGCGAATCGCTGCCCATGGGCTGGATCGTCGCGAGCTGCGACATCGCCGGGACCCACGACGACGGCACCAGCTCGCGCCGACAGACCCGCGTCTGTTTCGACGAGCGCAGTGCCTCGATCAACAGGCCATACGTGACGGCGTCCTGTCGCTTCGTGAGCGTGGCGGACTTGATCGTCTCGAGCGACGCGAGCATCGCGTCCTCTTCGCCATCCTGACGCTTCAGCTCGACGAGCGAATTGTCATTGAGCAGGTCGTGACGAGCGCCCGCGTAGCCCGTCATCGTGGCCGTGATGGGGCTGTTGCGATAGATGGCCGCGAGGTACTGGTCAGCGACGGTGTTGAGCCGCTGCGATGGTGTTTGCTGGGCTGAGGCTGCGCTCGCAAAAACGAGCAGGCAGGCGATGCTGCGAATGGTGGGCATGACAGAAGTTGCGCCGCGTGAAGCTCCCACACCAGATCCCCATCCGTCGCTACCCGCCAGTCAGCATCCGGCGCCGTACCATCGCCAACCGCTTCTTGACAGACCCATCGAGGACCGTATCGCCAACATGCACGATTACGCCGCCCATGATGCTCGGATCTACCGTGAGATGCGGCACCACATCCTTGCCGAACATGCGCGACAACTGCTGTGCAATCACCGACTTCTCTTCATCGGGCGTCTCACGCGCCACGGTCACACGCGCATGCATGCGGCCCTCGGCCGCATCCACAAGGTCGAGATACTGCTTCGCGATCTCGGGAATCAGCATCTGGCGGCGGTGCATCACCAGCGACTGCAAGAAGCGCAGAAAGTTCCGCGGCATGCGCTCGGCAAACGCCGTCTGCAACACCTTGTTCTTGTCGGCCGCCGCAATGCGTGGCGACTCGAGGAACAGGCGCAGCTTCGGGTTCGCACCCATCGCATCCGCCACGTCCGTGATCATCGCGCCCCAGCCGCGCAGGTCATTGGCACGACCGGCCAGCGTGAGGAGCGTTTCCGCGTAGTTGGTCGCAATCGTTGAATCGCGCATTGCCTAGCGGCTCGTTGCGACGGCGTTCGCTGTCACGCTCGCGAGGAAGCTCTCCACGAGCTGCCGGTTGCCCGCCTGATCGAGGTTCTTCTCGATGACCTTGCCGGCACCGGCGATCGCGAGATCCACCGCTTCGCGCCGCAGCTCCGAAATCGCCTTCGCCTTTTCCGTCTCGATTTCCTGGCGCGCACGAACGAGCTGCTGCGCCTGGTCGGCATGCGCCTTCTCGATCATCTCCGCGGCGACGCGCTCTGCGGCCACGCGAGCATCGGCGATGAGCTTCTGCGCCTCGCCACGCGATGCGTCGAGCGCCGCGCGATGCTCGGCGAGCAGCTTGGCGGCTTCTTCACGATCCCGCCTGGCCGACTCGATGGCGTCTTCGAGCGCCTTCTCGCGCGCCTCGACAGCCGCCGTGATCGGCCCGAACGCGTACTTCGACAGAATGAAGACGAGAATGGCAAAGATGAAGAGCGTCCAGACCATGAGGCCATAGCTGGGCTCCAACAGGCTCTTCTTCACTTCTTCCGCGCCGGCAGTGGTGGCAGCGATCGTGAGGAGAGCAACGGCGTTACGCAGAGTGCGCATTGAAAACTCGAATGGGAGAGAGTAGCGGACCGCCGCCCGGGGACGGCGGCCGCTTGAAAATCAGATCTTGCCAGCCATGGTGAAGCCGATGACGACCGCGAACAGCGCGGCGGCTTCGATGAGACCGGCGAAGATGATACCGGCGATCTGGATGCGTGCGCCCATCTCGGGCTGACGCGCCATGCCTTCGACGGCCTGGCCGCCGATGCGGCCGATGCCGATACCGGCGCCGATGACGCCGAGTCCCGCGGAGAGACCAGCGCCGATGGCAATCAAACCCTTGGGGTTCGAGCCGGCCGCGTCCGTCGCAGCCTGGATGAGCGGAAGAATCGAGTGAACCATTGTGATGCTCCAGGAAAAACTACGTGGAAATACTCAGCGCCCGCGGTTCAATAACCCGCCATCCGTCACCGAGACCCCGGGTCTCAACGGACTTTCCAGATCGGTCGATCTGGTACATACGCACGGCTGAGCGACTGCCGTGTGATCCAACTTTCTTGATGCAGGCGTGTGTTACCTAATGATGCGCCCGAATCGTCCCGATGAACACACTCGCCAGCAGCGCAAAGATGAACGCCTGCAGGAACGACACGAACAACTCCAGCACCATGATCGCCGTCGCCATGAGAAGCGGCGCCGGTACGATCCAGATATTCTTGAATGCGAAGATGAGGCTGATCATGCCAAGCACGACGATGTGCCCCGCCGTCATGTTCGCGAACAATCGAATGGCCAGCGCGAACGGCTTGGAGAACTTGCCGATGATCTCCACCGGGGTCATGAGCAGGAACATGAACTCCCGCACGCCAACCGGCAGCTCCTTGTTCCAGTAGAAGATGGTGTTCAGGTAGCCGATGCCATTCGCGCGAATACCGGCGATCTCCACCATGAAAAACGTGATGATCGCGAGCGTGCCCGTCACGGCGATGTTGCCCGTCGCCGTTGAGCCGTAGGGGATGAGCCCCAGCAGGTTCGCAAAGAGAATGAACCAGAACAGCGTGAGGATGAAGGGCACGTACCCTTCGCCGTGGTGGCCGAGGTTGGGCAGGGCCACTTCCTGGCGGATGTAGAGCACCATCGCCTCGATGCCGTTCGAGAAGCCCTTGGGGCGCCCGATCATCGACGTGTGCCGCCTGTGCGAGCGCGCCGCAAGAATCAGCGTGAGACACACCAGCGTGGACGCAAGCAGCAGCATGACCACGTGCCGCGTGGGCGACATGTCGAATGAAATGCCACCGACGACGATTGGCTCCCACCGCGGAAGCGGCACCTCATGCGGCACCCAGAAGCGCGGAAAGCTCGGCAGCTCGAGGCAATGTGAATCCGTGATGTGCGGCGAGACGATGTCATCCGGCGCATACTCCTCGCACGGACTCGCATGCTCGGCGGCGACGTTGGCGGATGGCTCCGCGCGGACGGGCTCCTGGGCGGCGGCTCGAGCGCTCGCGCCGAAGAGCGCGAGGACGAGGGCAGCGGACTTCAGCAGAGAACTGGTCTTCATAGAAATAGGAACGGCGCTTCGATCAGTTCAGTCAACGAGAAATATGTCGCAAGGCTCACCAGCGCCGCCGTCTGCGGCAGCCCGAGCGCTCGACTCACGAAACCAAAAACCACCAGCACTGCCAGACAGATCAGCGCGCCCACCCCCCAACCGGCAATGCCGTTGCCCCTGTCCGCCATCATGCGGGCGATGGCAAACGACACCAGCTGCGACACGAGCGCGATACCGGCACTGATCCAGACGGCCGGCCGCTCCACCGGCCCATACACCGCGGTGAGCACGCCACCCGCGAGCCCGATCACCACCACGCAGGACAGCGCATACAACGCGAGCCCGCGACCCATACCCTTTGCCTCGGTCATGACGGCCCGCTCTTTCGAGCTGCCCGGGCCGCGTCATCCCGCCGAAGTACCGCCATGAGCTTCGTGTACATGTTCCAGAAGCTCAGCCCGCCGCCCACGAACAGCGCGGCAATGAGCAGCCATGGTGCCGTCGCGAACTTTCGGTCCAGCCACTGGCCAACGAACACCCAGACCACGACAGACACGGCGAATTGAAGACCCAGCCCGGAATATTCGCCAAAGGGTGTGTCGCCGTTTCCCTGTGGATCAGCCGGCGGTCCGGCCTGAAATGGGTCCCGATCTGCCCCTGTCATCCGACGCGGAATCTAGCGCTTGTGAAATTTTTCGCAAGCAAACCACACCCCTGAACCGAAGGCACGCCGAAGCTCCGCCCAAGGGCTCGCAAGTCCATCGCACAGCGTCACTTTGGTTGTGACGCTTCATGTTGACTATTCGTCCGTATGTTGATAACCTTGCACCCTGCCGGAAGTGTGACCGTGCCCGCGGTCCCCAAACCGGCTCCCTGCCTCAAGCAACCGCATGAATTCCCGACTTCTCATCACGCTCCTCTGCGCCGGCGCCGTTGCGCTCGCGTGTGGATCACTGTCGCGTAATGACGCGACCCTCGCGCAGAGCGCAGGCACCAGGCGGCATGAGAAGCTCGAGAAACCAGTCGCGACACGCAGCACCGCGTCGCCGTCACAACCGCATGCGAAAACCACTGCAAGCATCGACGGAAACTTCGCGGTGAACATCGAGCCGCACGCACTGCGCTTCGCACTCAACGTCACGAACCAGAGCAAGAAGAACGTCGAGCTCGCGTTTCCCAACGGACAGGTGTACGACTTCGCGGTCCTCGATTCCGTGGGCAAGGAAGTGTATCGCTGGGGCCAGGGACGCATGTTCACGCAGAGCGTGCAGAACAAGCGCATCGACGGCGGCGACATCATGCGCTTCGACGAACGCGTCGAGACGACACTGCCCAGGGGCAAGTACCTCGCGGTCGCGACGCTGCGCAGCTCCAACTATCCGATGAAGCAGAGTTCGGAGTTCGTGCTGAAGTAGTCGGCCAGTCGGTCAGTCGGCACGTGTGACCCGCCGCGAGGCAGGCAGGTTGAGCGAGATGAACACACACTCCGCTCAACAGATCACCCTCATGCGACCCACACGATCATTCCTCCTCGCCGCTGCCGCAACGCTCGGTGCGGCGTGCCACGCTGACGACGCAGTCACCAACTCGAAGCTCATCCTCGACGAAGCCTCGGCGCAGGTGGCGGTCTTTGCGCGGCTCGCGGACTCCATCACCGCCAGCAACGGTGACCCGGAGCTCGTCACCGCATTTCATGGCATCGCCTCCGCCATCTGGCAGAACGGGCGCGTCGCTCCAATCGGCATCACGATCGACGGCGTTCCCACCAACTTCCTCGCAACGGTGCAGCAGACGGAGATCACCAACTCGCCCTGCGGCGCCGCGCCCGGCTGCCTGGCACTCGGCACCGTCACCACGGTGCGTACCGTCATCGCGTGGCAGCGCGACAACCCGAAGCGCATCATCCAGATCACGTCGGCGAGCGACAAGGATACGGTGCAGACGCTGATCTATCCGAGCTTCGCGCCGCTCCATTATCCCACCGCGCTGTTCGTGTTCATGGACGGCACCGGCGGCACGTACTTCGGCACGAGCGGCACGCAGCAGGCCGTGATCACAAAGAGCGATACGCCCTGCACACCCACCTTTCCCGATGTGGGGCTGCACGTCATCAATTACGTCGCACCCACGTGCACCAACGCGTCCTTCGACGTGGGCTTCTCGGTGAAAGCGGAGCCGTCGTCATTCCTGGCCGCAAGGAACAATGCCAGGGGAACGCACGCGCTCACTATGGCGGCGCAGGCCGTGCGCGGCGCACGCCTTCAGCTTGCGCCCGGCGTGCTGCCGCATCCACCCGTTCCCGTGACACCCAGTGTCGGCCTTCCGGCGCTGCTCACCGCGACGGTGGACGGCGACGTCTCGCTCGCACTGAACGTGACGAACACCGCGAGCACACCAGCCGCCGTGACGTTCAGCAGCGGTCAGCATTGCGAGTTCACGATCATCGATGCGGTGACCGGCGCGACTGTATGGACATGGAGTGCCAACAAATCATTCACGCAGGCGCTGAGCACCGAGTCCATCGGCGCGCACACCACGGTGACGTACGCCGCCACGTGGAAGCCCACGCAGAAAGGCTCGTTCATCGCCGTGGGCTCGCTCGTCAGCCAATCTCATCACGCCGATGCGAAGGTACTCTTTACGGTGAAGTGATTTTTCCTGCGCTGTTCCTCTGCTCTTTTCGCTTTTCAAGCGGCCCGAGGCACGCCAGTTGCCATGCGTGAACACCATGGCATCAATATGGAAAGGCGCCGTCTCATTCGGCCTCGTCAATATTCCCGTCGAGCTGCACTCCGCCGTCAAGGCCGCTGACCACATCGCGTTCCGGCAGCTCGACAGGAAAACACACAAGCCGATCAAGCTCGATCGCGTGTCCACCAAGGGCGAAAGTGTCCCATGGAAAGACATCGTCAAAGGCTACGAGATCTCGAGGAACAAGTTCGTCATCATGGACGACAAGGACTTCGATGCGGTGAAGATCAAGATGTCCCGCGTGCTAGAGATCACCGACTTCGTACCCGGCGAGTCCATCGACCCGCGTTTCTTCGACATGCCGTATTTCCTCGTTCCCCAGGAGGGCGGCGAGAAAGCGTACGCGCTGCTGCGCGATGCACTCGAGGAAACCGAGAAGGTGGGCATCGGCACATTTGCGCTGCGGCAGAAGCAGCACCTCGCCGCCATCAAGCCCACCGGCAATGCGCTCGTGCTCGAGATCATGCGCTTCGACAGTGAGCTCGTGGACCCCAGGTCGCTCAAGCTTCCAACCACGGCGAGCGTGAAGCTCAAGCCGCAGGAAAAGACGATGGCCAAGCAGCTCATCGCCGCCTTCGCCAGCGAGTTCGACGCCTCCAAGTACAAGGACACGTATCAGGACGAGCTGATGCGGATCATCAAGGCCAAGTCGAAGGGCAAGGAGCTGCCCGTCGAGGAAGACGAGGAGGAAGAGGACGGCGGCGACGTGCTCGATCTCGTGGCACGCCTCAAGGCATCGCTCGAGAAACCGTCAGCCGCGCGCAGGAAGCCCGCTGCGAAAAAGAAGACGGTGAAGAGGCGGAAGTCTGCATGAGGCTCCGTCGTCCTGAGCACGACAAGTCACTGCGCGACGCTCTTCCCCCGGATTCCGTCGACGATTGCACATAGGTCCGTGGCGAAGTTCGCACGAATCCATCAGGGCATGCCGGTGCGCCCCAGGAACGTCAGGGGGCGCGCAGACCGCGCCGAGCGCGTGCGGGAGCCACCGGAGCCGCGTCGGTAGTCGACAGGGCCGTTTCCGCGGCAATATCATGCCACAATGCATCGTTCCGGGCACTCCCCGCGTACTTTTGGGAGTGCCTGCGAGGCGGTAACGTTGTCATTGCAGCGAAGCGTTCACTCTGCCCCACCCAGCCCAACACCGTGACGAGCTCTCTCAAAGCCAGCCCAACACAGGACGGAAATCGCGACCTCGAGCTTCTCGACCGGCTCGCCAGCGCGCGCACCGCGCTGAACGAGCAGATCGGCCGGCGCATCATTGGCCAGCGCGAGGTCGTCGACAATCTCGTTGCGGCCATCCTTGCCGGTGGCCACGCACTGCTGGTGGGCGTGCCTGGCCTGGCCAAGACCCTGCTCGTGCAGACCGTCGCGCAGGCGCTGGACCTCGATTTCTCGCGCGTGCAGTTCACGCCGGACCTGATGCCCAGCGACATTACCGGCACCGAGCTGCTGGAGGAGGATCAGGCAACGGGGCGGCGGTTCTTCAAGTTCGTGAACGGCCCCATCTTCGCGAACATCATTCTCGCGGACGAGATCAACCGCGCGCCGCCGAAAACGCAGGCCGCGCTGCTCCAGGCCATGCAGGAGCATGCGGTGACCGCGGCGGGCAAGACGCACAAGCTGCCGGAGCCGTTCTTTGTCCTGGCCACGCAGAATCCCATCGAGCAGGAGGGAACGTATCCCCTGCCCGAGGCGCAACTCGACCGGTTCATGGTGCAGCTCACTGTCGGCTATCCGTCGCGCGAAGAGGAAGAGCGCATCGTTGCATCCACGACGTCCGACAGCACGCTGTCAGTGGAGCCGGTGCTGTCGGGGGCGCAGCTTGCGGAGCTGCAACATCTGGTTCGACGTCTGCCCGCCGCGCCGAGCATCGTGAGTTACGCGGTAAAGCTGGCGCGGAGCACGCGGCCTGATTCGGCAGAGGCATCGCCGATGGTGAAAAAATATGTGAGCTGGGGAGCAGGACCAAGGGCATCGCAGTATCTCATCCTCGGGGCAAAGGCCCGGGCGGCGATGGACGGTCGTGCAATGCCCGATCTCGACGATGTCGCGGCGATGGCGATGCCGGTGCTCGGCCACCGTGTCGTGTTGAACTTTCAGGCCGACGCCGAGGGAATCAATACGGCGGCAGTGGTGCAGAGCCTCGACAAACGCTGACGTCGACGGATGCCATGTAGGACGGAAAGGGCGCCCTGGTAATCCGGGGCGCCCTTTCCTTGTGCCTACGCCGCGCTCTCGTCTTCCGGCGCGCGTGGAAGAAAGATGCGAAACCGCGTGCCCTGTCCCGGCTTGCTGCGCACGGCCACTTCTCCACCGCTCTGCTTGACGATCCCGTACACGGTCGCGAGTCCGAGACCCGTCCCCTTGTCCTCGGCCTTCGTGGTGAAGAACGGCTCGAAGATTCGCGAGCGTGTGTCCGCGTCCATGCCCATGCCCGTATCGGTGACGCTCAACACCACATATTCCCCCGCGGCGTCGAGTGAGTTTGCCAGGGCCTGCGCGTCGTCGTACGTCGCATTGGTGGTATCGATGGCGAGCTGTCCGCCATCAGGCATCGCGTCACGTGCATTGACGCAGAGATTCAGGACCACCTGCTGCATCTGGCTCGGATCAGCCTTGACGGGCCAGAGGTCCGCCGAGAGCGTCTTGAAGAGCTCGACTTCGGGCCCGATCAGGCGCAGCACCATGTTCTCCATCTCGGTGACCACGTTGTTGAGCACCATCGTCCGTTCCTGAATTACCTGCTGCCTGCTGAAGGCGAGCAGCTGCTTCGTCAAGGCGGCCGCGCGACGCGTTGCCAGCAGGATCTCTTCGGCATCCTGCTGCATGGGATCACCGGAGGGAAGCCCCTCGCGGATGAGCTCCGCGTAGCCCGAGATCGCAGCCAGCATGTTGTTGAAGTCGTGCGAGATGCCGCTTGCGAGCCGGCCCACGGCCTCGAGGCGCTGGGTTTGGCGGAGCGCCGTCTCGCGCCGGCGCCGCTCGATCGCCGTGCCAAGCACGTGTGCGATCGCCTGCATGAAATGCACGTCGTCAACCGTGAAGTCGCGTGGCCGGGTGTCGTGGGCGGCCAGCACGCCGAACGACCGGACCTCGCCCGGAATGACCACGGTGATGCCGCTCGCGATGCCATGCCCGCGCAGCAGGTCGGATAGCCCGAAGTCGCGCGCGGACTGCAGGTCGGCGAGAATCGCGGGCTCGTTACGCAGCATCGTGTAGCCGGCCTGCGTGCTCTCGTCGATCGGCACCACCGTCGATCCGACTTCCCATCCCGTGCCGGCACACAGCATCAATGAAATACCATCCGTGCGTCGTTCCAGCACGCAGGCAAACGGGAGGTCGAGTGTCTCTGCCACGAGCGCGGCCGCGCTGTCGAACAGCGATGTGATGTCGTCCACCGCGAGCGCGCGCTGTCCGAACGACGCCACCACCGTCTGCTGGCGCGCGCGCGCGCGCATGCCGCGCTCGGCGTTCTTCCGGTCGGTGATGTCGAGCACGAAGCTCACGCCGTGATCCTGCTGCCGCTTCAGTGTGGCCGCGCCAATGAGGACCGACACGCGGTCGCCGTTGCTCGTGAGAAATTCCTTCTCGTATGGTGCAATCACGCCGCTCCCGGAGAGCGACTGGATCTTCTCCTTGTCCAGGCCCGCAAACTCCGGCGGCGTCATGTCCGTCCATCGAATGTCGCCCGCCTCGAGCTCTGCGCGGCTCCGTCGCAGCATGCGCAGGAACGAGTCGTTCGCGTCGTACACCGTGCCCGTCGAATCCCAGAACATGATCCCCAGCATGTCCGATTCGACCACGCGGCGGAATCGCTCGTCGGAGTCGCGCAACTTTCCCTCGGCGAGCCGCCGCTGCCAGCGCTCGTTTGCCACCGATACCACGTGCAGCAGCTGCTCCACCTTTACCGGCTTGAGCAGGTAGTCCACACTGTGCTCGCGCAATGCCGCGACCGCGCTCTCGACCGTTGCGTTGCCCGTGAGCACCACCACCTCGGTGAGCTCCGACAACTCGTGTATCCGGGAGACGACCTCCATGCCATCCATGTCGGGCAACCGCAGATCGACGACCGCGAGCACCGGCACGTCCCGCTCGGCCATCTCCAGGCCTTCGCGTCCGCTGCCGGCGGTGGAGGACGCGTATCCATGGATGTCGAGGATGTCCGCGAGCGTGCGCGTCAGCGAGCGGTCATCGTCCACGACCAGCACGCGCGGACGATCGTCTGGTTCATGGAATTGCATCGAGCACTCTCTTGACCTCGTCAATGGCGAACGGCTTCTGGAGATATGCGTGGATCCATTCCGCTGGAATGGCCTGCTCCAGTTCCACGTTGGCGCCGGGCATGCCGCTGTAGAGGATGAGCGCCGTCGCCGGACCTGCGTTGTGCATCGCGTCCACCACCGCGCGCGTCGCCGAGTCGCCGAGATGCATGTGCAGCAGCACCGCCATCGGGCGGCGCGATTCCATCAGCGCTGTTGCTTCCGCAACATTCTTCGCTACGACCGTCTCGATGCCGCAGAGGTCCAGCACCGCTGTGAGCGTCTGGAGAAACGCCGCGTCGTGGTCCACGAGCAGCACCGGATGACGGTGCTGCACCTGCGCCGCGATGATCGCCAGAAGAGAGGCGAGATCGACGGGCTTTGGCATGATGCGCGCCGCTCCCTCTCGTTGCGCCTCCGCCAGGAGCGCCTGTTCCGCGTACGCCGTCATGAGCACCACGCGGATACTCGGCCGCGTCGCCTTCATCGCCTTGAACGCGGCCACGCCGTCCATGCCGGGCATCTTCACGTCCATCAGCACCACGTCGAAGGCCTGGCCCGCCGCCTGCTGCACCGCCTCGGATCCCGAGAAGGCAGTTGTGACGTCCCACCCGCTGAGCCTGAGGACGTCGCTGAGCGTGCGTACCATGGACTTGTCGTCGTCGACGACGAGCGCCTTTGGCGTCATGCGGCTGCCCTCGCCGCCGTCTCGAGTGTGAGCCGGAACGTTGCTCCCTTGCCATGCACGCTACTGGCCGACAACTCGCCGCCGTTCGCCCGCGCCAGCGTTCGCGAGACCGCGAGTCCAAGCCCGATGCCACGTGCCTTGGTGGTGAACAGGGGCTCGAAGATCTTCTCCATGTTCTCCGGGAGAATGCCCGATCCGGTATCGGCGACGTCGAGGATCACGCGCCCCTCTTCCGATGCGGCGCTGATGCTGATGCGCCCCTGTCCGTCCATTGCCTGCATCGCGTTGGTGAGCATGTTCAGGATGATCTGGCCCATCTGCACCTGGTCCACCAGAACGGACGGCAGCTCTGCCGACACCTGCTCATCGATTTCGATGCCCTCCGGACTTCCCAGGCGGAGGATCTGCGCCTGTGTCACCGCCTTCAGGGAGGCTGCCTCACGCTGCGGAGGTCTGAGACGCGCGAAGTCGAGCAGGTCGCCCACGATCTTCTCGGAGAGCGTGATCTGCTGCTGGAGAATGTCCAGGTACTCCTGCACATTCTGCGGCGACGCTTTCAGCACCAGCTTGAGGTAGTAGACGGCATTCGTCATGACCCCGAGCGGATTGCGGAGCTCGTGCCCCACCCCGCTGGCGAGCTGGCCGAGCATCGCGAGCTTTTCCCGGCGGACGAGCGAGTCCTGCGCATCGTGCAGCTGCTGCATGGTGCGATGGAGCTCCACCGTGCGCTCGTCCACCTTGAGCTCCAGCGCTCCGCGCGCGTTCTCCACCTCTTCCGCCATCACGGCGAACGCGGCCGCGAGTTGGCCGAGCTCGTCGAAGCGTGTGAGCCGGACCGCATCCGTGGCCTCGCCGCGGGCGATGGCATTGGCGGCCGTCGTCAACTGAATGAGCGGCCTGGTAATGCGTCGGCTCGCCATCCATGCCGCGATGAGTCCGAGCGCGAGCGCGACCAGCGCGATGATGGCGAGCTTCCGGAGAAACGCGTTCACCGGCGCGAAGACCGTATTGAGTGGCACCTGGACCGCCGTCGCCCATGGCGTGCCCGCGATTGGCGCGCCGTCGAAGAGATACCGGTCGCCCGAGCCCACCGCGGTGTATTGCTGCGCGGCGTTTCGCGTCGCGCGATCTACGGCGGGAGTCGGGATTGGCCGTTCGAGATCCGTGAGAACGCTGTAGTCCGCGTTGCCCACGAACAGCGATGCGTCCGAGCCCACGAGCTGTTCGAGCTGCTGCCGTGCGCGTCGTGTGCTCGTGAGGCGGCGCCATTGCACGACGAATGCTCCGCCCGCGTTCGGCACTCGGGCCGTCAGCGAAAAAACAACCGTGTCGCGCAGGATTCGCATGATGCCCAGGCTGAGCGAATCGCCCTTCGCCAGCACGGGCGCGAGTGCCATGACTGAAAGCGAATCGAGACCCGCGTCTGGTGCACCCACGCTGGCGAGGACTGTTCCTGCCTTATTCCGCAGCTCGGTGCGGAGCACCTGATCCGCCTGCGGCCCCGCCGGAGCGAGCACCGCCACCACGCTGTCATGGAGAGCCGGGCTCGGAGCTCGGAGGAACGCCGCAACGGCAGGCCGGTTTGCGAGGGCGGCGCCCGCAGACTTGAGTTGCGCGCCTGATTGTTGAAAGGCATCTCGAAGCTGCGTCGTGACGCTGACCAGTCGCGCGGATGCTGCGGCGAGCGAGGTGCGTCGCATTTCGAGCCAGGCCGCGCTGGAGATCGCGACGATCACGAAGAGGAGCAACGCTCCTATCATGATCGGAAGTCTGCGCTCGATGGAGAGTACCCGGCGTGGCCGGGTAGGGGTGCTGCGGTCACTCGGTATTCCAGCAGACATAGTAGTACCTGTCAGTGAATCCCACGAGCTACAGTCTTCATTCGATGCGAATGTTCTCCGCTGTCATCTGGCTGACAGCAAAGGGGCGACTGGTGGCCATTTTCCGGCGTCACACTGCCTATTCTCGGCGGGGTGTCGAGAAGCCTGTAGCGACAAAGTGCCGGGCATAACGTGATGTCGTGTATGCTCTTGGATGGGCTCGCTACCTCGATTGTGTGGCGTGACGTTCGCGGGCTCGTGAGGAACAGGGTGTGGGACTGTACGGCTACGGCGCTGTGTCTCCGATCACGCTCGGTGGGTGGGCGGTGGTGGTCGTAGCTGGAGCGGCTGAGGTGGGGACAAGAGTATGGTGCGGGTGCCGCGCGAGATAGATCAGGGGGTGTACGGATGCGTCCGTTGAAGCGTACGAGGTGTACGGCGCTCGAAGGTGATACGCTGTACTTGTGGGACACGTGGTGGGGGGGGCGGCGCTGGTGATGAGGACGGCGGCCGAAGAAGGGATCCATGCAGCGATTGCACACAAAGTGGGCATTGTCGCAGTGAACGATGGACTGGGTCACGAATCGCAGGCGAGTTACCTGGATCGACATCTGATTCGGACTCTCCGCAACGCCTCGCCAATGGATCCGAAGCACCGTCGTGAGGAACGTATTCCGCGTTGACGGCAATAGAGTCGTTACGCGCCAACAACTATAGTGAGGCTGACCTGACCCCCGGAAGCTGATCCAGCTACCCATGTTAGTCCTCAGCCAACGAGGACTGATGAAACGCAGCCGATTTTCAGATGAGCAGATCGTCGCGCGCCCGAGCAGCGGCGAACGGCCGTCACCGATGCCCATGCCGATCGCCGCCCTCTCGGAGCGGCAAGCGTGTCGCGTCACCGGCTTCGCGCGCTCCAGTCAGCGCTATCGGACTCACCGGCCGTCGCGCGCCGAGCTCCGTGCGCGCGTACAACGCTCGCCGTGCTGCGGCCGCGCTGGGGCGACCGACGCTTGTCTCGTCTGCGGCGGCGCGCAGGGCTCGTGGTGAACCGCAAGCTTGTCCAGCGCGTGTACCGCGAGGAAGGCCTGCCCGTGCGTCGGCGTCGCCGCAAGCGCGTCGCCATCCCTCGGGTGCCGCTGCCCGTCCCCACGCGGCGCAACGACCGCTGGAGCATGGACTTCGTGAGCGACGCTGTGCGACGGGCGGAAGTTCCGCGCGCTGACGATCGTTGACGACTTCACGCGCGCGGCGCCCGCGATCGAGGTCGATATGTCGCTCCCCGGCGAGCGCATGGTGCGCGGGCTCAAGTACCTGGCGACGACGCATGGTGTCCCGCGCGCGATCGTGTGCGACCACGGGCCGGAGTGTCGTGGAGAAGCGCTCGATCACTGGGCCGACCGGCGCGGCGGCGCGCTGGAGTTCATTCACCCGGGCAAGCCCGTGCAGAACGCCTTCGCCGAGAGCGTCACCGGCCGGGTGCGCGACGAAGGCCCTGACTGAGAGCTGGTGTGTTAGCCTATCTGACGCCCAGCAAACGATCGAAGCCTGCGTCGACTACAACCACATCCGGCCCCACAGCAGTCTCGATGATCAAACCCCAGTAGCGTTGGGCGGAATCGCTCCTGATGCCGCAGCTTCTCCCCGCACCATTACCGGACTAACAGACGCGCTGGTACAGCGTTGGGGGTCAGGTCAAGGCGGCGAACTTCGGATCATACGTCACCAGGTCTAAATCGACCCAGAAGTGGTCTAAAAACGATCGCAGGGCGATGAGGCGCGCACGCGAAGTGGACGAAGGCTTGATCTCGCGTGAGCGAGTGATCGCACCGCACGTTGAGGCGACGGAAGTGCGATGGCCATCGAAACGGTCGCAAGCTGGATTCGCAAGAGATCAACAGTCGGTATTGACGAGAACTAGGTTTGAAGTCATTTGTATTCAAAGCCGACCTACGGTAGAGACTCCCGGCAGGCAGCAGTAGGCGCAGCTCCCTGCGCCCGCACTACCTTCCTTCGGATTCCTCGCACGTGACGCATATGTGACGCTCTAACTCCATGTTGCGCCCCGGCGGACTGACAGCCGCTCTTCGCATCTCTCTATCTCTATTGGCAATGAGCCACCTACTACTTTCGATTGTCGGAGAAAGTAAGCTTCGAGCAGGTAACACGACGATCACGCCTAGTGCATCGCATCTATTCGCGTTGGTATTGCTTCTCAGTCTTTCTGGTGGCCATAGGCTAAGCCGACTGGAAGTGCAGGACATGCTCTTTCCGGACGCTAATACGGCACGGCTTGGCGCGCAGAGCCTCCGTCAGTTGCTTTATCGCCTACGGCGCATGGGTATTCAATTCGACGAACGGCCGACAAGCATCGGCATAGCCGGAAGCGATACTGATTCTGCACTTAGGCAGCTCAATGGGACAACAGCGCTGGAGAGGGCTTCTCGTACCATCGAGTCCCTTAGGATTCTACCCGGCTACTCGCCGCAGCTCTCTGCGGCGTTCACGGAATGGCTCGATCGGCTGCGCGACGACCTTGAAGGTCGCGTTCGTAGGCTACTGATGGCTGACTTAACTATACTACAGGAGGCGCACTCCTGGCGTGAAGTAGCTTCACTTTCTGAGACTCTCACCTCGCTTGATCCTTGCAATGATCTTATCGTTCAAGCGCGAGCAGAAGCCTTGGCAATGCTTGGTCATCGTAACTTGGCACTGGCCTGCATAGACGCCTTCTTGCGTAATGAGGAAAGCCTTCCTTCAAATCATGATCTCACACGCCTCCGTCTCAGGCTCCTAAAACCGGCTCCCAGGCAGCGACAGGGCTTACTTCGAGGGCGAGCGCAAGTTCTTTCTCTCATCAATGAAGATTGGGGACTTTCAGCAGAAGGAGGAGCACGGCTCTTCGTTACGCTCGGTGCTGCAGGTATTGGCAAGACACGAGTTGCGGATGAATTTGCCAATCGCGTCAAACTAACCGGAGCACGTGTCATCCGTTACAACTGCGATCTACAATCACGTTCTTATCCGCTTGCCGCATTTTCTGCAATACTGCCAGAGCTACGATCTTTGCGGGGAGCGATCGGTGTATCTGAAGCATCCAACGCGCTCCTTGATCGACTGCGTCCCACCCTTGCCCAAGCGCCAGTCGCAATACCGAAAGATCGCTCACTAGAACAGCATCGCGCCGATATCCAGTCCGCACTAGTTGATTTACTCGAGGCGGTTACCGTAGAAAGGCGCATTGTTCTACTTATCGACGACGCTCACTTTTTGGACGAGGCAAGCTGCACAACGATTCAATCTCTCTGTACATCGGTAAATAGTGCTTCGTTGCTTATACTTACATGCTGCCGCCCGCGCGACCATGCTCTCAGGATCATAAAGCGATCCCGTCGCTTAACGTTTCATGTCCTCGGTCCGTTGGAAGAACAAGATAGTCGCGCGTTGGTTCAAGAAGCATCCCCAGACCGTCATGACGACTCCGCCTACATCGATTGGTGTGTCAGCCAGTCGGCAGGTAATCCATTCTACCTTCGTGCAGTGGCACAATGTAGAGGTGGAGAGCCAGCGACAGTGCCTTTCGATATCCATTCCTTGGCCGCTAGTTCCTACTTTGGCCTTGGTGCGACCGAGCGTCTAGTTCTTGAATGCTGTCTGTTGCTCGGTCGATTCGCATCTCCATCACGTGTTGGTGCGGTTGCGGATCTCGCCGACCTTGAGCTGATAGCCGCACTTAGAACCTTGGAGGAGCAGGATCTGATTTGTCTTGTTGATGCTACAGTAGAAGGTCCCCACGCCCTATTGGATGACGCAATACGACGTCTCGTTCCGCGCACAGTTGCCACAATATTGAATCGTCGCATCGCAAAGATACTGTCGGACGAATGCATGTCCAAAGAGTATTCATCCTCCCTCGCCCTCGCAGCAGCAGAAAGTTGGCTTGAAGCGGGCGATGCGTCGTCAGCAGTAAGCCTAGTTCAAAGATGCGCGGCGGAGGCCGCCGCCCTAGGGGAACCTGCCATCGCTGCCGACTTGATAAGTCGGATGACGCGTGCCACCTTGCCGGCAGCAACACGCAAGGAGTTGCTGGATGATGCGATAAGATACGCAGAGTCTGGCGGCGACTGGGCGCTTGCGACGGATTGTCTAAGTGCCCGACTCCTTCTCGCACGGGAACTCAAGGAAGCGAATGCCGTGGTTCGCCAGCTCGAACTAAAGATTATTGACGCAAACATTCTAGGTGGTGGAGAACTTTCACCCGCAGTGCATCCGCTATTTGGATTGCTAGACAATCCGGATACTGAGGTGCCAGTACGCTTTCAAGCAGTCGTAAGCCTACTTGTCGTCGCAGACGCAGAGTGTGATGAAACTCTTGCCGAAAAAGTTCGTTTCTATTTGGAAGACGATCCTACCAGGTACCATATCGTCGGCAACGACGCATTGCGCGCATGCCTTGTATTTAACACCGTTTTCGGAGCAAATGATCGTGCCCTTGCTATCATTCAAGAACTGACAACGCGATTTCCATATCCAACGTCAAGCGATGACTGCCGCAAGTCTCGACGCTTCGCGGCGCTCTCGCTGTATCGAATGCTAAGACTTGAGGCTGCGAAGACCATACTCGAAGCCGACTTCGCTTTTGTTATGGAACAATCCTATCGAACGGATGCCTTCTACGCCGCTTCGTTGCTTACAGAAATCGCCTTTTCAGAAGGTAACATCAGTTCGGCAGCCCGTTGGCTTGGCCAAACTGAGTCAATGCTGCGCGGAGTCCAGGCGCACAAATTATCGCCTCACTCTGGCTACTATACGTCGGCGGCTTTATTGGCAATTATCGAAGGACGCTACTTTGATGCGGAGAAGTTCCTCGAGGCACCGCAGAACGGCTACGCGCGCATGCGAACAGTGCGATACGAAGCCATTTGCACTGCTTTGCGTATTCGCCTGAACATCGCCAAGGGCGAAACGACGGACTTGTCTGCGTTGTCTCTGCGACTAGGGGAGCTTTATCTCCGTGGCCGCTGTCTTGGCGGACAAGATACTGTTGTCGAATCTCTATGGAGTGCGGACACGTTGCTAGGACGGTCCGGCGATGCTGCGCAGCTGCTCCGCGAGTATCTTTTTCTTTATCGACGCGAGCCATCCCCTCCAGAGTGTTTTCTTCGACAAGCAACAGGTGCCGATGGCGTATGGGTTGAGTGGAACCGCCATGGTCGGCCACTTGGCGTGGCGACGTGAGTACCTTGAAGCACATATACAAAGTATCATACGGTCGCCCTAGTGTGACGTCCCGTTAATAGCTTTCGCAAGTCGGGTCACTTTCGCAAGGATGGAGTCGGCCGTTGCCGTCCACGTGAATGGGGTGGAGGCCCGGTTGTAGCGCGCAACGAACGTATCAATGCGCTGCACGAGTTCACGGACGGTTCGGAACGAGCCGCGACGAATCGCGCGCTGGGTGATGAGGCCGAACCAGCGTTCAACCTGGTTGAGCCAGGAGGAATACGTCGGCGTAAAGTGCACACGGTAGCGCGGCCGCCGCGCCAGCCATGCGCGGACCTTTGCATGCTTGTGCGTCGCGTACTTGTCGAGAATCAGGTGCACCTCGAGATGCGCGGGCACATTCGCGTCGATGTGCTTGAGAAAGGCGAGAAACTCCTGATGCCGATGCCGGCGTTTACACTGCGCGATCACGTCGCCGGATTGCACGTTGAACGCGGCAAAGAGCGTCGTCGTGCCATGCCGGGTATAGCCGTGCGTGACGCCTTCGACATAGCCCAGCCCCAGCGGCAGATTGGGTTGGGTGCGTTCCAGCGCCTGAATTTGGCTCTTCTCATCAACACACAAGACGAGGGCATTGTCCGGGGGGTTGAGGTACAAACCGACGACGTCCCGCACTTTCTCGACAAAGAACGGGTCGGTCGAGAGCACGAAGCTTTTCGTCCGATGCGGCTGTACGCCGAAGAGCGCGAAGTACCGTTGGACGGTGCTCTTGCTGATCCCGGTCTTCGTGGCCACCGACCGCACGCTCCAATGCGTCGCGTTCGCGGGTTTGGTCTTGAGCACGGTGCGGAGGAGTCGCGCCACCTCGTCGTCATCATGCGTGCGAGGGCGTCCTGATCGGGGCGCGTCGTATAGCCCGAGCAGCCGCTCGCGCTGAAACCGGCGGCGCCAGTGCCCCACCATGGGGTGGCTGAGACCGATCCGCGCCCCGATCTCGGTGTTCGCCAACCCGTCGGCCGATAACAGAATGGCCTGCGCCCGCTGCACGAGCGCGTGCGGCAGTGAGCGCGAGGCGGCCCACTGCCGCAATTGCGTCCGCTCGACGGCGGACAGGATGAGATCGAAGGTGCGCGGCCGGCCGACGAATGCCAGAAGGGCTCCGAAAAGTATCACCGGAGCCCTTGCAATATTAATGCTAGTAATTAATGGGACACACTAGAAGTGGTTTCAAAACTGCCGTAGAGCAATCAGCGCATACGCGAGGTACAGAAAGGCACGATAGTGCGCAATCGAGTGGTCGTACCGAACTGTAAGGCGGCGGCAGTTCAGGAGCCAGACGTTGGTGCGTTCGATGATCCAGCGCCGGCGCTATCGGCGCAGGTGCCGTCCGTCCTGCAAGGGAGGCGTGCGGTCCGATTGGTGCGGCGCAATCAGCTGGATGCCGCGCCGCTTCAATCGTTCCCAGAGTTTGCGGCGGTCGTACGCCCGATCTGCGACAATCCGCGGTGGCTTCTGCTTCGGCCGACCCGGTCCGCGGCGCCGGACGGCTACCGTCGTGAGCGGGTCGTCCGCGAGAGGGCTTTCCGCGCGATTGGCAGACGAAAGGGGCGCTCCGAGGGGAAGACCCGTGCCGTCGACCAATACCATGCGCTTTGTCCCCTTCCCCGTGCGTGTTTTTGCCGATGCCAGCACCCCTTTTTTCGCCGGGGCGAACGTGCCGTCCAGGAAGGCGTCACTCCAATCCAACTGGCCGCACGCATCCAGCTCGCTGAGGAAGGCCCGCCACAGCGATCACCACACGTCCTGTCGCTCCCATTCAGCGAGCCGGCGCCCACAGGTCGCCCCGCTCGCATACGGCGGGGGCACGTCGCGCCAGCGCGCACCCCTCCGCAGCACCCACAAAATCCCTTCCAAACCATCCCGATCTGCCGCGCGCGGCCATCCCCCGCGTGGCGGCGCCTTCCCTTTCGGCAATACCGGTGCAATCTTCGCCCACTGTGCTTCGGTTCGCCGCCGCCGCATGAGGCGCTCGTCGAATCGAGTTATCCATCACACGATTCAACGAGGGTTTTGAAACCACTTCTTAGCCAGGCATCGGGCTATGACCAAGGCAACGTCATAGGATTGGAGAAGCAGTGTCAACACCGGAATAGAATTGCGCACTTTCACCGGGGAGAATTGCACACTCGGTGGGGAGCGAGCCGGTTAGGTCGCGGTGTCCTCCTTCCCGCGTGACCGGGATGGCTTCTGGGTGTCACGAGCGGTGGACTGGCGCGTTGAGCCGAGTGCCCGATGCAGGGCCGTGTGGTGCCGCATCCGGAAGCTGTTGCCCCGGATGTTGACGATGTGACAGTGATGGACGAGCCGGTCGATCAGCGCCGCCGCCATGACATCGTCGCCGAAGATCTCGCCCCATTCCTCGAAGCCCTTGTTCGAGGTCAGGACGGTGGACGCGTGTTCATACCGCCGAGACATCAGCTGAAAGAACAACATCGCGCCGGTCCGACTGATCGGGAGATAGCCGATTTCATCGACGATCAGGAGCGACGGAACGCTGAGCGTCTTCATGCGATGCAGGAGCCGACCCGCCTGACTCGCCTCTTCGAGAGAGGTAATGAGATCACCGAGTGTCCCGTAGTACACGCGGCGTCCACTTTCGGCAGCGGCGATCGCGAGGCTGATGGCGAGATGGGTCTTGCCGACGCCGGGTGGTCCGAGGAACACGACATTCTCCTTGCGCTCGAGAAAGCCCAGGGTGTGTAAACTCTCCAGCTGCTCGCGTTTCACGGACGGCTGAAAGGAGAAGTCGAAGTCCGCGAGGGTCTTCACGGCGGCAAGCGGGACGAGCGCATGGCCGCGTCGAGTCGACGATGATGCGCAGCGCGATCTGTGCGGCGAGCAGCGCCGAGAGCGCGGCCGGGGCTTTGAGGGAGCCGCCATCGAGGCCCCTCAGAATCTCATCGAGCGCTTCGAGGGCGCCCGGCATCTTGAGATCGGCGAGTTGGGCGCGCAGTTGATCCCGGAGCGAGGGCGTCGCTTTCATCCGGTCACCGCCTCGACCAGCTCCTGATAGGAGGCGAGCCCGCGCTGCTCGACGACGACACTCGGCACCGTCGGCGCGAGGAGATGCGGCGCGGTCCGTCGTGTCGTGCGGTCGACTGGCAGTACGAGCGGACGATAGCCTCGCGCGGCGAGCGGCTGGAGATGCCGCAGCTCCTCCGTCTCAAAGCGCACACGCGGCACCACGCCCGTCGTGCGGTGCGTCCGCACATTCGCCACGAGGTCCAGCCAGCGCTGCCGCTGATCATCGAGATCCGCATCGCCGATGAATTCGCGGCCGTAGAAGAAATTGCTGCGCACGTAGCGAATCGGACGCTCCACCTTGCCTTTCGTTTTGGCGCGATACGGCCGACAGGCGCGAATCCGAAAACCCCAGTGCGACGCAAACCGGAGGAACTCTGGATTCTCCAGGAGCCGCCCGCCATCCGCACGCTGGTCGTCGAGGATGACGGCCTTCATCTGATCGAAGAGCAACTCCTTGGGGACGCCGCCGAAATAGGCGAAGGCCTCTTCCAAGCCACTCACCACCGTCGCCATCGTTTGCCGTGGGTAGAACTTGAGCCAGAGCAGTCGGGAGTAGCCGAGGACGACGACGAGTGCATACCGCTTGCCCCACGGCAATCGAAACTCGGCGAAGTCAACCTGCGCCTGATGGCCGGGGTCGGTCTCGTACCGCACGACCGGATCGGGCGCGGGCTGCGGTCGAACGCGAGCGACATACTCCCGCACTTGGGTAATCCCGCCCGGATAGCCGGCGGCGCGGAGCTCATCATATATGCGCACCGCCGAGAGCTCCGGATACGCCTCGAGCCGTGCGGTGATGATCGGGTGAAAGGAATCGAGCTGGGTCGCACGCGGCGACGACCGACGTGGCGTGGCGGCGGTGAGATCGCGGGTCAGCTGGCCGGTCGCGATCCAGCAGTGCACCACGCGTCGGCTGACGCCGAGCCGCTGGGCGATGGCCAGCTTCGAGAGACCTTCATCGAGCAGATGCTGAAGTAACACGAGGGTATCCCATCCGTACACGGTGCCTCGCCTCTGAGCAGGAGGGAGGCGAATGTGCCAACGGGGCCGGACAGATGCCCACTCCTGGGCTCAGAGCATCCGCCGGCAGGCGGGGGCTCCGAGTGTGCAATTCTCGCCGGTGAATCTGCGCAATTTCACGCCGGTGCTAACAAGCAGCACAGTTGGACATAATTCCTTCACGATATCACAGGACACAGAAGGACGACGTAGATGTATCTGATCGACTGATCATCCACTGCTTCCAGATAGGTCTCAAAAAGATAGCCGTGTCGTTCGGGAAACAACTCGACGTGGGGACAGTTGCCACTGACGTTGAACATGCGCACTGGCCATTACTCCGAGCATGTCCATGTAGATTCGCCGCCCTAGCGATGGACGGTCTCGCGTCGGAGTATGTTCCTCGCTTAGTTGATATTCAGGCGATCCAAGTGTGATCCGGCTTACGCCGCGGCGGAGTTGTTGGTCGAGAATATGCGCGCTAACGCGAGCTTGAACAATGGCGGCGAGCGATACTCGTTCACGCAGCGACACTGGTGCTCGGCGGTCCACAGCGCCGCCGCATACCGGCGGAGCTTCTGATCGCTCCTTTTCAAGCGTCATGCGATGGGGCTTCGCCTCCAGCCGTGCCATCGCGCTCTCGATCAAGTTCCTGGTGCGGAAATTCACGCCGAGTTCAGTGAACGCCTTAAGCTGGCTGCAGCGTCGTTGGTCTCGTCAAGCCCTTCGACCATACTCGCGGCGGCGGATTCGTTAAGCCCGCGCAATTCCTGATAGACCGCCCGAGCGCGCGCTTCGCATCGCCATACATGGCATGCGCGGCTTCGAGCTCCAACACCACGCCGGCTGTTTCGCCACGTAGCTCACGACGTTTCTCGCACTTGTGCCACTGGCACCGTTTGGTTCTCTACCGTGCGACCGCGCTGGACACCGAGCGTGTGACCTAGGGTAGGGCCGCTACGGCGAGCGGTCGCGGGGTGAAGTAGGCGGCGTCAGTGGTGCGGTTCTCAGGGCTCAAATGGGGATGGCGCGTGTTGTAGAGTGTGAGATACCAGCGGCAGAGACTGAGTCGTAGACGTGCAAAAATACCTCATCGCACTTACGCGAGCGCCAGAGTGTTCGACAAAGACGATGTCGCGCCAGTAGCCTTGCCATCCATGCTGACGTGGATCCCGTGCTCGAGGAGCCCGGGGTTAACTACGCGCTTTGATCGGTATTGAAGATCTACGGACGACCGTACCGCGCCAAAGCCTCTTGATGGCAGCGATGCAGAACGCACTGTGAAGCGTGATCGAGACGCACCGAGTTATGACGCGCCGACTCGCCCAGTCGAGCACCGCGGCGAGATAGATAAGGCCGTGCGCCATCGCGATGTACGTGACGTCCATCGCCCACACCTCGTTCGGGCGAGTGATCGACCCGCAAAGCTACGGATACACCGGATGCGCACGGTGCCGGCAACTCGCGCCCGGTTGCGGGCAGATCGCTGCGATGCCCTTGTGCTGCATCAGCGTGCCGATGCGGTGGCCCACGCCCGGGAACTCGCTGCGCAGAAGTCGGCAGAGCATGCGAGCGTTCGCAAAGGGAAAGTCCAGGTGCAGTCCGTCGATCTGCCGCCTCAGGTCCCGATCGGACTCGCCATCGGGCGAGGCATGGGATAGGCTACCCTCGGCTGAATGCCTAGCGCCTCGGCCTGCCGAGTGATCGAGAGCACGTGCGTGCGGTCGATCATCGCTTGGTGCTCAGCAAACTGGCCTTGCTGAGCGCGTGTTCTAAAAAATCATTCTCGAGCGCGAGCTCGCCGATCTTTGCATGGAGCGTTTTTGACATCGACTACCGGTCCGGTGGGCGCTCCGGCACCAACACGCTGGCCGCTCGGGCCAGCAACTGGATTTTTCAAGCGGGGTAGACATCGTAATTCGGCGAGGATTCCTTCGTTTCGCCAGTAGCCAAGGCGACCTTAGCCTTGAAGGCGATGACGTGATTGCGAGCGCGCGTCTGAAGCATCGCGGAACTCCTTGAAGCTCGCGAACATGTCGCCTGTGGAGCTCTTGTCTAGTTATCCAGCCTGTTCAGAATCATGATACACTTCTCCACGCGTGCACTTACCCTATGATTCGTTTTGAAACTACTTCCAAGTCAGCAGAGGCGTACTACCGGCCATCAGACGCGATCAGCTTGAGAATACTGCTGTGTGACGCTGAGCGATTGATCGGCGGAAATAATGATATCCAAAAATTATTTTCAAGAAGTTGATCCGTGATATGCGGATCGAACTGACGCCCCCTGCACCTGACCAATTCAGCGCGAACTTCGACCTCACCCAATGGGCCTCGGTACGGACGTTTCGTTGTCATCGCATCTAGCGTATCAGCGAACATAATGACTCGAGATGCCAGTGGGATAGCATCTCCTCTCAAGCCATCGGGATAGCCTGTCCCATCCCAATTTTCGTGATGATGACGAACCGATGGAACCATATCTCGTAAAGTCGTCATGGTTGCAACGAGATTCGCACCGTCTACCGGATGTTCCTTAATGATCGCCCACTCCTCCGGAGTCAGCCTGTCCTCTTTTGCAAGAATCGGAGCATACTTGTCGTATATTTTCCCCACGTCGTGTAACAGAGCAGCGGTGCCAATCCTCTCAACCTCACCCGACGGCATTCTCAACAATCGAGCAATGTGTACCGCATAGTCTTTGACGCGTCGTGAGTGTCCAGATGTGTACGGATCGCGCGCTTCAATCGATTTAACCATCAGTTCGAGAAGCTCGCGGTTTGTTTGCGCAAGCTCAAGGTTTATGATGTTCATCTGGCGAAGTCCAAGAATAGGAAGCCAGAGAAGCGCTGCGATCATCGGGCCATAGTTCGCGTAAGCCCAAGCAAATGTAAAAACAATCGGGCCCGCCAAGATGTCTAAGCCGATAGTAGCCCTATTATTTTCCATCCACACATGGCGCGTCGCGACACCTGAGGAAAGAGCAATGATATGGCTAACCAATAAGGTATTTATTGCGACGGTTACAAAGTACGCGGCCAGCATGGGAATACCAATCAGTACAGTAGCGTGCGCCACACTAAACTGATTAAGCTGAAACAGGCTTACCCCGCCCATTGCGCGATATACGAGGATTGCAACGGAATACGCGCAAGTCAGCTGACCAATGTTGAACAGTGTCTTCTTTGGATCTTTCCTCCGAGCCATTTCGCCAATAAGACGTGCAACAGGAATGGCCAAAAGTGCCGCAAAGTTCGGCACAAGTAGCACAGCAGTCATGTAGGGGATGAATGCGATAGATCCGGAGGCACCCTTAGGCAGTAAGAACGCCATGAGCTCCCCGGTTAGCGCGAATGCGGCAAGCGTGCCAACGGTTCGCACGCTCCAATCCGGGTCGGGAGGTGCGTACATCCAAAGTGCGCAGGCTGCCACCGCAGCAAGGACGCACACAACACGGATAAAGGAGCTAGGTCTCATCGCTTCCAAGGGGCTTCGACGGCCCTTCTGTCATACTCATATCAACCCCAACCGTTCAAGCCGGCAAAACTAATCGCAGAAAAAATCCACGCGAGAAGACTATCCATTTGCGTCACCCCCATCATGAGAAAGTCGTGGAATGTCCACGCCAGTCCAGATTGTTGGCTCCGCTATTCCCTGTGATTCCGCTTGCTAAATCCGCTCTACAGAAGGGCGCGTCGAAAAGTTACGGTCTCAAAACTCCACCCACCGGTTCGTTGCATCCAGGACCGCCAGCACCGAAGCAGTCTCGATGCCATCCTTGATTTCCGCACTCCCCGTGAGCAGCGCAGAATCGTGCCCTGACCGCGTCGTCAACGCCACGAACACAAACTCCCGCTCGAACGCCTCGAAGGTCTTCGCACCCTCGAACACCAGCGCCCGGCCATCCGCCTCCGACTTCTGGATCGCCGCACACGCCGCCTTCGCCGACGTCTCCGCACGCAACCGGTCGCTGCTCTGACCAGTGGCCTCCCCCACGAACATCTCCTCACCCCGCCGCAGCGTCACACTGCACGTCATCCCACTCTTCCGCGACCGCGTGATCTCCACATCCTCGAAGTAGAGACGACGCTTCGTACTCTTCGCCGACATCGGCTCCTCGGGTGCCCGTACCACGGCAACGCCGGACATCGGAGTCATCCGCGATGCTCGCATCGCCTCTGCCGCCGGACCCTCACTCGTCGCCACCGAAATCTTCTTGTGGCTCACGCGCATCCCCAACTGCGCAAGCAACGCACTCTCCACATTGCGCACGGTCTGCTTCGGCGACACCTCGGTCGTCGTCAGCACATGCACCTCCGCTACCTCTCCATTCTCGGCCGGTATGATCCGGACGTTCAGTACCCCCGGCAACGTGGCCAACAGTTCTTCGGCCTTCTGGATCGGCAGCACCGTCCCCGCAATAGAGGAAGAGCCGTCGCCCGGACGCGAAGGATCTGAGGCGGGAGCACTATTTGGCTGTGCCGACACCGTCAACAATGTTGTAGGGGTTGGATCTTTTGGGAGGGAAGTACCAGGAGCGTCACTGCGCCGTGCGCCTATTCACGCTCTAGCGGGCCATCCTCGGCGCGCTACGAATCCCGGTGCGGCTTGATATGAGAGAAAATTTAGGTCCGCCTATAAGGTATAGTCAATAGAATACTCCATCTCCGGCAACCGGTACTCCTTGATCTTCCGGTACAACGTCCGCTCCCCGATACCGAGCAGGTCGGCCGCCTTCCGCCGGTTTCCACGCACTTCCTTCAACGCCGCCTCGATCACAGCCCGCTCCACCTCGGTCATTTTCATCCCGGGCGACACGGATACGACGTTCGGAGGGGGTGTCTCGTCACGAGGACCAATGGCCGCTACCGTACCAATAGCGGGTGGCACGACCTCCCCAATGAACCCTCCGCGAGGCCCGGAACGGGGGGGGTCGCGATCGTCGTCGATGCGACGGCGCAACTCCTCGACCTGCAGCTTCAACTCGAGCAAGCTGCGCAAGATGAATTCGAGCTCACGTCCTTCCGCCTGGCCGGCGGGCTGCGCGAGGACACGCATGGGGAGAAACCTCGATGTCCCACCGTCGCGAATCTGCCTGGGCAGGTCATCCGGGCCGATCTCACGGCCATGCGACAACACGACCATGCTCTCCACGAGGTTCCGCAGCTCGCGGACGTTGCCGGGCCACGGATACTCGACGAGCATGCGCATGGCCTCCTGCGAGATACCCCGAAACGGCCGGTCATGCTGCGCCGACAGATCCCGAATGAACCGCCGCACGAGAATGGGCACATCGTCCCGCCGCTCGCGAAGGGGCGGGAGGTAGATGCTCAGCACATTGAGGCGGTAGTACAGATCGGCGCGAAAACCGCCTTCCTCGACATGTTCCCGCAAGGGCCGGTTGGTGGCGGCGATGACCCGCACGTTCACGGGGATGCTCTGCCCACCGCCCACACGCGTCACCTCACGCTCCTCGAGCACTCGCAGGAGCTTGACCTGCGTGGACTGGGGAATCTCCCCGATTTCATCGAGGAAGAGGGTCCCCCCATCCGCCAGCTCGAAGCGCCCCAGCCGTCGCTCCGCCGCGCCGGTGAATGCACCCTTCTCGTGGCCGAACAACTCACTCTCGAGCAACGTCTCCGGAAGCGCGCCGACATTGACGGCGATGAAGGGCTTGTTCTTGCGCGGCCCGAGCGAGGCCAGGGCACGGGCGACGAGCTCCTTGCCCGAGCCACTTTCCCCTTCGACGAGCACCGTGCTGCTCACCGGCGCCATCTGCTCGACCTTCACCATCACTTCGCGCAGCGGCTCGCTCTCGCCAATGAGTCCGGTCATCTCCTGCAGCGCATGGCGCTCCATCAGACGCTTGACGCCAAGGGCCACGTCATCCACCACGATGGGCCTGGAGAACAGCTCCACGTAGCCCTGCATCTTCAACGCCTCGCGCTGGCTCGCGTCGTCGCCCGTGCCGAGGCCAACCATGGGGATACCGCTCCAGAGCATCTCCCTCAGCAGCCCGACGTTCGCGGCGTCCGTCAGCTCACCGGTTATGACGATGAGGTCCGGCTTGTTTCGCCTGATCTCTGCACGAATGTCGTCGAGCGGGCTGACGACGTGCGTGATGACACCGTCCGCCTCTAATCTGGCGTTGAGACGCACGGCCGGCTCGACGTCGTGCAGCGTGATGAGGACTCCACTCACGGCGTTGCTCCGGTACGGTGGTCCGTTGCCGCGCCCGTGAGAATGTCGACGGCATGCTGCGCGATTGGCGTAAACGCAGCGAGGCTCTCGACCACTCCGTTCGTCGAGCCGGGAAGATTGATGATCAATGTCCTGTTTCTCACACCGGCAACGCCGCGGCTTAGCGCCGCGCGCGGAAAGTGCTCCCCGGTGACGTGCCGGATTCGCTCGGCAATGCCCTGGGCTTCTCGCTCGATCACCGCGCGTGTGGCTTCCGGTGTGACGTCGCGTGCGCTCAGGCCGGTGCCACCGGTCGTCAATACCAGGTCGACGTCGTTGCTGTCGCACCAGCGCGTCAACTGCTGCACGATCTTCACGGTGTCATCAGGGACAATCGTGCGCGCTGTGACGATCGCGTTGGGCAGCGAGGCAACCCACACTGCCACGGCATCACCGCTCGTGTCAGCGCGCTCGCCACGGGCGCCAAGGTCCGAGACGGTGAGAATTGCTACGCGCACGTCGCGTTGCCGGCGAAAAGTGGCACGAGAGTATGTCCCGACAGCCGCGTTGCGGCTGCGGGATGACAGGTTGACGACAGTGCGGCGGCGGGATGACAGGTGGACAGCGGTGCGGCGGCGGGATGACAGATGGGCGACGGTGCGGCGGCGGGATGACAGGTGGACGGCGATGCGGCAGCGGTGCGACAGATGGACGGCCACCCGGCAATGAGACGACAGATGGGCCACGCCGCCCTCACGGGATGCCACCTTCGGCCAGCGCCCGCCAAGGCGGCGGAATGACAGTGGCTCAAAGTCACAGGTGCGACGCTTCCTTGTAGAACGGCGGCTTCGTGACAGTCGCCGGCACGCGCTTGCCACGTATCTCCACCTCGAACGACGTGCCCTCCTTCGCGCCAGCGACAGGCAGATAGGCCGTCCCGATAGGAATGCCAAGGGTAGGCGACATGGTTCCGCTGCACACCGCCCCACTCGGCGCACCCTCATAGAACACCGGGTAGCCATGCCGCGGAAAGTTGCGGTCCGCCATGGTAAAGCCGACGAGACGCCGCGTCACACCCTGCTCCTTCTGCTTCACCAGGACGTCACGGCCCACGAAGTCGCCCTTGCCAAGCTTGACCAGCCACGCGAGGTTGGCCTCGAGAGGAGTCACGGTGTCATCGATGTCGTTGCCGTAGAGCGCCATGCCCATCTCGAGACGCAACGAATCGCGCGAGCCAAGGCCTGCCGGGGTGATCTGCCCCGTAGCCATGAGCGCCTCCCAGATGGGCTTCGCCACTTCATTCGCGATGTACAGCTCGAAGCCGTCCTCGCCGGTATAGCCGGTGCGGGAGATGATCGCGGGCTGGCCCGCCACGCTGCCCTCCGCAAAATGGTAATAGCCGATGGTGGAGAGGTCGGTCTCGGTAAATGGCTGGAGAATGGAGGCGGTCTTCGGCCCCTGCACGGCGAGCAGCGTCATCTCGTCGGTCGCATCGTGGATCTGCACGCCGAACTTGTCGGCATGCCGAGCGATGTGCGCATAATCCTTGGGCGCGTTGCTGGCATTGACCACCATCATCACGCGATCGGGGAACCGATAGACGAGGCAGTCGTCCTCGATGGTGCCACCGTCATTGAGAATGGTGGAGTAGTGCACCTGCCCCACATCGAGCGCCGCGACGTTGTTCGTCGTCACGAAATTCACGAAGTCGACGGCACGCTCGCCGGTGATCCAGAACTCGCCCATGTGCGACACATCGAAAATCCCGCACCCGGCGCGCACCGCATTGTGCTCGGCGGTAATTCCGGTGGGATACTGCACTGGCATCTCATAACCCGCAAACGGCACCATCTTGGCGCCGAGTGCGACGTGGATATCGTGGAGTGGCGTGCGCTTGAGAATGTCAGACATGGAATTGGGTGGTGGATTGGCGAGCGTGAGACAGAAAATATGCGCGATTGGCACGTGCTGGTGCCAGCGTGGCAGGTGCGGGCGCGCGCATTTGCTCCAGAGAGCGGCATTCCGGTGATGCACCTTCCAATCGGGTCGCCATCTTCACGGCATACCGAACACCATTGCCAGGAGAATGATGACTAGCCCCTTCCCGATGCAGAAGAGTGTAGTTAGGTTCCATTATGGTACCGTATTGAAACTACGCGATGGAGCTCCTATGCCGACACTCACCATCAAGGGCATGCCAGACCCCTTGTACATCCGCCTCAAACAGCGCGCCGCTGAAAACAGGCGCAGCCTGAACAGCGAGATTCTCGTGGCGCTGGAGCAGGCGCTCGCCTCCGGGCCGCCGGACGCAAATGCCCTGCTGTTGCGCGCTGATGCGCTACGTGCGACGCTCCGGGTCTCTCCCCTCACCGATGCACGGCTGGACGCCGCCAAGGCCCACGGAAGGCGATAGACGATGATCGTCGTCGATACGAACGTCGTCGCCTACCTGCTCATTCCGGGCGAGCACACGGCCTTTGCACGCGCGACGCTTGCACGGGATGCCGAATGGGTGGCGCCCACGTTGTGGCGCAGCGAGTTTCGGAATGTGCTGGCGTTGTACATGCGCGAGGGAGAACTCACGCTCGCGCAAGCCGCTGCACTGCAGGATGCAGCGGAGGAGCTGCTTGCTGGCCGCGAGCAAACGGTGGCGTCGAACGAAGTGTTGGAGCTTGCACAGACATCCAGGCGATCGGCCTACGATTGTGAGTTCGTGGCCGTCGCACGCCGGCTGCGACTGCCGCTGGTGACGTCGGATCGGTCGCTCCGTGCCAGCTTTGCTCACGACACGGTGTCGCTCCAGCAATTTGGTGCCGAGGCGACCGGCAGCTGAGGCCCTCTCGCATAAAGGCTGCATCGGAAGCAGCTTCCCGACAATCAAGAGGAGGTACAATGCGTGCGATCCGGGACAGCCGTCACTCCGTACGACCGGAAGTCCGGGCACCGCATGGCGGGGTGTGAGTGCCAGACATCGCGGCAGGTGCTCACCATTTCGGCATCGGGCCTCGTGGCGCGGGCAGCCCTGCTGGTCGGCGTAATGCGCGTCTGAATGTGCGCGGAATGATGAAGTCCGCCTTCTGTATTCTGCTGGCCGTGGGACCGATGGCGATGGCGCAGCCCACGCCGCTCGATCATGCGCATGCGCACAACGACTTCGAGCACGCCCGCCCACTGTTCGACGCCGTGGAGCGAGGATTCGGCAGCGTTGAAGCCGACGTCTACCTCGTGGGCGGACAGCTGCTCGTGGGACATTCACGCGACAGCCTCGATGCATCACGCACGCTCGAGTCGCTGTATCTCGATCCATTGCGTGCGTATGCACGACAGCATGGTGGTCGCGTCCACGGCGGTGCCCAGCCCCTCACGTTGCTTATCGACGTGAAGACCAACGCGGACTCCACCTACCTCGTTCTCAATGGCGTGCTGCGCCGTTACGCTGATCTCTTCACCATCTACGCCGGCAGCGAAGTGATCGACGGGCCCATCGTCGCGGTGATCTCCGGCAATCGTGCAATCAAAACGATGAATGCAGCGCGCGTACGGTTTGCCGGTGCCGACGGACGAATACCCGATCTGACAAGCACGCCGCGGATCTCGTCGAAGGTGATGCCGCTCATCAGCGATTCATGGGAACGCATCACGACGTGGGACGGCACGAGCTCGGCGCCCGCGACGCTTCGGCAGGAGATTGATCGACTGGTCAGCCTCGCGCACCAGCATGGCCAGCGCCTCCGTTTCTGGGCTACCCCGGACAATGAGGCGGTGTGGCAGCTGCTCACCGACGCGCACGTGGACCTCATCGGCGCGGATGACCTGGAAGGACTGCGGCTCTTTCTCACGCGCCGCACGCGAGGTGGCTGAGCCATGCGGCTGACGGACATCCCATTCGGCATCACGGATTGGGCCGAAGTGGTGCCTACGCTGCATGCAGGCGAGACGGGCGAAGCCCTGTGGCGGACACGGACCTTCGGATCGCTCCGTGTACGGCTGGTCGAATACTCGGCGGACTATGCCGCGGATCACTGGTGCGACAAGGGACACATCGTGCTCTGCGTGGCGGGAGAGCTCCGCACCGAGCTGAGGGACGGACGCACGTATGTGCTGCGGCCCGGCATGAGCTATCAGGTTGCCGACGGCGTTGACGCCCACCGGTCCAGCTCACGCGAGGGAGCAACGCTGTTCATAGTGGACTGACGACGACGCAAATTTCCGTCAGGGCTTGACAGTCATCCATTTTGATGGACATTGTGTCCATTATGATAGAAGCAAGGCCGAGCCTGAATGAACGGATTGCCGAGCGTGTGCGCGAATTGCGTGCGTCGCTGGGAATCTCGCTCGACATGCTCGCCAACAAGAGCGACGTCAGCCGCTCGGCAATCTCGCTCATCGAGCGGGGGGAGATCAGCCCCACCGCCGTGGTGCTGGAGAAACTCGCCACGGGGCTGGGCGTGACGTTGTCGTCGCTGTTCGATGCGCCGAGCGCGCACGGTGGGCCCATTGCGCGCCGGAAAGACCAGGTCACGTGGCAGGATCCGGCATCCGGCTACCGGCGCCGCAATGTGTCGCCCGTTGCGCCGCAGCAGCCCATGCACATTGTGGACGTGCACTTTCCTGCCCGTGCGCGCGTGGCGTTCGAGACCGGCGCGCGAGACGCGCGCGTGCACCAGCAGGTGTGGGTGCTCACGGGTACAATCGACGTGACCGTAGGGAAGGAGCGACATCGGCTGCAAAGGGGTGATTGCCTGGCAATGCAGCTCGATCAGCCAACGATGTTCCACAACCCGACGCAGAAGCCGGCGCGCTACGCGGTGGTAATAGCGTCCGAACCCATGGTGCGGCGATGAGCAATCCAGCTTGGACGCTGCGGCGGCTGCACGCCGTGGATGATACCGTGATCGATCAGCTGGCGAGCGTATTGATCGACTGTGTAGAGGGAGGTGCGTCGGTAAGCTTCATGGCGCCGCTCACCCGTGCGCGCGCCGTGGCGTTCTGGCGGCGCGTGGCCGATGGCGTGGCGGCGGGGGAGCGCGCGCTTCTCGTGGCGGAGGACGCTAACGGTGTATGCGGTACGGTGCAGCTGGTGCTGGAGCAGCCCGAGAACCAGCTACACCGCGCGGATCTGTCCAAGATGCTCGTGCATCGGCGCGTGCGCCGCCAGGGCCTGGGCGCAACGTTGATCCGTGCGGCCGAAGCCACGGCGCGGGAATGCGGCAGGAGTGTATTGGTGCTCGACACGGTCACGGGCGGCGACGCGGAGCGTCTGTACGGGCGGCTCGGATGGCTGCGCGTGGGAGTGATCCCGAATTATGCGTTGATGCCGGACGGCGGGTTCTGCGATACGACCGTATACCATCGGCAACTTGGCAGCTAGCGGGCGTTCAAGACTGAAGCAGGTCCTTCGCGGCACTCAGGACGACCAGGCTACCGTTGCACTCCTGTCCTGCGCAACGCTGCCCTCGACGCACAGGACACGTGCAAACACGACGCCTTGGCCGGCATGGATCACGCCACTCCCGCGGCCGGCGAAGCACAACACGAAGCGCCGCGATTCAATTCGCGCGCTGATTCCGGAGATGAAGGCGGCGCTGCAGGCGAAAGGCGCGGCGGCGGCGGCGGGCGGTGGCGGCGACGGCAGCAAGGCCCGTGGCAAACAGGACGAACGTCGCAGGCTCGGGAGCGGTTGACTCCTGAACCTCGTCAGCGGGGAGTGCGAGTGACTCGGCGCCACTCTCGTTGAATACGACGCTCGCGAGGTATCGGTTGTCCACGTCGAACGCGTCGATGCCGGCGAGGTGCAATCCGAACTGGACGTAGCCTACGGCAGTCTGCGCATCGTCGATGGCCATTTCGATGCCCGCGCCATAGGTGTACTTGTACGAGCCGGTGAAGTTGTCGAACGCGAGGAGGAGGTCAAACCCTCCCTGCGCACGATGCGCACCGTTGCTGGTGAATGCTCCGGCGTGATTGCCGTAGTGCACATCGCTGAAGAAAGATGCGCCGGCGTCGCCTTCACCGTGCGCCGCGGTCACCAGCGCCGTGAAGACGTCTGCCGGACGGCCGCCAAACTCGTAATCGAGCGAGGCAAGGAAATGGAGGACGAGGTAGTCGCCTGCGTCGGCAGTTCCGGTCACGTCGATCTTGCCCGTGATACGGCTCTGGGCGCTCGCCGCCGCCGTGAGACCTGGCGTGCCCTTGTCGATCATTCCCACTGTCACGGATGTGGTGCGGGCCAGGAGATCGGCCGTTGCCTGCGCGCCGGCCTGCCCGCCCTTCACCTGCATTGGACCACACACGGCAGATGCGCTGGCGACCGGGCCGTCATGTTGATCGCAGATGATTGCAGCGCCCACCTGCGGAACCTGCGTTCCAACCTGCGCGCTGGCCGCTGCCTTTTGTGCGCCAAGCCGGGCGGCTGGGGCGAGCAGGAGCGCGAGGAGAACGGTGCGGACGGGAGCAATCATCGGCTGACGCGAGGTTGGGTTTGGAAGACATGAGCGGCGTCATCCGTAACAGAGAGTGCGCTGCAATTGTGCTGCCAGTTGGCGGCACTCCGCTGTGCGCTGTAAGTCCTTTAAAATCAACAGTTACGGTATGGTTGAGCCTGGACAATAGTGCGTATGTCTCAAAAGTGTTGCGCGCACGATGCACTTTCGCTTCAGGAAGTCGACATCCCCCGCAGCGAGCAATACCCCTTTCCCGGAGGTTGACGAAGCCGGGCAATACCGTAAGATCGACCGATACCCAATCTCAGGACTCTTACGTGACTCTCGCCAGGCTCATCGGGCTCGCGGTACTCGTCGCCGCGGCGCCTCTTTCCGCACTGACCGCGAACACGCTCACCACCGCCGAGGAGAAGGGTGGATGGAAGCTGCTCTTTGACGGAAAGTCGTTTGCCGGATGGCGCGGACTCGGATACGACAATGTGCCCACGGCGACGTGGCGCATCGTGGACGGCACGATCGAGAAAGTGCCGAAGGCAAATGTCGTCACGCTGCCGGATGGCCAGCCCGCAGCCGGCGGCGACCTGATGACGATTCCGACGTTCACGGACTTCGAGCTGGCATTCGAGTGGAAGGTGCCGCCGGGCGCGAACAGCGGCGTGAAGTACAACGTGAGCGAGGAGCTCTCGGTGAAGTCCGCCAACCATGCCGCACTGGGCTTCGAGTATCAGGTGCTCGACGACTCGCTCAACAGCGACAACAAGATTCCCACACACCGCGCGGGATCGCTCTACGACCTCATCACGCCGAATGCCACCAAGAAGCTTCGGCCTGTGGGAGAATGGAATTCGTCGCGCATCATCGTGCGCGGAAATCATGGTGAGCACTGGCTCAACGGAACGATCGTCGTGAGCTACGAGCTGAACTCGCCGGAGTTCAAGGCGCTGATGGACAAGAGCAAGTACAAGTCGATTCCGGGCTTTGCGGACCACCGTGCGGGCCACATCGTGCTGCAGGATCACAACGACGGCGCCTGGTTCCGCAACATCAAGATTCGCGAGATCAAGCCGTGACGGGAGTCGACCGGCGCGATTTCCTGAAGCACGCGGGTGCGACAGGACTCGGCATCGCGGTGTCGGGCACGCTGCCTTCGTGGCGCAGCGTCGCACCGCGCATGTCCGCGAATGAGAAAGTCGTCGTGGCCGTCATTGGCCTGAACGGCCGCGGCATGGTGCACGCGCAGAATTTCTCGAAGGCCGCGAACTCCGAAGTCGCGTATCTCTGCGACGTGGACAGTGCCGTGTTGTCAAAAGCGATGAGCGGTACGAGCCAGGGAAGGACGCCAAAGGCCATCGAGGATTTTCGCCGAGCGCTCGATGACAGGACCGTGGATGCCGTGTCCATCGCGACACCCGACCATTGGCATGCGCCCATGGCGATCCTCGCGCTCAAGGCGGGCAAGCACGTGTACCTCGAGAAGCCATGCGGACACAATCCGCGCGAGGGTGAGTTGCTCGTTGCCGCACAGGCGAAGTATGGCAAGCAGGTGCAACAGGGGTCGCAGCAACGATCGTCGCCCCGCACGATCGAAGCGCTCGCCGCCATCAGGGGTGGAATCATCGGCACGCCCTATATGGTGCGGGCATGGTATGCGAACACGCGCGGCAGCATCGGTCGTGGCAAGCAGGCGCCGGTGCCGTCGACGCTGAACTATGACCTGTGGCAGGGACCTGCGGAGCGCACGCCGTATCGCGACAACGTCATCCACTACAACTGGCACTGGTTCCGCCGCTGGGGCACGGGCGAAGTCTGCAACAACGGCACCCACGAGATCGACATCGCCCGTCTCGCGCTTGGCGTGGACTATCCGACGCACGTATCGTCGACCGGCGGCCGATACCACTTTGCTGACGACTGGGAGTTCCCGGACACGCAGGAAGTGACGTTCGAGTTCGAGGGCGGCAAGACGATCATCTGGCAGGGCCAGAGCTGCAATGGCCTGAAGCTCTTTGACCGGGGCCGCGGCACGGCGATCTACGGAACAGAGGGCAGCATTGTCCTGGACCGTGACGGCTATCTGCTGTACGACGTGAAGCAGAAGCTGATGAAGGAGAACATCGAAAGCGCGAAGGGCACCGGCGTGGATCTCACCGGCGACGACGCGGCCACCATGACGCACATGGAAAACTTTCTCGCCGGCATCCGTACCGGTGCGCCGCTCCGTGCACCAATTTCCGATGCGGCCAGGAGCGTCCTGCTCTGCCACCTCGGCAACATCTCCCAGTATACGGGGCAGAAGCTGACCGTCGACGCACGCACCGGGAAACTGGTGGGAGAGACGGGCGCCGCAAAATACTGGTCACGCACGTACGCGCCGAACTGGACACCAACGGTCTAGCGCGTTGCACTCATCACACCGGAAGGATTCGATGCCTGTGTTTCCCCGCCCGCTGCAGTTCCTGATCCTCGCGGGAGTCATCACGACCTCGGCATGCCGAGGAGGGCGCGGCGACAAGGCCAATGCCGCGGCCGGCGCGATGGCTGCGGACAGCGCGAAAAACCAGATGTCCGACGCGGCGCGCATGTTGGTGGCCGGTGCGCTGGTGAAGTCGGGCGACCGTGTGCGCATCACCGGAAGCCCACGCGACTATGGCATGCTCGAGGAAATCGCGATCGACGTGATGAAGGCGGGCGGCCAACCGATCATCACGATCACGACGGACCGGCTGACGCGCCGTTCGTACATGGACGTGAAGGAGTCCTTCGATTCGCAGGCACCCACGTTCGAGACGTCGCTCGCGAACACGGAAGACGTCGTCATTTCCGTGGACGCGACGGATTCCGACAACGTGCTGCGCGAGATTGCGCCGGCGCGTATTGCTGCACGTGCGAGCGCATATCAACAGGTCAACCAGGCGTTCAACACCCGTCACGTCCGCTACATCAATCTCGGCAACGGCGCGTACCCGACCGCTGAATTCTCGCAGCGTGTGCGCGTGCCGCGTGAACAGTTGGCGAGCATGTTCGTGAAGGCGGCGTCCATTCCCGCGGATACGCTGCGTGCGCGCGGAGAAGCGTTGCGGGCAGCGCTCGCGAGTGGAAAGACCGTGACGTTGACGTCGGCAAACGGAACGAACCTCACGTTCTCGGTCATTCCGTCCATGGTGGCGGTGTCCGATGGGACGCTCAAGCCGGATCGCATCCACCTGGGCGGCGCGAACGCATCGACGAACCTGCCCGCCGGAGAGCTCAGGGCACCGGTGGCAAAGCTGTCGGCACAGGGAAAGTTGATCATCGACAAGCTCGTGGTGCAGGGCGTCGACGTTGCCGACCTGACGCTCACCTTTGACAAGGGCCGCATGACGGACCTGACGTCGACGTTCGGGCTGAAGGAAGCCAAGGCGGCGTACGCGGCGGCGCATGGCGCGAGGGACGAACTGGCGTGGATCGACATCGGATTGAATCCGGCCGTGAACCTTCCTGTCGCCAACGGCAAGGTGATCTACATGCAGTCGGGCAACGTGGCCGTCGCTCTCGGCGACAACCAGAGCCTGGGGGGCAGCACCTCGAGCGACCTGACGGCATTCGTCGGCGCGATTTCCGCACCGACGATCACGATCGATGGAAAGATCTATGTGGACAAGGGTGTGCTGAAGTAGCCGCACGATGCGGGCATCTTTCGCGCTGTTGCTGCTGGCGCTGAGCGGGTCTCCAGTTGACGCTCAAGAGGTAGCCACGATTGGCGGTGCGGACTCGCTGTACTTCGCGGGCCGCGTGGCCGAATCGCTGGTGCGGTATGAATCGCTCCTTGCCGCACGTCCCACCGCGTACGAGGTGTTGTGCCGAGCGGCGCGGGCGGAGATGGTGCTGGGGATTCTGGGCGAGCAGACGGCCATGTACGAGCGTGCGGAACAGTTTGCGCGGCGGGCGATTGCCTCCGACTCCACACGCGCGGACGGATACTACTGGCTCGCCGCGGCAATGGGACGACGCGCCCTGCATGCGAGCATGAAGACGACGCCCGGCCTCGCGCGCGGGGCACATGCGTCGGCCCTGCGTGCGCTCGCGATCGACTCGATGCATGCGGGTGCACACGATGCGCTCGGCAAATTGAATTCGGAAGTACGGAATCTCTCGTCCGTGCTGCGCTTCGTGGCGGGACGTCTCCTGGGCGTTTCCATTGCGCGGGAAACGAGCTGGGAAGCGGCGGAGCTGCACCTGAAGCGCGCCGTGCAGCTCGATTCGACCTCCATTCTCTATCGGGCGGATCTTGCACAATTGTATCAGCGAACGGGCAGAAGGCAGGAGGCCGAGCAGGTCGTGAACCGCCTGCTGGCCATGCCACGTGTTCACCCAACGGACTCGCTGTTCCAGCGTGAGGCTCGGGAGCGGCTGTCGGGCAGGATGTGACCAGTTGACTGGATAGTGGGTTGGGCGGGTCGCAGGTATCCCCAATCCTCCGTGAGGTTTCCCATGCGCCTGACTCGTCCGATCGCTGCTGCAACACTCGCATTCGCCGCCATACTGACCGCATCGGCCACGGGTCGTGCGAACACCGCCCCGGGAGAATCCGCCGAATTCCTGCGCATCAATCAGATGCACGACGACAGCGTCGTCGCCGAGCTCTCCACTCACGATGTGAGCGGATTGTCGCACGACCAGAAGATTCGGCGCGCGTCGCTGCTGAGCGAGCTGCATGCGTATGGGGAGCATGGCGCCTTCCCGCACAACTATGATTTCCCTGGCCAGAAGGTGCCGTACTTCGTGGATCCGCAGACCGGCGCCCTGTGCGCGGTTGCGAACCTCCTCGCCTATACGGGCCGGCGAGACGTGGTGGATCGCGTTGCGAGGACCAACAATCATGTGTGGGTCCAGCAGCTTGCCGGTGATTCCACTTTTCGCGGCTGGTTGACGGAGAACGGCCTTACGCTGGATGAGGCGGCACGCATTCAGCTTCCGGCAGGTCAGAGCGGGCCGCCGCCGGTGGCGCTGATGGCGGGAGCGGCCGTGGTGAGTGCAACAGGCTTGTCGATCATCGCGGGTGTTACCATATCGAGCTTGTGGAACGCCACCAGCAACGCCGATGGGCACATGGGGAAGATGAGCAAAATTGGAATGACGTCCGGCGTTGCGGCGGCGGTGGTGGGTGGGCTCATTGCTACGGGTACGCCGGCACGTGGAATTGGTGCCATGACACTCGGGGCCGGCCTGGCAAGCGTGGCGCTGTCCGCGCGGTCGATGCAGAATCATTCCGCGATCGTTGCCGCACAGGACGTGAAGAAAGGCACGCTCGCGCAGGTCACGCTGGCGCCAGTGGTGTCGGCCGAGAAAGGCGGCAGCGCCGGAATGTCGATGTCCTTGAAGTTCTGATTCTCGTATATTGGCGAGATGAGAACTCTCGTCAGACTTTTTGCACTGCTGGTTGTTGTTGCGACGGGCGCCGGTGCGCAGACGGCGCCCGTCAGAAATCAGGTGCGTGCCGACGACGGGCACATGCTCACCCTCTGGAGCAAACGTCCTGCAGGTACGCCAACAGGGGCAATTCTCCTGCTACACGGGCGGACATGGAGCGCCCTGCCCAACTTCGACCTTCAGGTCAAGGGCACGCAGGTATCGCTGATGGACGCCCTGGTCGCGCGCGGATATGCCGTGTACGCGCTTGACCAGCGCGGTTACGGTGCCACTTCGCGCGACGCTTCCGGATGGCTGACGCCAAGGCGCGCAGAAATGGATGCCGTTGAGTCGCTCGATTGGATTGCCGCGGCGTTGAACGGCGCGCGCCCTGCCCTCCTTGGCTATTCCCGCGGGTCGCAGACGGCGTTGCTCACCGCGCAGCTGCATCCGGCAAAAATGTCGGGACTCGTGCTGTATGCGTTTCCTTACGACATCACTGCAGCGCGACAGGCCATTCCTGAACCCGCAAAACCGCCACGCGAAAAGACCACGGCCGCAGGAGCCGCCGAAGATTTCCTGACGCCAGAGTCGACACCGGCTGGCGTGAAGGACGCGTACGTGAACGCGGCGACGACGAGTGATCCGGTGCGCGTGGACTGGCGGCGAGAAGAACAGTTCCATGTGCTCGATCCATCACAGATTCGCGTGCCCACGCTCCTGATCAACGGAGATCGCGATCCATATGCGGCGGCGGCATCGCTCGGGGAGTTCTACTCGAGATTGACGACCGTGGACCGCTGGTGGGTCGTGCTCGCGAACGCCGATCACGTGGCCCATCTCGAGCAGCAGGCGCAGTTCGTTCAGGCGCTGGTGAGCTTCATGGAGCGAAACGGGAAGGGACGTTAGCGACGTCGCGCCTAATGCGACGCACGAGCACGAAGGTGGTCACGTTGTCGGCGCGATCTTCCAGCCGCTCGGCAATGATCGTGAGGCCATAGACCGTTGCAGCCCACGTGGCTGCGAGCGCTGCGGCCGAAGGGTCGCGCCTGATGGCAACCATGCGGGCGGCGCCCGCTGTGTCGTGCGCTTCCACGCCCACGATTTGCGGATGCTCGGCGAAGAAGCGCGTGCACTGCTGGAGTGCAATGCCGTGGCTCAATACTTCGCGCACGCCATCCAGGGTCGTACCTTCAACACCCATCAGCGCCAGATGAATGGGCAGCTTGAGCTCACCAACACGTTCCAGGGACGGAAAGGCCGCGATGGCATCGACGGCTTCGTGCACGGGGCCGGCGATGAGGTTGAAGATGGGAATGGCGGCACAATCAGCATGCCCATTCACCACGGCGCGCACTGCGGCGTCGAAGGTCGCGCACGGAAGGAGGGTGACAGGCTCTGCGACAAATTGGCGAGCCGCCACTTCGCTGAATGCGCCCGTCTCTCCCTGAAATGCGACGATGGTAGCCATTGGCGCAAGTAAGCGAAACGAGGGGAGCGAGGGAAGCGGTATTTCGACGAAGGCGTCTGCGCGATAGCTTCTGCGTCATGCGCTCCCTCTCGATCGCCCTGATGGCCGCCGTGGCTGGCGTCGCATGCGCGTCGCAAAGCATGTCGCCTCCCGGTGAGCCGTCGCCGGCGAGCGCGATTCCCGCCGTGCAGGGCGACGTCCGCAGCATGTCCGGCATCAAGGTCATCGATATCGTGGAGGGAGGCGGTGACCCGGCGGTGCGTGGCAAATGCCTCTATGCCGAGTATACCGGGTGGCTGGCGGGCGGAACGAGACTGGACTCCTCACGAGATCCGGGGGGCTCACCGGCAGCGTTCGTTCTCGGCAAGGGAATGGTCATGTCCGGCTGGGAAATCGGGTTTGGTGGAATGCGCGTGGGAGGCAGGCGCCGGCTCTTCGTTCCCTATGCACAGGCGTACGGCGAGCGCGGTCATCCGCCGCTCATTCCGGCCCGGTCGGCGCTCGTGTTCGACGTGGAGCTGATTGCGGTCATGGAGCCCGAGGGTGCATCGAGCACGTGTCCTTCGCTCAAGCGGTAAGAGCAGGTCCCTCGCTGCGCTCAGGCCAGGCGCAGGGCGGGTGGGCCGGGCCGCGTTACGATGAACTCTGCCTTCGCCGCCGCTACGGGGAATGCGGACGCATACACGTCATGCCAGCGTTGAGTGAACTGCTCCGCGGCCGCTGTCGTAACAAGAGCCCACACGCTGCCGCCAAAACCCGCTCCAAAGGCAGACGCGGCATCCGCGCCGAGCTCCCGCGCCATTCGCGCCAAGGCAATCGTTTCGGGGATCTGATTTCCCAGGCGTTGTTCCGCGCCGCGCTGCGACCGGTCCACGAGCGCTCCAACAGCGGCCAGGTCGCCGCGGGCAAAGGCTCGCGCCGTGGCGGGAATGATGTCGTTGCTCTCCGCGGCAAACTGGTCGTACCGATCCAGCAGTCGTTGGATCGTGAACGCCGTCGGCACTGATTTCGTGATCGTATCGCGAACGTTTTGACTGTTGGCAATGACAGCGGCAAGGGATTCGTCGCATCGGCCGGTTGCCTCGTTGGAGAGCCGCACGATTTCCGAGACACTCAGCGACGCCTCGTTGTAGCGCAACATCGCGCTCGACGTCTTTTCTGCCGCGACGCCGCTGAATGCCACCACGAACACGCGGTCGCGAGGAAATGGATATTCGCCCTCGGCACGCACCGGGCAGAATGAATACTGGCTCAGCATTCCCGCGCGACAGCAGAGAATCGCCGTCTGGTCCTGGCTGCCGCCCAGCGTCCCTACTCCAGCCGCTGCGGCAAAACCTCCAAAGCTCCGTCCATTTTCCACGGCGCCGAGGTAGTTGCCGAGCACCTCGCGCGAGGTGATGACGCGGGTGAAGGTGGCATCCTGCTCGAGATCATTGGCATCGCTGAGTGCGAGAAAAGCACTGATCACGAGTGCACTCGAGCTGCTCATGCCGGAGGCCGCGGGCAAGTCGCTCGCAAAAGCGATGTTCGCACCGCGACCTGCGTGCGGGAAATCGCTTGCGAGCCGCTGTGCCACCGCCGCGAAATAGGCACTCCAGTGGCCCCGTTCGCCCCGCTGCTCGGCGCCGATCCGCAGCTCCCGTGTTTCATCAGTCATGGCGTTTGTCACACGCACCACTGTATCGGCGCGCGGCGCGGACATCATGACGAAACCACGCTCCATGGTACAGAGCAGGCTGCGCCCGCCGGCATAATCCGTGTGCTTGCCCAACACCTCTATGCGGCCGGGCACGAAGAACGAGACAGCCGGCTCGTGCACGTGCCGTGAACAGTTGGTCAGGAGCCGTTCCTTGGCTTTCGCCTCGACGAGTGACATTCCCTCTGCAACCAGCCGGTCAACGGCCTCCATCAGAGCCGGACCTCGACACTTTCCAGGCGCTCTGCGACGGATGCGATGTCGCCGCGGCTCGAGAGATCGAGGACGCCATCTGCAAACGGAATGACGCGGAAGGTCACGCCCATGACATGCACCGCATGCATGACCGCATCCTGCAGCTCGAGCTCACCCCGCGGTGAAACAGTGATCGAGCGACACGCGTCGTAGATTTCCGGCGGCAGTGACCAGCTGTTCATTCCGACGAATACCTTGTCGCCGAAGGAGGCGAGCGTTGCCGCATCCGGCTTTTCGATGATCTCGACGAGCTCGTCTTCTGCGCCGATACGTACCACCGAAAACTTTGCGACACGGTCCGCATCGATGTTCCCGAGCCGAACGAGTGCGTCGCTTTCGAATGCCGCGACACCGGCCGCATTGATCTCGCGCAACGCGGCGAGCGTGTGCACGGGATAGTAGTTGTCGGAGTTCACCATCAGCACATTCTCCCCGGCGGCGAATGACTCCGCGGCGAGGACCGCATCGGCCGTGCCGAGTGGCTTTTCCTGGATGGCGAAGTGCACCCTGACGCGCGTCGTTTCGAGCGCACTGTAGTACTCTCTCACGCGATGATGCTCGGGGCCAATCACGAGACACACGTCGGAAATGCCCGCGTCCGCGAGCGCGCTGATGAGATAGTCGAGGAACGGGCGCTTGATGGGAATCATTCCCTTTACGCCGTCGTCGGCAACGCTCGCCTGCCCGGCTGTCAGCATCGCCGAATCGTCCGCGCGGCGCATGCGCGTTCCCAGACCGCGCGCGAGAATGACCGCCCTGGTTGTGCTGCGCATGACCGCTATTTCAACGCCGCGACCGCCTCCGCAACCTCGGCCGCGTGACCTTCGGGCTTCACTTTTTCGAATACGCGGGCGATGCGGCCCTTCGCGTCGATCACGAAGGTCGTGCGGTTCACGCCCCAGTATTTGCGCCCGTACATGGATTTCTCGCCCCACACGCCGTACAACTCGCAGACGGCGTGATCGGGATCTGCAACGAGCGGATATTCAAGGTCGAACTTCTGCTTGAACTTCACGTGCTTTTTGACCGGATCGGGACTGACGCCGAGTACCTTGGCGTCTATGCCGTGAAAGTCTGGAAGGGCGGCCTGAAAACCGCACGCTTCGACGGTGCATCCGGGGGTATCGTCCTTGGGATAGAAAAACAGCACGACCGGTGATCCACGGAGTGACGAGAGTGTGAACATGCTGCCGTCATCGATCTGCGCGCTGAAATCGGGGGCCTCGTTGCCTACTGCCGGCATCGTCATACCAGCTCCTCGCCGCCCAGAAGCACGGCCATGATGGCTTTCTGGATGTGCAGGCGATTTTCCGCCTCATCCCACACGCGGCTCTGCGGACCGTCAATGACGTCGGCCGATACTTCCTCGCCGCGATGCGCCGGGAGACAGTGCAGGAAAATGGCGTCGCGGTCTGCGTGTTCCATCATCGCCGCATCCACCGTGTAGCCGGCAAAATCCTTTTCCCGTTTCTTCTGCTCGTCCTCCTGCCCCATGCTGGTCCAGACGTCGGTATTGACGACGTGCGCTCCGGCGATGGCTTCCCTTGGATCGTGCGTCACCGTGACCGTGGTCACTTCACGTGCGCGCTGCAGCAGATGATCGGCCGGCTCGTAGCCTTCAGGACAGGCAAGGGCGAGCTCGAAGCCCAGACGATAGGCGGCGTTGATCCACGAGTTGGCCATGTTGTTGCCGTCGCCGATCCACGCGATCTTCTTGCCTTCGTAGGTGCCGAGATGCTGACGGATGGTGAGGAGATCGGCGAGGATCTGGCAGGGGTGGAGCAGATCCGTCAGGCCATTGATGACGGGCACGTCGGCGTACCGGGCCAATTCGTCGAGGTCCTGGTGCGCAAAGGTGCGGATCATGATGCCGTCCACGTAGCGGGAGAGCACGCGCGCGGTATCGGCAATAGGCTCACCACGCCCGAGCTGGACGTCGCGAGGCGAAAGAAACAAGGCGTGGCCGCCAAGCTGATAGGTGCCGACCTCGAATGACACACGCGTTCGGGTGGACGCTTTCATGAAGATCATGGCGAGCGTCTTGCCGCTGAGCGGCTTTGCCGTGTACGCGCCGCTGCGCATGCGCTCAGCGAGCTGGAACAGTGCTCCGAGCTCTGGCGTCGAGAAGTCCGGAATCGCGAGAAAGTCGTGATGGGGGCGGTTGGAATCTGGCATCGGTGATATTTACATACTGAGGCGGCAGATGCAACGCCTTTTCACGTGAACCAATGGGCATGAACGACCTTTCCGGCGTCATCCAGCGGGATCTCGCAGCCCACCGCAGTCACGCCGTCCGCTGGCGCCGGGGAAGTGCAGTCATCGTGCCCGCGACGCTGTTTTCAGTGCTCTTTGCGGCCAGATATGGCTATTCACCGCTCGTCGTGGCCATGCACCTCGCGCAGGTGACCCTTGGTACGCTCGTGCTGTTCGCGGTCGCCGGGGTATTGGCACGGCGATGCGCTCCGTCCATTGCGCGTATTGCGATTACGCTGCTTGGGGGTGTTGCACTGTTCTTCTACCTCCTGGTGATCACGCTCAGCACGTTCACGAACGAGGCCTGGGGATGGAGTGTCTCGCTCGACCTCGCACGGGCTGTTGCGCCGCACATGCCGGCAATCGTCGGCAATCTCCCCGTGTGGAGAGGCTGGATCGTGGTTGGCATCGTCGCGTTCGACCTCGTGTTCCTCTTGTTGGTGTGGCGGCTCTGGCGTGCCTCCCAAAGAATCGTCGACGGATTGCTGGCGGCACAGGTGGACCGGTTTCGACTGTGTGCGTGGCTCCTGGTGCTCACAGCCACCGTGCTCACGTTCCGCACATATCCAGCGAGTGCGGCAGAGCCGTTCACCGCACTCCTGTCCGCGCCGGGCCAGGTGAACCTCGGCGAGGCGCGCGCGATCAACCTGAGCGCGCGGCAGGCGTATGCCGGCACGCAGGACTTTCCGCACCGCAATGTGATCCTGATTCTCTCGGAGGCGCTCCGTGCCGATCATCTGGGGATTTACGGGTATGCGCGGCCGACGACTCCATTTCTGTCGTCGCTTCCTGGTGTACGAAGGGTCGACCTCGCGATGGCGACCTGCCCGTTCACCGCGTGCGGCGTGGTAAGCATACTTGCCTCGCGTGATTCAGGCGTGTTCGAGCGTGGGTCGCTCAAGCTCCAGGACGTGCTGCATGATCGTGGTTATCGCGTAAACGTCATCACCTCCGGCGACAACACGGTATGGGGCTCCCTCAGGCTCCACTACGGCGAGAGCGTCGACTATTTCTTTGATGGCTTCCACTCCAGGCGCTATGCGCTCACCGACGACCGCGGCATCCTGGAAGGCATGGAAGCCGTTCAACATTCAACCGGGCGGCCGGCATTCTTCTATTTCTTTCTTTCGTCGACGCATACCACCGGGACCAAGCTGCCGGCATTCCGGAAATGGACACCGGTGGAAATCGGCGTTGGACCGGACGTGACCACGCCGCAGCGCAATGCGTACGACAATGGCGTGCTACAAGCCGACAATACCATCCGGGAGATTTTCGCAGCGCTGGACGCAAAGGGGTATCTCGCGAACAGCATCATCATGATCCTTGGCGACCATGGTGAAGGCCTTGGGGAACATGGTTTCTTTGGACACACCAAGTATGTGTACCAGGAGGCGCTGCACATTCCGCTGTTGATCATCGATGATCCCGCGGCAGCCTACGCCAATCTCGCGTTCGCGACACAGAGCGACGTCGCACCCACGATTCTCGACCGGCTGGGGTTGCCTGCACCAACAGAATGGCAAGGGCAATCACTGTTCAGCAGGTCCGCCAAGACGTTCAGCACACACTGGACGGAGCGCGGACGCCCCTGGCATGCGGTGGTCTATCGCGAGGGCGGGAAGATATACAAGTACATGTATGTCGTGCGGTGGGGCACTCGCTCCGAAGAGCTGTACGAGCTCACCTCCGACCCGGGTGAGACCTCCAACCTGATCTCGCGCACCGGGCTTGGTCGTGTGCGCGACGTCATGCGCGCTCGTGCCGACGCGCGCTGGGCGAATGACGTGCAGTAGCGTTGGCGGCTTTCCTCGCCGCGGCGCTCAAGGCCCAATCATTCAGCGTATGCCCCACCGGACCGGCTCGTCTTACAGGATGTATTTCCGCAGATCCTCATCCTCGACGATGGCTTTCAGCTTCTCGCGGACCGCTTCGGCGTTCACGACGATTGTCTTGACGGACGGGTCGGGAAGATCAAAGAGCGTGTCCTCGAGCTGGGTGGTCATCACCGTGTGCAAGCGCCGCGCGCCGATGTTCTCCATGCGTGAATTCACCGTCGCGGCGATCTTCGCGATTTCCTCGATGCCGTCCTGCGTGAATTCGAGCGTCGCGCCGTCGGCCGCCACGAGCGCCGCATACTGCTTGGTGAGCGCGTTTTCCGGCTCCGTCATGATGCGCACGAAGTCCGCTTCCGTGAGTGACTTGAGCTCGACGCGAATGGGAAAGCGCCCCTGGAGCTCCGGAATGAGATCGGACGGCTTGGAAACGTGAAACGCACCGGCGGCGACAAAGAGGATGTGATCCGTCTTCACCATGCCGTACTTCGTCTGCACGTTGGACCCTTCGACGATGGGCAACAGGTCGCGTTGCACGCCTTCGCGCGAGACATCCGGTCCGCCCATCTGGCTCTTCTCTCCGGCGATCTTGTCTATCTCATCGAGGAAGACGATGCCGAGCGTCTCGACGCGCTCGAGCGCGTCGGCGGTCACGTCTTCCATGTCGACGAGCTTTTCAAATTCCTGCTCGAGGAGGATGCGTCGCGCTTCGCTGACCTTTACCGTACGCTTCTTCTTGCGCTGCGGCATCATGTCGCGAATCATCTGCGTGAAGTTCTCCATGCTCTCGGGCGCACCTTGCGACGCGAACATGTCGATCATCGGCCCTCCGCCGCCGGGAACGACCTCGATCTCGACTTCCCGTGCATCGAGCTGCCCGTCGAGCAACAGGGCCTTGAGCTTCTCGCGCGTGCGTTTGTGGCGATCGGTGGCCGCATCACCCTCGTGCTTTACGTCACCGGTGGCGGAGACCACGAAGACTCCGGTGGTTTCCGACGTGGGTTCGTTGGCAGCAGGTGCTGGAGTGTCGGCCGGCGACGGCAGCAGGAGATCGAGAATGCGTTCGTCCACGCGCTCGTTGGCGAGGTCCTCGACTTCACTTTCCCGCTCCTGCCGCACCATCTCGATCGCACTGTCCACGAGGTCGCGGATCATGCCTTCCACATCGCGGCCCACGTAGCCAACCTCCGTGAACTTCGACGCCTCCACCTTGATGAACGGCGCACCGGTCAGCTTTGCGAGGCGACGCGCGATTTCCGTCTTTCCAACACCTGTGGGCCCGATGAGGATGATGTTGTTCGGCGAAATCTCGTCGCGGATGGACTCCGGCGCCTGCTGCCGCCGCCAGCGGTTGCGGAGCGCAATGGCGACCGCCTTTTTCGCATCGGCCTGCCCCACGATGTACCGATCCAGCTCGGCAACAATTTGCCGGGGGGTGAGGTCGGCGAGTTTCGCCAGGGCTTGCTGGGTTCGAGGCGATGACATACTACTCGGCCTCGAGCACGGTGATGTTGGTATTCGTGTAGACGCAAATCTCGCCCGCGATCGTGAGACTCTGCCGCACGATGTCCGATGCGCTCAGCTCGGTATTCGCCGCGAGTGCGCGTGCGGCCGCGAGCGCATAGGCACCGCCGGATCCGATGGCGAGAATACCATCATCCGGCTCGATGAGCTCGCCCGTGCCCGAGATGATGAAACCGTGCGCCGCGCTCGCGACGACAAGCAGTGCCTCGAGGCGGCGGAGCACGCGATCGCTGCGCCAATCCTTGGCCAGCTCGACCGCGGCACGTGGCATGTTTCCCGGATAGCGCTGCAGCTTCTCCTCGAACTTCTCGAACAAGGTGAGCGCATCGGCCGCTGAGCCCGCGAACCCGGCCAGGAGCTTGCCGTCGCCAATGGCGCGGACCTTGTTGGCCTTGGCTTTCATGACCGTATCGCCGACGGTCACTTGTCCGTCGCCGCCGAGCGCGACCTTGCCGCCGCGACGGACGGCGAGGATGGTGGTGGCGCGAATACGTGGAAGTTCCATCCCCTGAAGATAGCGCTTGGGGGAAGGCCGGCCCCATGCGCTAGCGAATCCTGTCCTTGCCGTCGCGCGCCTTTGGCGTTTCGTCGCGTCGCAACGCTCCCCGGTTGGAGATTCGATCCGACAGGAACCGCCGGTTGAGCCACACACCGATCACGAACAATCCCGCCCCGGCCAGCATGGCCACGGTCTCATAAGCCCACGTATCACGCCCGATGAGTGCTGCCGCCTCACACAGCGCCGCCAGGCCGATGCACGCCTCACCGCCAAGACTGCGCTCAGTCCGCGACCGACGGCGGCGCTCGCTTCCAAAGGTCATGGTCTCGGGAAGCCAGGCGTCGGCAAGAATCGCGAGCCCGACAATGGCGACCAGCACCCCAAGAATCACCGGAACCGTTTCTGCACGCACTCAGCACCGCTCGCCGTGGGAGAGACCGTCCACTCAAGCGATCTTCATGCCCGAGGGTGCGATTTCTCGTAAACCTGCTTCAACCGCTCCACGCTGGTATGGGTGTAGATCTGCGTCGTGGAAATGGACGCGTGCCCAAGCAGCTCCTGCACGGCGCGCAAATCTGCCCCGTTGTCGAGCAGATGCGTCGCAAACGTGTGCCGGAGCGAGTGCACCGACAGGCCAGCATCCTCGTCAATTTCCGCCAGGAACGCCGACACGATCTTCTGCACCATGCGCGGGCCGATCCGTTTGCCGGTTCGCGACAGAAAGTAGGCCGACCGGTCTACTTTTCCGCTGAGCTGCCGCAGCAGCTCATCGCGCTTCGACTCGTAATTCCGCATCGCACGCATCGCGTGGTCGCCAATGGGTACGATGCGCTCCTTCCGCCCCTTCCCCCGCACCTTCGCCTGCTGGCTCACCAGGTCGACGTCGGCCTTGCTCAGCCCCTGTAGCTCCGACAATCGCATGCCGGTGGAATAGAACAGCTCGAGAATCGCGAGATTGCGGACGTCGCCGAAGTTGCCCTCCATCGCGCGCGTCTCGGCCATCTGGAAGAGCAAGTCGATCTGCGGCCGATCGAGATACCCTGGTAGATGTTTCTCCTGCTTTGGCGCACCGACGGCGCGCGCAGGATTCACCTCCACCATTTCATTGCGGTGCATCCAGCGATAGAAGCTCCGCACCCCGGACAAGGTACGGGCCATCGTTCGCTTACCCACGCCACGCCTGGCCAGACTCGCGAGAAATCCGCGCATCGCCAGCCGGTCGACACGTTCCCACGTCCACCCATCCGTGCCATGGTAGCCGCCTAGGAACACGACGAACTCGCGCAGGTCACGGCTGTACGCTTTCACCGTATTGGGCGAGACGTCACGCTCCTTGGCCAGGTGTCGCAGAAACTCCTCCACATCCGAGGGAGTCTCGGAAGACACTTCCGTCACGCGAGAATGCCGAGCGCATGCTCGTCACGCCACGCGGTCGTGTGCTCGAGCGCGCGCTCGGCGAGCTTTTCCTTCTTGATGCGCTTGTCCTTGACCCGTGCCGGCAAATCGTCCACCAGGCCGAAGTTCGCATTCATGGGCTGAAAGTGCCTGGGGTCGGCCTCGCGAAGGTAGCGATACAGTGCGCCGAGCATGGTGGTTGGCGGCGGGACCACGGCGTTCGTGCCACGGAGCAGCCGCGAAAGATTGATCGCGGCCAGCAAGCCGGTCGCCGTCGATTCGGTATAGCCTTCGACACCGGTCAACTGCCCGGCAAACATCGTCGTCGCATCATCCCTGAGCGAGAGATGCGGTGTGAGCGACGCCGGCGAATTCAGATACGAGTTCCTGTGGATGGAGCCGAAGCGAAGAAACTCCGCATTCTCCAGCCCGGGAATCATGCGGAATACACGCTGCTGCTCGGGATACCGCATGCGCGTCTGGAAGCCCACCAGATTCCACATGCGGCCGCCGCGGTCTTCCATGCGCAGCTGCACGATGGCATAAGCCTCGCGACCTGTGCGCGGATCGGTAAGGCCCACCGGCTTCATGGGCCCGAAGCGCAACGACTCGCGGCCGCGACGCGCGATCTCCTCGGCGGGCATGCATCCGTCGAAGTACGGAACCTTGTCGAATTCATGTGCCGTTGCTTCGTCCGCGTGCGTGAGCGCATCGAGAAAATTCTCATACTGCGCACGGTCCATCGGGCAGTTGAGATACGCGCCGTCGCCCTCGCCTTCCATGGTTTCCTTGCCGTAGCGCGAGGCACGAAACACGATGTCGTGATCGATGGAGTCGTAGTCGACGATGGGCGCAATGGCATCATAGAACGCCAGGGATGCAACACCCAGCCGCGCGCGAATGGTCTCTGCCAGTGCACTCGACGTGAGCGGTCCGGTCGCGACAATGCCTGGCGACGGTAACACGTGGATCTCTCCCCGCTCGATGACGATTCGCGGATGCGCGGAGACGCGCTCGTGGACGGTCGTGGAGAATACGTCACGATCAACCGTTAGCGCGGAGCCGCCGGGAACGCGCGACGCATCGGCGCACTGGAGCACCATGGAGCCGAGCAGCCGCATTTCGGCCTTCAACAAGCCGTGTGCGTTCGTCGTTTCCGTGCTCTTGAAGGTATTGGAGCACACGAGCTCCGCGAGCTTGTCGGTCTTGTGTGCTTCCGTGCCGACGACGGGCCGCATCTCGTGCAGCACGACGTCGTGCCCGCGTTCGGCGAGTTGCCAGGCGGCCTCGGTGCCGGCCAGGCCTCCGCCCACAATGTGAATCGATGTCGTCATTCATCAAATGTAGCCCAATCACGGATCAGTATTCTCCCCTAAGGCGGCTGTCTGACCGTTGTGTACATTTCGAATGCCGCTGAGGAACCAGCCCCCGCCTGCCGAAAGCGCCCCACGCAGCTTGCCAGACCGCGTGCAGCGAACGTTACGCTTCGAGGAACCAATGTGAACGTATGGTCGTGGTGTGCACCCTGCGCCCTCGTTCTGACGGCCTTGCTGGGCGCCAGTGCCACGGCGTGCACCAGTGAGACGCCATATCGACTCGCTGTTGTCCTGGACGCAGCGGGCCGCGAAGGGGCGGCACTCGCAGCCGCGCGGATCAACGCGCGTGGAGGCGTGAACGGTCACCACCTGGACCTGCTCAACATCAGCACTCCGATTGGCACCGGACGAGTGGCGGTGGAAACCGCAGAGCGCCTCTCATCCGACAAATCCATTCTGGCCGTGATTGGTCACACGAACAGCAGCTCCAGTCTCGCAGCTTCGCAGGTCTACAATGCGCGGCACGTGCTTCAGCTCTCACCAACGAGCACCGCTCCACTTTACGGACGGGCAGGCCCTTACAGCTATCGTCTGGTGCCAAGCGATGTACATCAGGGTGTGTTTCTCGCCGAGCAGGCGTTGTCCGTTCACGTGAAGAGCCCCCTGCGCGTTGCCGTGATGTTCGTGAACAACGACTATGGCCGTCCCCTGCACGGTGTGGTCGTCGAACGTCTTCGCGCCGCCCACGTGGTACCGCAGTATGATGTTCCGTACTCGGCCATGGATTCGGCCGGGGCGAGTGAATTTGTTGGTGCCCTGCAAAGAGTTCAGCCTGACGTGTTGATCTGGCTCGGACGCAGCGCGGACTTTGCGCCCATTGCCCGGCGCGTCCGGGACGCGTTGCCGCGGCTCGTGGTGCTTGCGAGCGATGCCTTTTCGCGCGGCGCGGCGCTGGTCGATTCGGCGCGCCTGTTCGACGCAGTCCGCTACGTGCGGCTCGTCAACCTGGACCGCCCTGACACGGCGCTCCTGAACCTTCGGCTGGCGTACAGGCGCACGGGTCGCGGCGAGCTCAATGACCAGACGGTGCTCGCCTATGATGCGGTAACGCTGCTCGCCGAGGCGCTCAAGGCCACCGGGGCGCATCGCGAGGCGCTTCCGGCCTGGCTCGCGGAGCTGGGAAGAACGCGGAGCCCATTTCCGGGACTGAGCGGGCCCATTGAATTCACCGCCGAGCGCGACCGCACGGCCCCCTATTGGCTCGCGCGTGCGGGTCGAGACGAGAGGTCGACACCGTGACCTTCCCGATCAGGCGCACTTCTCCGCGCCGGTGGTCGCTGCGCGGCACGCTGCTGCTCGCGACCGTCACCGTGGTGTCGATCGCCGCGCTGCTGCTCGTGGGGTCCGTGAGTCTCGCGATTTCCTGGCGCGATGCCGGCGAACGGGAGAGCCG
>JAQBPY010000433.1 GCA_028287285.1 Gemmatimonadota bacterium
TCCGGATCAAGCTGGCGGACGGCAAGGAGCGGAGCCTGCAGCACATGATGGCCACCACCTTCTGGCATCCGGACGGTACGCCTATGTCGGCCCAGCAGTTCATGGAGATGCTGTTCGGCAAGCTGCCGGCGTTCTTCAAGGATGAGGCGGAGCTGCGTACTATCTGGAGTGCGCCCGACACTCGGAAAAAGCTGCTCGATGGCCTGGCAGAGAAGGGATTCGGTCAGGACCAACTCGCCGAGATGCAGAAAGTCATCGACGCCGAGAAGAGCGATCTCTTTGATGTGCTGGCCCACGTTGCGTACGCGCTTCCGCCACTCACCCGCGAGAACAGGGCATCAAGGGCGAAGGTGTTGATCAGCACTCAATTCAACAGCAAGCAGCAGGTCTTTCTCGACTTCGTGTTATCTCACTACGTGCGAGAAGGTGTGCAGGAGCTGGATCAGGAGAAGCTCACGCCATTGCTGCGTCTCAAGTATCACAACTCGATCGCGGATGCCTTACAGGACCTCGGCAGACCTGACGAGATAGGTCGCATCTTCGCCGGATTTCAGAAGTTCCTGTACCAGTCGCCGGCAGCATAGCTTTTTGTTCCGTGCCCATGCCCGCACCAAGGCAAGCGACTCGCACCAGGGCGATGCCATACAACGTGGCGGCGCAACTGCGCACGCCCGCGGAGAAGGGGGCCTATCTCGATGCATGGCTGGCCGACGCCCCGGAGGATGCCGCCGGCATCGCGCGTGCCATGGGAGACATCGCGCGTGCCGATAACGAGGGAGGCAAAGGGCATCAATAGCGATGCCGCTGCGACGGAGCGCGTTCACTTCCACTGAACGATTTCTGACGACAACGTCGAGCGCGACGCTCCTGCGTTCTCGCTGGAATCACAAGGTGTGTCGCCCAGATTCAGTCCATGTCATTGTCCCACATGAGAATTAGCTACTCCACGAGTCGGAATGGATTGAAATCGGTGCCTCGATCGTAGAAATCCACACCTTCCGCTTCCTTCAGTTTTCGCACGACAACGTACGTTGCAGGAGTCATCAAGGCTTCGATACACGACTTGAAGATCCACCCGAAAACGATGCCAGGAAGCAGCAGATTATTCGGAATAATGCCGTAAAGTCCGATGAGATAGAACAACGCAGTGTTTACGCCCTGACCTACAATTGTCGAGCCAATTGTGCGCATCCATAGATGGCGGCCGTTCGTGAGTACCTTCATTTTAGCCAACGTATAGTTGTTCGAGATGTCTCCAGCGAAGACCGCAATCCAGCCTCCCAAGAGCACGCGAGGAACGACGCCAAAGACTCTTTGGTAAGCATCACCAGCGTCGAACCCGGGAGCAGACGGCATCCACACTGCGAACTGGTAAATCAAGCCGGCCGCAATCGAAGCGATCAGCGTCATCCACAACACGCGACGAGCCACGGCATACCCATAGACCTCAGTGAGAACGTCAGAGAAGACATAGGTAAATGGAAAGTAGACGAGCGCAACCGATCCCGCCCACGCGCCGTAGGAGACTAGCTTCCCTGCCGTCGCATCAGAAACGAGTTGAAACGTTATGTTCGCTGCAGTAATGAATCCGAGATAACGGAAGTGAGCCACATCTTGTCTGGACTTGTCACTGTGCATGTTTGTGCCTCGACTCACGCGAGCCGGAGTGATTGTCTGTCAACGTGCGATGCGGATCCGACGGGCGCAGGGTCCGCAACGCTAGACTGTAACTTCCGAACGAAGCCTTGCACCAAGATTCGCCAATCAAGACCTTCGACGCGACCACTTGATTGTGCTTGGTCATTCGGGTCTTCCAAACGGGATAGTAGGGCCTTTGCAGCAGTATCGGTGAGCTTCTCCCAAGATGGAGCGATGGCAATGCCACGCTGTGTGCCCGCAAATGCAAGGACCTTCTTGATCTGGTACTTGCGTGTGGGGTCGTGAAAGAAGTAGAAGATGATGGTGTTGCCCATCCAATCCTGATGATACGGAAACACCGTAACCAAACCTTCGAATCTATCGTGAGCGTCCGGACCGAGGGATCTCAAGAACGCAGTCCGCATCTCGGCTGCCGCGGGGGCGTTAGTCTTACTGACATAGAAGAGATATGCCACCTCATGCGACAGATTCCGCAGGACTGCCTCATGCAGCATTGCCTTTGGAGCATCGCAGGCGTGAGCAAACGGGACCACAAGAAGGAGTTCAAGTCCCGTCGCAGCCCGCATCCTATCATTGATCTCTAACTCAAAGCGTGCATGCTCTTCCGGCGATAGCACATTCGGATTTGCAGCAGAGATGCTTGAAGACGAGTCGCCGAAAAGAATTGCAAGTTGCTCTCTCATCAGTCCCTGAACTGCATCGCCGTTCCTGAACTTGGCGTCGTTCAGGAAAAGAACGGAGTCGTCGAAACCAACGGCAGCCATCGCTCGACTGAGTGGTGTCTCGATGACGGACGCATGTTCCGGGGAAAGTCGTAGGCTAGAGACGAAGCGAAGACAGTCGTGTGGGCTCTGTTTACGAATTGATTCCGATACAGGTCCCGCTAAGAGTGGCGCCCTGCCGGACGTCACATCTTCGAGCAGACTCAACGGGAGGTTCAGGTCTGACTCCACGAGCAAGTCTGCGGCACGGAGCCTCACAAGATCGCTTTGGCGCGAGTCCTCGGCGAGTTGGCGAATGAGTTCAAGAGACTCGTCGACGCCTGTTACAGCGAGTAAGGACAGAGCATCCACGACTTGATCCGCGATTTTCGACGTAGGCGCGCCTGACTGTGCTCCCTCAACGAGCCACCGCTCAAAACCGCGGGCGGCCGTCCGGCGCGAATTCTCCGCCAGGCGCACGAGCACCGCCGACAGCACAGAGACGAGATCGTCACCGGGCCCAGGTTGTAAAATGTCGTACGCGGCGGCCTCCCGTCGAACAACGCTACGAACTAGCTCTGTCCAGCCAAGCTCATCCAGGTCTCCGAATTTCTCATAGAAACTTTGCACGTCAGTCATGTTATAGTGTCCGTCTCAGCGCCTTACCGACCGGCTAGAAGAAGACTTCCGCGCGGACATTCTCAAACGTGACCGGCTTGTGAAGGGCTTCTGGCCGGCGATCTGGTTCAATCATAAGGTCCTTGAGTGTCGGAGGAAGGTCGCCAGGCTTCCAGGGCTTGGTTAGCCCAAATCCGAAAGTCAGCGGTGGCGGCTCGAAATACTCGTGATCGCCTGCGTCTATGATTGTTGGGCGAAACAAAGTGGAAACCTTTGATCGTGGATAGCGCATGATAACGAGACGTCCCCGAAGTTTGGCCGGTAGGCCGAGGAACGCTCGAACTTCATCCGCTTCAGACGTCGTAGCGAACTGAAAGGGGTCAGTGCCGTCCTCGGACCATGTACACCAGATCATGTGTTGGTGTAAGAGTACGTTCTTTTCAGACGTTGAGAGCGCGCGTCCATCTTGTACCTTCTTCAGGAACGATCTCGCAGCGCACCGATCTCGAAAGAGGACTGGGTTCGCGCTGAATATCTGCCCAACCAGCGTGTCGTACTCCTTCGCGTTGCCTAAGTCCGTGACGTTCTTGAGCTTGGCCTTCGCTACTTCCCTACCTCGAAACTTTCGGTTGTCGCAGTACTTCTTGTAGGCTGCCTTTAGTTCATCACTCGTCGGCGATGTCTTCAAATGGCCAAGAAAGAACCGTAGCAAGTGTCGCATAGAAGGGCCGGAAAGAAAGTGCTCCTGACGGAGATTCGACGCAATGAATAGCCACTTTCCCTTGAGTCCCGTGAGCCTTGCGATTACTGACTCCAATGCCCCCTGTTCGGCCGAAGGTAACTTCGCAGTTGCTCGAGCAAAAGACGTCATTCGCTGCATGTGGCGCCCCTATGCAAACGGCTGAATCCTAGCTTGATGTTGACTCAACAAGAAGCCACTTAGTCGCGTCGCAAAAGGACAGCTGCAGCCACGATCTGTCAAGTCAGTCCGATTTCCCCATGACCGCTCATGAAACCACCAGACTGGGACAACGTCGCCCAAGCCTATGCAGCGATGAGCCACGAGTCGCGACATCTCGTAGTCTTTCCCGTGCTCCTAGATCTGCTCGAGCAGCAAAGTCCTAAACGTATTCTCGACGTCGGCGGCGGGGACGGGCGATTCGCTGAAGCCGCGGCGCGCCGGTTGCCTCAGTCAAGTGTCGATGCCTGGGACTCGTCGCCGGCCATGACGGCCTTGGCTTTAGAGCGGGCGCGGGAGTCGAAGTCGTTTCGTGTGTTGCAGGAGAAGCCGCCTTTATGCACATACGACGCGGTCATCCTGACAGCAGTTTGGATGGGTTGGGAAACGGACGAACAGTGCGAGGATGAGTTGCGCCAACTTGCTGAGTCCGCGACTGACGATGGCATCCTACTCATTACCGTAACCCACCCATGTTTTCGGCAAGAGCGATTCTCGACATTCTCGACCGACTTCGCCCTTCCGTGGTATTTTGACAATGGGCGACCGTTCACAGTACACGTCGAAGCAGACAACAAGAGGATCCAACTATCCAACACGCACTGGAACCTCTCAGCCATGAGCGGACAACTCAGTGCTGCGTCTCTGAATATCGAGCGACTGCACGAGCTACCGGACCTTCCAAGCTCAGTCGGCGACGGTGGGTCCCCGTGGCTGGTCGTCCAGGCTAGCCGAAAGCGCCGACACGTATTAGATCCCGCTCCAGACCCTGATGTTGCACGGTCGGCATGATGGATGGAACGGGAAAGGCGTGCGATACGGTCGATGGAAGTATGAGCCGTGCGACGGCCACATCTCGCAAGGTCAAGTCGCACGCGACCGCGGCGTGACGACCGATCCCTGCGAAAAAGGCCGCGATGGCCGATACGACTGAAGCAAAAGACATCAATCGACTAAAGATCCGCCCGCAAAGGGACACGACAGCACGACGAACGAATTCATGCGTCGCTATATGCTGGCTCGCGGCGCGCGCGATGTGACCTAGCAGCGGCGCTGGGCCGATGAATCCCAGCGCGGTCGTTCCGTTCTTCCGACGACTGCGCGTTGCGCTTGCGGCAGGACCAAACGTTTCGTAATTCTAGCCACCGATCGCACTGACCGACGCCGGCGCACCGCGATAGTGCAGAACGATTAGGTCCATCACCCGCGCGCCAGGATTCCGCGCGAACTCACTCGGGGTACTCCGATGACGCACAACCGTCTCCCCGCTGCGCGGCTGACGCCGCCTCGTCGCACGCTCGACCGGATTTGCATGGCTGGCGTCGCCGTCATCGTGGCGACGCTCACGGCCTGCAGCCCTGATGGCTTGACGGATTCGCGGCCCGCCGCCCCGTCCGCGCCCTCATACAGCAGCCTCGGAAGTGGCTCGCTAGTCGTGGTGAACGTCAGCAACGACACAACGGCGCAGAACGAGACTCCGCTCGCGGTCAATCCCACCAACTCGCAGAACCTGATCACCGGCAACAACGACTGGAACTACAACGACGGCTGCGGCGTCAACGCCAGCCTCGATGGCGGGAAGACCTGGACGAAGACGCTGCCGAGCGGCTTCGTCCCCGGCATCACGAAATACACGAACGATCCGTCGGTCGCGGGGACGGGCAACTATGACTACGGCGGCGATCCTGCCGTCGCGTTCAGCCCGGACGGCAGGACCGCGTATTTTGCGTGCTTCGGCTATCAAGGCACGCCGCCATATGGCGTCGCACTGCTGCTGAGCCGCTCCACCGATGGCGGCATCACGTGGACGGCGGGTGGAAGCACGGCTCCGCTTACGCTGGTCTCGAACTTCACGGGCAATGGACAGGCGAAGGGATCGACGGGACAGTTCCCAGACCACGAGTCGATCCACGTCGCGAAGGACGGCACGATCTACATTCCGTGGGCGCAGTTCACGGGAAGCAGCGGACACTCGCCCATCTACGTCGCGACGTCGCGCGATGGCGGCGCGTCGTTCAGCGCGCCAGTGCAGGTGACCAGCGGTTCCGTGCACAGCGACCAGGACGCGCGCATCGTCACCGACCCTGCGACCGGATACGCCTACCTCACCTTCGACAACTCGATCCTCGGCGGCAAGGGAACCGCGCTCTTCGTGAGCATCTCGAAGGATCGCGGTGCGACATGGAGCACGCCGGTGCGCTTCGGCACGTTCCAGAATCCGGTCTGCCTCTATCCGCCGTACTGCTTCAACATCACGGGCAACCAGTTCCGCGGGCCGGGTTCCTATCCGGTTCCGGCGTTCGATCCCACGAGCAAACGGCTCTTCGTCGCCTACACGGACATCGTCGGCGGGAAGGCGCAAATCTTCCTGACGTCAGCGAACGTCAGCAACCTCGCCAAGTGGTCGACGGCACAGACGGTGGCGCCGGCGTCGGGCGATCGCATCAATGTCGAGATGTCGATCGAGCCGACGAGCGGGCGCATCGACCTCATGGCGAACGATCGCAGCTGGAGTGGCAACACGCTGTTCGACATCACCTACTTCGGCAGCGCCGACGGCGGCACCACGTGGGCCGTGCAGCGCGTCACGAAGTCCAGCTGGGATCCCGCGCAGTACGGCGTGCCGAGTGGGTCGGGCATCCGCCCGTTCATCGGGGACTACGACGGCATCGTCTCGACGGCGACATCCGCCGGCCTGACGTGGACGGGACCGGGCAAGACGACGGGCGCGTTGCCGACGAACCTCGAAGTGTACTTCGCCTCCGTCACTCCCTAGCGCGCGCGGCACCATGTGCAGGCCCGTTGCCTGACGCGTGGTGCTGCACCTCGCAGAGCCCGGCATCATTCGTTTCGCCCAGGCTTGAGGTGACCTCGTTCATCGCGACGACGAGCGGGTTCACGGGCACCGGCCGACCGGGTTAGTTCATACGGGTTCAGACGGTCGGCTCCGGTTGCCCGTCGCCATCGACGCTATCCGAGCATGCAGGGAGTTTGCAACAGCTGTGAACTAAGTCGCGTAAACCGACAGTGCTGCCGGCCGACGAGCATCGATGCGCTCTCGCTCGATCGTTCTCCCCTACTCAGGCTCATGATGCAACGCCACTCTGCCCGCTTCTGGCTCATCGCCGCGTGCGTGCTCGCGCCGGCACTGCACGCCCAGTCCCCGCGCCCCGGCGAGACGCCGGCGATGCCCGCCAAGCTCGCACCTTTAGGTCCGCTCACTCACGATCCGGCTTACGCAGAGAAGGTCCGCACCGAGGTCAAGGCACCGCCCGGATTCGCCGTCACGCTCTTTGCCGAGCCGCCCTTCGCGGAGTACCCGGTGTGTGTGACGTCCACCATCGACGGCGTTGTCTTCGTCGGCACCGACCCCAACCTCGCGCAGGACTTCGTGAAGGGGCGCGGACGCATCGTTCGGCTGGTTGATGACGATCACGATGGGCGCGCCGATCGCTACACCGTCTTCACCGACGTCGACAGCCCGCGCGGCATGATCTGGGACGGCAAGGTGCTCTACGTCCTGCATCCGCCCAACCTCACTGCCTACTTCGACGACAACGGCGACGGCATCGCCGATCGCTCCGTCGATCTCGTAAAGGGCATCAGCGCCGCCAACCTCGACTTCCGCAGCGCCGACCACAGCACCAACGGCATCACACTCGGCATCGACGGCTGGATCTACA
>JAQBPY010000436.1 GCA_028287285.1 Gemmatimonadota bacterium
GAAGCCAGGCGGGTTCGTCACGACGCAGATCGCTTCAGGTCAGCAGTGGGATTCGCCAAATGGCTGGCCGCCACTGCAGTGGTTGGGCGCGGAGGCGGCGCGCCGGTATGGCCGAGCCGACATCGCGAACGATGCGCGCAATCGGTGGTTGGCGTTGAACCGCCGCACGTATCGCGTGACGGGGAAGATGACGGAGAAGTACGACGTCACGGATCTCAGCAAGCGCGCCGGGGGCGGTGAGTACCCAACCCAGGACGGATTCGGCTGGACGAACGGTGTGGCGCAAGCCATGTCAGCGCTCGAGCGCGCCGCCGCCGTACCGGCAGGCGCCCGGCCGTGATGCGCCGCCTCTTCGTCGTTGGTGTGATCGGGTTACTCGTCGCCGAAGTGGCGAACGTGTACTTCATCATGCCAATGCCGGGTAGCCAGCAGATGCGGAGCATCGACGCGGCGTACACGCTGTACAAGTGGCGCTGGCTGTTGCGCGCCCTGTTCGGTGCGCTGCTCGTGGTCGGGCTGCCGTCCGTCTGGCGTCTGGGAGGATGGCGCCGTGGAGCGGCGGCGGCGTCCCTCGTCCTCGTCGCGTTCGTGACGTACGCCGTGAACTTCCAGATGTCAGCCGACCACATGTTCCGGCAACCCAGCGTCGTGAACATGCAGCCCGTATCGCACAACAAGGTTGCGCTCAACCGGTTGGTCGTCGGCCTGGCGATCAATGGAGATGCAAGGGCCTATCCGCTCCAGTTCATCGGGTACCATCATCAAGTGATCGACAGCGTCGCAGGGCGCCGAGTGCTCGTGAGCTACTGTACCGTGTGCCGGACTGGCCGCGTCTTCGCGCCGGTGATCGCGGGCCGAACGGAGACCTTTCGCCTCGTCGGCATGGATCACTTCAATGCCATGCTGGAGGACCAGACCACGGGGAGCTGGTGGCGTCAGGCAAACGGCGAGGCCATTACGGGCACATTGAAGGGCACGAAGCTCCCGGAGCTTCCGATGGTGCAGGTGACGTTGCGGCAGTGGTTGGCGATGTATCCCAACAGCCTGATCATGCAGGGCGATCCAGCCTTCACGGACGAATACGCGAAGGACTACGCGTATGAGCGAGGCTGGAGCAGAAAGAAGTTGACCGGAACCGACACGGCGTCCTGGAAGGACAAGTCCTGGGTCGTCGGAATTGAGGTGAATGGGACCAGCCGGGCATACGATTGGAACAGGCTTAACCGAGAGCGCATTGTCAACGACACGCTCGGAGGCGCGCCCGTCGTCGTGCTTCTTGGACCCGACAGCCTGAGTTACTTCGCGTTCCGCCGGCCATCGGAAGCGACGCGCTTCGCGCTTCGCGGAGACTCGCTGGTGGCCGATGGTCGCAGCTACGCACTGAGCGGACAGGGTGCGACCGGCACCCTCCAACCGCTGAACGCCAGCCAGGAATTCTGGCACAGCTGGCGGACGTTCCAACCTGCCACCGGTCGTTACTGATTCTTGATTGCCGCGGGTCGTTCCGCATGGTAGGCTAAGCCGCCGCCAAAATGGCGTCGGCAGTCCCCCTTATAGACGGAGGCATTGTGCAGATGGTGCCGGGCCTATCTCCCATTGGACTGCGCTGGATCGACTACTCGATCATCGGGATCTATTTCGCCTTCGTGCTTGGCATTGGATGGCAGCTTCGTCGCGCCATGCGGACGAGCACGGACTTTTTTCTCTCGGGCCGCTCACTGCCGGCCTGGATCACCGGTCTCGCCTTCCTGTCGGCCAACCTGGGCGCGCAGGAAGTGATCGGCATGGGCGCCTCGGGCGCCAAGTATGGTATCTCCACGAGCCACTTCTACTGGATTGGCGCCGTACCGGCGATGCTCTTCGTCGGGCTGTTCATGATGCCGTTCTACTATGGATCGCGAGCCCGGTCGGTCCCTGAATACCTTCGGCTCCGCTTCGACGAGAAGACGCGCGCGTTCAACGCGGTGTCCTTCGCTATCATGACGGTGTTTTCTTCGGGCGTGTCGATGTACGCGATGGGAGCGCTGATGCACCTGCTGCTCGGGTGGAGCTTCAACGTCAGCGTGCTGGTGTCGGCGGTCATCGTGCTGACCTACATCCTGCTCGGTGGCCTCACGAGTGCGATCTACAACGAGGTACTCCAGTTCTTCCTCATTGTCTTCGGCTTCGCGCCGCTCGTGATCGTGGGATTGAACGAGGTCGGCGGCTGGAGCGGATTGCAGGTGAAGCTCACGGCGCTGGCGGTGTCGCAAGGGCACCCCGCGGGTGCGTACACGCATGCATGGAAGGGCCTGGACGCGCCCGCGCACAACCTGATCGGCGTCGAATGGTTCGGCCTCGTCATGGGACTGGGCTTCGTGCTCTCCTTCGGGTACTGGTGCACGGACTTCCTTGTGGTGCAGCGCGCCATGGCGGCGGACTCGATGGAGTCAGCACGCCGGACACCGCTCATCGCGGCCGTGCCGAAAATGGTCTTTCCGTTTCTCGTGATCCTGCCCGGAATGATCGCGCTGGTGATCGGCGGCAAGGGAATCATCCCGGCGAAGGTGGCCGAGGGCGGTGGTCCGCTGCTCGATGCGGCGGGACGGGTGGTGCTCGACTACGATCTCGCGACACCGTCGATGCTGATGCACCTCTTCCCGAACGGCATGCTGGGGCTGGGTCTAGCGGCGCTGCTCGCATCGTTCATGTCGGGCATGGCGGGAAACATCACCGCGTTCAACACGGTCTGGACCTACGACCTGTACCAGACCTACATCAAGAAGGACGCGGACGACCAGCACTACCTCTGGATCGGTCGAGTC
>JAQBPY010000016.1 GCA_028287285.1 Gemmatimonadota bacterium
AGACGAACGTCATCGAGGGATTGATCCGGGCCAACGCCTGCGCGACGGCGAGTGTGACATCATACGTCACCTTCGCGTAGTCTCTCTCCGACATTCCGGCTGACGATACGCCGAGACAGAAGAAACACGCATCGAGGCCGGACAACTGGGCTTCGATTGCGGAGAGATCGAAGAGACTCAGATGTACGAGCTCGCGCAGCTTTGCGTGCTGCTGCCCCGTCGCGCTTCGGCCGAGCGTAAGCACTTGCTGCACGTCCGCGGCGAGCAGGCACTCGCGGAGAACGCCCTGCCCCACCATGCCGGTTGCACCGAGAATCAGAACGTTCATCATTGCTCGCTTGTCATTGGTCGAGACCGAGTTTACGCAGGAGCCGTTGGTATCGCCGATCGGAATGGAGCGCGTCGAAGGCGGGCGAGAACGCGACCTCGAGAATCGAGTTCGACCGCACGCGGTATGCCCGGTCGAGCCACTCGAACGCGCGGTCGCGATCACCGAGACTCGCATAGATCTGCGCGATGCCGTCGGGCTTCTGCGCGGCGCTCGGCAACGCGATGAGCTGCTTCAGCATCGCGCGCGCTCGAGACGTGTCGCCCATTCGCGCATACGAGACGGCGAGTCCGGGCAGCGGCGCGTCATCGCGGGCGGACGCCACGGCGCGATAGGCGGCGATGGACTCGTCGAACTGACCGAGCTCTCGATGGGCGATGCCGACCCACGAGTCGCCGAAGTAGTACAACGGATCGAGGCGCTTCGTGACTTTGTGCTGCTTGATCACGGCGGCGTACTGCCGGTTGAGCAGCAGATGCCATTCGAGATTGGCGCTCAACGATGCAGACAACGGATCGAGTGCAATGGCGCGGCGCATCTCCGCGATTCCCGAATCCGGCCTGTGCCGGTAGACCAACGCGTACGAATAGTTCGAATGCGCCAGCGCGGACGCCGGATCGAGCGTGACCGCGCGGCGGCCTTCGTCCTCGGCCGCGGGGAAATTCCAGTCATAGGCCAGCAGGATCCAGGCGAGCACGGCGTGCGCTTCCGCGAGTGCCGGCGAGAGCGTGATGGCGTGCGTCACGGCCGCTTTCGCTTTGGTGTATGCCTGGCCTGGTTCCATGAATCCGTCGGCGAGCCACCCGTAGGCGTCCGCGATCCCGACCCACGGCAACGCGTACGTCGAGTCCGTGTCGGCCGCTCGCTGGAAGAGCGCGATGGCCGCTTGCAGTCCGCGCTCCGTGTGACGGTCCGCCTCGAAGCGGCCGCGGAGATAGAGGTCGTGCGCGTCGAGATTCCTTGGGCGCTCATTCGCGCGGCTCGCCTGCGCACCGGTGACGAGCGTGAGCCGCAGCTTGCGGATGATCGCGTTGGTGATCGTATCCTGGAGCGCGAAGACGTCGCGGGCGTCGCCCTCGAAGGTGTCGCCCCAGAGCACGTCGCCATCGGCCGCCCCGGTGAGCTGCGCGCGCACCCGAATGCGGTCCTTCACGTGCTGCACGGTTCCATCGAGCAACATCGCGACGTGCAGCGCCCTGCCGACCTCGGCCGGCGGTGTGCTCTTGCCCTTGTACGAATACGCAGAGCGCCGTGCGGCGACGCGAAGTCCGCCCACCTTCGTCAGCTCGGAGGCCAGTTCGTCGGTCATGCCGGCGGCAAGATATTCCTCGGTGGAATCGCCGCCGATGATCGTGAAGGGCATGACGGCGACGGAGCGATCGGCGCCTGCGGCCATGCTGCTCGTTCCGCGGCGCGCGAAGACCGCGTACGCGCCGGTGGCGACCACCAGCAACGCAATGGCGACGAGCGCGACGGGACGATTTCGACCCATGACTCGCTGCGCGATGGAATGCTTGGCGTCGAGCACACCGAGAAGCTCGCGCACCGATCCGGGGCGCGCGTCGGGGTCCTTTTCCAGACAGCGCATGACCAAATCGGCGAGCGCCGGCGGCAGGTGAAGCTCCTTGCGTCGCAGGTCCGCGGGCACCTCGGACATCTGCGCGCGGAGCAACAGTTGCGGCGACATCCTGTCGGCGAACGCGTGTCGGCCCGCGAGCAACTCGTACGCGATCATCCCCCACGCGTAGAGGTCAGCGCGGTGATCCACGTTCGGATCGGCTGCCGCCTGCTCGGGCGCCATGTATGCCGGTGTGCCGATGCTCGTTCCCGTCGCGGTGAGCGCGCGCGATGATGCATTCGTCTGCGACGCGCTCACCGCCTTCGCGATGCCAAAGTCCGTGACGACGGCGGTGCCCTCGCTCAACAATACGTTTTCCGGCTTGATGTCGCGGTGCACGACACCACGCGCGTGCGCGTACAGCAGAGCCCGTGCGATGTCGCGCAGGATTCCAGTGACCTCGGAGAGCGGGACGCGCCCCTGCTGGATGCGCCCACGCAGCGTTTCGCCGCGCACGAACGGCATCGTGAAGTAGGGCAGCCCCGTGAGCGTGAGCCCTGCCGTGTGGATCGGCACGATGTGCGGCTCCTGAAGCATCGCGGCGACCTTGATCTCTCGCGCAAACCGCTCGGCGGAGATTCCGAGCGACAACTCGGGAGAGAGCACCTTGACGACGATGTCGCGACCGAGGCTTTCCTCGTGTGCGACGAACACGCGCGACATTCCGCCGCCGCCCAGCTCACGCTCGAGAGTGTAAGCAGCGCCAAGGGCCGATTGCAGCTGGTTGCGGAGGTCGTCAGTCACGCTACAAGGTTTCGTGCGCGCCATGATTTCGCTACCTGTTGATCGGAGAGCGGTCACCGGGCACCTTACAGACATGCAGTGGACACGCCTCTCGTTCCGGCTCGCGTTGCGCGCCGTGCGCCATCCGGCAACGGGCAGCGCCCTGCTGCGCGTGGCCTGGCGTTTTCGTCGACGGAATTGGTGGCGCCGCTTTCCGTTCCTGCCACTGCCAGCTGTGGACTACGTGCGCTGGCGCATGCACACCGCGTATGGTGACGACCACGCGATTCCGCCCGTCGAGGATGTCGAGCGATACGCGCGGTGGGCTGTGCGCGAGCCATGATCGCGCAAGCGTCGCTCGACCCGAGCGCTGCGAGCCATTCGCCCGCCGAGTTGGCGCGGCTCGCCAAGGCACATGCCTACGCACTCGGGTTCGATCTCGTGGGAATCGCGGCACTTGGGCCAGCCGAGACCGCGGACGCGTTCGATGCGTGGATCGAAGCGGGGCGCGCGGGCGTCATGCACTACCTCGAGCGCGGCGCCGGGAAGCGACGCGATTCGCGTCTGCCGCGACCGGGTACGACACACGCGATCGTCGTCGCGCTCGACTATGGGGGACGCGAGCCGAGTGGTCCGGTGGCGCGTTATGCGCGAGGCGATGATTACCACGATGTGATGGACGCGAAGCTGCGTGAGCTGCACCGTCGTGTGGAGCACGACGCGGGACGTGCGATCGAGGGAAAACCGTACGTCGACACGGGGCCATTGCTCGAGCGCGACCTCGCGCGGCGCGCCGGACTTGGTTGGTTCGGCAAGAACACCAACCTGCTGAATCCCGCGCTTGGCTCGTTCTTCTTTCTCGGCGTGCTGGTGCTCGACCTCGAGCTGGAGACCGACGCGCCCTTCGAGGCGGATCGCTGTGGGACATGTACGCGGTGCATCGAAGCGTGTCCGACGAACGCCATCGTCGCGCCGCGGGAGCTCGATGCGACGCGCTGTATTTCGTATCTCACGATCGAGTTGAAGGACGACATTCCCGAGGAGCTTCGCGCGCCGATCGGTGAGTTGATCTACGGGTGCGACATCTGTCAGGAGGTGTGTCCGTGGAATGTTTCGTTCACGCGTGAGTTGAAGGTGCCTGAGTTCTCGCCGCGCGAGGTGCTGGCGTCGAACGACGCGCGGACGATCGCGCGCGAGCTGCTCGTGATGTCGCAGGAGGAGTTCAGCGTCGCGTTCAAGGGCTCGCCGATGAAGCGCGCGAAGCTGTGGGGGCTGAAGCGCAATGCGGCGATAGTGCTCGGCAACATCGGCTCTGAGGCCGACGTCCCGACCTTGGCCGCCGCGCTTGAGGACCCTGAGCCGTCAGTGCGGTCGCACTCAGCTTGGGCGCTCGGACGAATCGGCTCCCCTTCGGCCGCAGACGCCTTGCGCGGACGCTTGGCGGCGGAAGGCGAAGCGTCGGTCGCCCGCGCACTCGAAGCCGCCTTGGGCGCGCTCGGGGGCTGAGCGCCTCGGAGTTCGAGATACTCGGGCGTGCCCGGTGCCGTCCGCAACGTGACGATGGCCGTCTTCCGGTTCGCGCGCTTCATGCCTGCAATGGGCACCACTGCGACGCGAACGTCCAGTACCCAATAGTCGAGAAGGATCTTTCGCTGCTCAGGGCTCGCCTTCTTCCACGCTGCAGCTGGGTTGAGCCGTGACGCTAGATCACTCAGGCCCACCGGATATCTGTCAACTGCCGGACGTCTAGATAGCGTTTAAGCACTACACCGACCCACGAGCCGCGGGAGGACAGCGATTCCATCAGTCGGCTCCAGCCAAAGAAAACCTTCCGAGTCTATTAGATAGTAGAGCATAAGCGGCTCGTGTTGCACACGGGATGGGCCCTCAAAGGTGCGTAGCTGCATGATCCGAATTGTCCAGATGGGGCCGTTGTCTGGCCACGCCTGTATTGGATCCATAAGCTGCACCTGCGGAGTCCGATAGCCATAGCCAAGGCTCGCGGGGAGTTGTTCATCCGGGTGAACTACCGCTTGGAGAGATGAAAACAGCCGAATTTCCAATTTGTGCGACGCGGTCGAGTCGACGCAATCCAGGATTCGCTCGCCACGCGAAGCAATCCGTGAGAAAGGATCGGTACCTTGAGGACCACGTCCGAGGAGCTCCCGGTTGAACACCGCCGCGCAGGCAGTACGCCCGCGCGCACTTATGTACTCGAGGTACTCGTCTCCCGCGGCGGAGTCCCTTTGTGACGACACCCAGGCGGCCCCCGTAGCTGCCTGGAGCTCATGCACTCGATTGCACGTTCGTTCGTCGTACACTAGGCCAGACTGTCGCAGTGTTTGCATGACGAAGATGTCTAGACCCATGGTGGCGTCAGCGACTGAAACTTTTTTCCAACCCGGACTGCCCGCATCCCACATGATCGGTGAGAAGATTGCGGTCAGCCGGCGAACTTGAGCGCGAACGCTTGGAGGGAGCGCATCGTGCGCCACTACACCTGCCTTGACCACCCCTTCACTCGCACCCATATCGTGCAAGTGAACGCCTAGTGCCAGTCCGGCTAAGTCCACGATTGTCGTGACAACTTCTATGATGTTATGGATCTTCTGGCTATCATCACCCGCTCCATTATGTCTCGGGTTGTCGCGCTGGTCCCCAGAGTTGGATTTGTCTCGTTGTGCGCGGGCGATGCCGGGCAGAATGAGAAGGGCTGCGGCGGCAAAACGAAGGGTCCGCGAATGCATGTATCGCTCCTAAGGAAGAGATCCCGATGCCAGCCACCAACTCAATACTTCGGACTGAGTAACGTTCTAAGATGTGTGACAAGGCCGAACGCTGAATAGGCAGCCACGTTATTCGTCGGGCACGTACAACACAGCAGCGCGGGAAAGGCGTCCGTTCGTGCTGGCTTCAAGCAGTGGACGCTCTCCTCACCTACTTTCGAGGGCGACGCGATCCGCTCGAAGAACTACTTCCGCCGGTGCCGAGCGACACCGACGCCGCCCAACGAATGCTTCGAATCTTAGGGCGCATCCACCAGAGTTCCGCGCCAACCGCATTCCGAATGCAGTGCGGCGTGAACTAGCCGTCCTCGGTCGGGCAGTTTTGCCATTCGCTGCGTAGGACCATGGCCCAAGCTCCGCCTGCCATGCGAATCGCGCGGCGGAAAGTCCAAGCTCGTACGCCTCGTCAATCGCGAGGTTCTCCACGCATAGCGACGTCACGGTAAATCTTGCTCCGCTGCCCGCTGACGCTCAGCGGCAACCTACGGCCCGACAGTGCACGGGTCCTCATCAAGCCCAAGCGGAACGCCCGCGCGGTCAGAGACAGGTAGCGGGCTAGGTGCGGTTATGGACGCGAGTCGCGACCGTGCGGTGTGGTCGTGGCGGCGCGCACACCGCATCGCGCTCGATACTCGCCACGCAATTCTCCGCGAGCGCACCGCATGCCACTGTCGTGCGCATGCGCGACTCACGTTCGATGGGCACGCCGACGGGCCAGTCCGACGACCGCGAGCAGTCCAGTCGCTACCAGCACGGCGATGTCCGGTTCGGGCGTCGGGGTGGCGGCGAGGACGGTGCCATACTGAAACTGGTAGTCGACGCTGTCCGTGATGTCGTCGTGGTTGGCGTCATAGAACCTCAGCCCATAGAGCACGCCGGTATGGCTAAAGTCAGCCGTCGCGTACGCGCCGTACGAGCTGACCGCCGACGGCGGAGAGCCAACCGCGACGTCAGTGTCGATGATCTGTTCGAACCACGCGCGGGTCGTTGCACCCGTATTCGCGATCGGAATTTCGAACCCAAAGTCTTCGAAGTAGTACTGCTCCACCTGTTGTGGTCCGGGAATCCATGGTGCACTCCGCGCCGCGAGGTGCGTGTACTTCTCTTGCGCGCCTTGGGCCCCGTTTGCATCTCCCGCGAAGAAGTGCAGAAAAATCTCTCCGGAGGATTCGTAGCCTGCCGGATCCGCAAACCCGGCGCGCAATACGCCAGTGAAGAACGCATTGAGTCGCATGGATGCGGGAATCGGGGAGGCCGGCCCGAACGTCACGACGTCATACCAGATGCTCCGTGTGGATGCGACCCATGTGTCGCCCACGTATCCAGGTTGCGCGACAATGGAGGCGTAGGAACTCGTGCGTCCGTTTGCGCTCGACGCATGGGCCTGGGCGAGCACGAGCCCGTCCGCACACGTGACGTCCGCCGCGGTGGTACTAACGACGCTGGACACGCCGCCCGTACACCCGGAGAGTGGCGCGGCATACTTCACAACCGCGCTTCGATTGTACCCCTGCGCCTGCATCGCACTGGCGGCGGTGAGAGACACGAAGACGCCAGCGCAGGTGAGCAACCGCGAGATGTGCATGAGTGAGCCGGTGGAAGGATGCGTCGCTGAGATCGCACGGCCCTAAGATGACGAACATCCCCGTTTGCACAAGAGGCGCATTCGGCGCTGCTAAGACAGCGTGCAGCACCCCCCAGGGTCTATCGACTTGCTTCGCGGCGGATGAGTGGTTGGAGTCACCACATGGCGCGATGCCGCTGAGCCGGCACGCACGACTGGGTACTCACCGGACTGTGGGTGGCGCAGGTCCTCTCTGGAATCGAACCTGAACCGGCGTTTGATCGACGCCACCTAGGCCCTGTCGATGTGTGCGCGACTCCCACGTTTCGTTCGCGACGTCAACCGCCTTCCGATCTGTTCTTTCTGCCTGGGCTACCGCATGCCCTCGACACCATGAGAGTGATTCGTACCTTGACGCGTCCCATCCCGACATTGGAGTGGTGCAGCTTTACGCTCAGTTGCTGGTCAACCGCTGCGACGCTCGGGCACTACGACGAGAAGCTCGATGAGGTGGGCGAGAGCTAGGAGGATTGTGAAGGGTTAATCCAACTGATGCGTGGCGCGTGCGCGCGGACTTCGCCGAGCGCACTGCGCATCTGCGACCAGCGCGCAAATAGACCCGTGGAGCGCTCTCGGTTGGGCGAACGCCACTCTCGGGGCTCGGCTGCGATCATGCGCTGAGACGTCTCAGTGTTGCTAACTCTTTGTCTTCTTTAGCGTTAAACCTCCCGGGAGAGCGGGATCACAAAATGGGATACCGCGACATCTGCCAGGAGGTGTGCCCGTGGAATGTGTCGTTCGCGCGTCCGAACAAGGTGCCTGAGTTCGCGGCGCGCGAGGTGCTCGCGGGCAAGGATGCGCGGACGCTCGCACGTGAACTCCTTGCGATGACGCAGGACGAATTCAGCGTGGCATTCAAGGGCTCGCCGATGAAGCGCGCGAAGCTGTGGGGGCCGAAGCGCAATGCGGCGATAGTGCTCGGCAACATCGGCGACGAACGCGACGTCGACATCCTCATTCGAGCGCTCGACGAGCGGGAACCGCTCGGCACGACCGTGCGAAGCGAACAACGACTGACAACCGATCAGTCTCGCTGATCCTCGTTCGTGTACTCGAACATCTGTTCGATGCGGCGCCCGAAGAGCGTGCTGAGTCGGAAGGCGAGCGGCAGACTGGGATCGTAGCGATCGTTCTCGATCGCATTTATCGTCTGGCGCGACACTCCGATGCGCGCCGCGAGGTCGCTCTGAGACCAACGCCGCTCGGAACGGAGCAGGCGGAGGCAGTTTTTCACCGACGAGACCGCGCGAATCGCACGAGCGCGAGGCTGCGTATCTGCTCGCCGACGACGAGCACCAAGAAGAGTGGCCAGACTGATCGCATGCGTCCACCCTCGTGGATCGTGGCAACGGCAGCCTCTCGCACGATGCCCAGAGCGTCGAGCCACGAGGAGCGGTCATCGTCGGAATCCGCTCGCTGGACGTTCATCATTATTCCTCTCGCTGGGATATGCGCTGTCGTCAATGCAATGTAAAGCTGTCTCGCTATTATATCCCTGTTGCACGATGACTAGCCGACACGTAGCTTCGGCGGCATGGGAAACCTATGGGATCGATTCCGACCTTTGCGTCGGACGCAGCGCGTGGTTTTCGGGTTCGGTGCCGTGACAGTGGCGCTTGCGGGTATTGCAACGACGATTCAAGTGGCATTGGCGCGTGCGCAACTACTGCCATCGTCATTGCAGTTTACGCTTGGCGTCGTGGTTTCTTGCGGTATGGGGATACTTGGGGCGTTTATCTGCGCGCTCTACTTGCACTTCAGCCGCGATCTTGCGATGAGCGACGTCGGATCAGTCTCTCATCCGAAGGCGTCGGCCATTGCAACGCAGTACGCCGTGGAGCAGGCAAGGAAACACGAGGAGGCCGCACGGCTAGCCCAGCAGGAGAGGGACGCAATCGCGACTGAGCGTGATGCGGTCGCGCAGGAGCGAGACGCGCTGACGGAGGATGTGGCAAACAGAGTGGCGCGTGAGGAAGCCACCAAAGCAAAACAATTGGCACTCGTGAACCGCGCACTCAATCTCGTCGACAGCACCGACGAACTGTACAAGGGCGCGCTCCAGGCAATAGACGCGACTGATGCGATGCTCTCTGACGCCCCGCCGAGTATGGGGCGTATTGCGTCTGCGTTCGCCGGAAAGCCGTTTCTTGAGACGGGGCACGAACTCACGCCAGCAGAGAGGGTCGCGGAGGCACGGGCAATCATAGCAGCCTATCGGAACAGAGACGCTCCGTCGCGTGAGACGATCCCGATTGCCAAGTTGTCGGAGAAGCGCACGTTGTTTCTTGGTCCTGCTCCAAGGCCACAGAGGAACCCTTGGGACGAGCCTCTGACGGCGCCGCGCCGCATTGTGGCAGGCTTGCCGATTCCCTCCGCTACGCCGAAGCCACTAGATCCCGATACCGAAGCGCCTCCTTCACCAGAATCCGCTTCATGACGTCGCGAAATGCGTGCTGGTTGTCGCGATTGTTGATGCGAAACTCTTGCTCTTGGAGGTATGCGTCCAAGTGCTTTACGCTGATCTTGTGAAACGCCCCGACGATGGAACGCTTAAACAGGCTCCACACGCCTTCGATGCCGTTCGTGTGGACGTCGCCAATGACCCACTGTTCGTGGGAATGGTTGACCATCTCGTGGCGCGTGTCATGGTCCGCGATGCCCATGTACGACCGCAGCTCGTCGGTGTAGAAGGCTTCGGTTTCGTCCTTGGCAACCGATGCGACAAAGGCGTGAATCGTCTCCTTCTTCACGTTCGGGATGCGGCGCAAGCGAACCTGTCCACCGCGCTGCAAGGCGCCAGCGATCCAAATGCGCTCGTGCGCGAAGCCGGGGCCGCGTCCCACGTTGTTCGGGTTGTTGAGCATCGTCTC
>JAQBPY010000079.1 GCA_028287285.1 Gemmatimonadota bacterium
GACAGGGAAGGTCCGGATCAAGCAGGTTCGGAGCGGCATCGGCCATTCGTGGCGGATGAACCTGACGCTCAAGGCGATCGGGCTCAGACACCACCAGGCCGAGGTGATCAAGCAGGATTCCCCCGCCCTTCGTGGACAACTCAAGCAGGTACGCCACCTCATTGAGGTGGTCCCTGTGGTGGAGTAAGACAGTGACGACGGATAAACTCGGTCTCCATAACCTTTCTCCCGCCCCGGGCTCGAACCGGGATCGGAAGCGCATTGGACGTGGTCCAGGCTCCGGCACGGGCAAGACGTCCGGGAAGGGACACAAGGGTAGCAAGGCCCGCGCGGGCCATCATGGTCCTGGCGGCGGCAAGCCGCAGTTCGAAGGTGGCCAGATGCCGCTCACGCGTCGTCTGCCAAAGCGTGGATTCACGAATCCGTTCCGTGAGGAAGCCAACGTCATTCGTCTCGACCAGCTCACGCTGCTCGAGGGTGAGGTGACGGCGGAGAGCCTTCGCGCGGCGGGTCTGGTGAAGCGGAAGGGTCCGGTGAAGGTGCTGGCGAATGGTGAGCTTTCCACGGCAGTCACGGTGCGCGGCCTGAAGGTCAGCAGCGCGGCCCGTGAGGCGATCGTCGCCGCCGGTGGAACGGTCGAGGAGTAACGCGGCACCCCTGAGGGATCTTTCATGGCTCAGAACAAAGCCGCCGCGGCGGTACAGAGCGTATTCAAGACACCGGAGCTGAAGAGCAAGATTCTCTTCACGCTCCTGTGTCTGCTGGTCTATCGTATTGGTGCGCACATCACGGCACCGGGCGTGGACGTCCTCGCGCTCACGGATTTCTTCAACCAGCAGTCGAAGCAGTCCGGGGGCGGTCTCCTCGGGCTCTACGATCTGTTCACAGGCGGACAGCTGTCGCGCGCGACGGTGTTCGCGCTCGGCATCATGCCGTACATCTCGGCGAGCATCTTCCTCCAGATTGCGGGCGCGGTGATTCCGCAGGTGGAGAAGATGCAGAAGGACGAGGAAGGCCGGAAAAAGATCAACCAGTGGACGCGGTATGCCACGGTTGGTCTCGCGGCGGTGCAGGCCTGGGGGTTCGCGCTCTTTACAGAGTCGCTTCCGTCCGCCATCACCACGCCGGGATTCGGCTTCAAGCTGCAGATGGCGTTCTTCCTGACGGTAGGCGCGATCTTCGTGATGTGGCTGGGCGAGCAGATCACGGAGCGCGGCCTCGGTAATGGCGCCAGCCTGATCATCTTCTTCTCCATTGTCGAGCGGATCTGGCCGGGAGTCGGTACGACGTTCCAGTTCGTGTCCACCGGTGCGATTGGTTCGTTCTCGCTGCTCGTGCTGGCGGTCGTGATGGTGGCGGTCGTCGCTGGCGTCGTGGCGATCACCATGGCGGCGCGGCGCATCCTCATCCAGATCCCGCAGCGCACGATGGCGCGGGGCCGGATGCGCGAGGCAGCGCGCAGCTTCATTCCGCTGCGGATCAATACGGCAGGCGTGATGCCAATCGTGTTTGCGCAGTCGATCATCGTGGTGCCGGGCGCGTTTGCGCAGTTCTCGCACAACACCACCGCGCAGCGGATCTCGGAGCTGTTTGCTCCCGGCACGGTGTGGTACCTGATTGCCTCCGCGGCGCTGATTCTGTTCTTCACCTACTTCTACACGTCGATCATCTTCAACCCGATCGACCTGGCGGAGAACCTCAAGAAGCAGGGCGGCTTCATTCCCGGCGTCAAGCCGGGTGCGAAGACGGCCGAGTACATCGATCAGGTGGTTACGCGGATCACGCTGCCCGGTGCATTGTTCCTTACGGGCATCGCGCTGCTGCCGGTGATCATCTCGCGTGCGGTGAACGTGCAGTTCCAGTTCGGCGGCACGTCGCTGCTGATCGTGGTTGGTGTGGCGCTGGACACGCTGGCACAGGTGCAACAGCACCTGCTCCTGCGGAAGTACGACGGATTCATGAAGAAGGGCAAGCTGAAGATTCGTGGCCGCCAGCAGCCGGGGCCTGCCGGGTTCTAACCGGCATCACGAGGACTTCTCCCTCCCAGATGATCATCGTTCTTTTCGGAAAGCCAGGAGCCGGAAAGGGAACACAGGCGCCGCTGCTCGCAGCGGCGCTTGGCGTGCCGACGCTGGCCACGGGCGACGAGCTGCGCGCGGCAATCCGCGCCGGTACTGAGCTCGGACGTGAAGCCAAGGGCTACATGGACCGCGGCGACCTCGTGCCGGATGCGGTCATCCTTGGCATCATCAAGCAGGCGCTGAGCGAGCCGCGCCACGCCAAGGGCGTGTTGCTGGATGGTGTCGTGCGTACCGTGCCGCAGGCAGAAGGCTTGTCCAAGGCGTGTGCGGAGCTCGGGCGCCAGGTCGACGCCGTGCTCTGCTTCGACATCGACGACGACGAGATCGTGCGTCGGCTGGCAAGTCGGACCGTGTGCGAGAAGTGCCAGACGCCATACACGGGGCGCGAGCCGGGCTCCCTATGCGACAAGTGCGGCGGTACACTCGTGCGTCGCAAGGACGATGACCCCGAGGCAATCCGGAACCGTCTGGAGGTCTACAGGAAGCAGACGGCGCCCGTGCTCGCCTGGTATCGCGATGCAGGAACGAAAGTCGCGGTGATCGACGCCGTGGGCGACGTGGCAGACGTCACCGCCCGCGCCCTCGGCGCACTGCAGTAGGACGTGAGGGAACGACAGATGATCCAGCTCAAGAGCACGCGCGAAATCGACCTGATGGCCGAGGGGGGCAAGATCCTCGCGGCGACGCATGCGATGCTGCGGAAGGAAGTGCGGCCCGGCGTTTCGACTGAGGATCTGGATGCCCTGGCGGAGGCGTTCATTCGCAGCCACAAGGGAGCGACGCCGGCCTTCAAGGGGCTGTATGACTTTCCCAAGACGCTGTGCACGTCGATCAACCAGGAGATCGTGCACGGAATCCCGTCAAGGAAGCGTGTGCTGAGGGATGGGGACATCATCTCCATCGACCTTGGCGTGGGGCTGGATGGGTACTTCACGGATGCGGCGCAGACGCATCCGGTGGGCATGGTGGATGCTGTCACGCAGCGGCTGCTCGAGGTAACGGAGCATTCGCTCGCTGCGGGCATCGCGGCAGCCATCCCCGGCAATCACCTTGGCGACATCGGCGCGGCCGTGCAGAAGGTCGTGGAGGCGGCGGGATTCAGCGTCGTGCGCGATCTCGTGGGCCATGGCATTGGCGTGGCGTTTCACGAGGAACCGCAGGTGCCGAATTACGGCAAGCCAAAGCGCGGCCTCAAGCTCATGCCGGGGCTCACCATTGCCATCGAGCCGATGGTGAACGTGGGTGGGCCGAACACCCGCACGCTGGCCGACAAGTGGACGATCGTGACGGAAGACGGATCCCGGTCGGCGCACTTCGAGCATACGGTCGCGATCACGACGACCGGCAATCGGGTGCTGACCGCGGCGTAGCGGGCGCTCTCGTCAGGATCAGCGGTTCGTGGAGCTGAACATCCAGCCGAGCAACTCGTCGACCGATTGCGCGCCCAGCTTCTGACCGGTCAACACACCATCGCGGAACAACAGGGTTGTGGGAATCTGGTTCATTCCTGCCGTCAGCTTGAACCGGCTGGATGCGAGCGGCATGATGGGCACCCGGATGCGGTGTTGGTCGAGGAGACGCTTCACCTCAGTTCGCGTGCTGCCCGGATCGACCGCGGTGAGCAGCGCAACCTGCAGCCCCTGCTCACGGACATGCGTCGCCAGGCGCTGGAACTCCGCGAGCGCGTGTGGCGCATGTGCGCTCCAGCTGCTCCAGATGAGCACGAGCGTGAGGTGCGGTGACGGCAGGCGGGTTTCCGGAAAGATGTCGACCCATTGGCGGTGTGCGGGAAGAGCCGGCCCACCATCGTCGAGTGGCACCGCGGGAGTGCCCAACACGTTCTTCGCAATGAGAAATCCCCGGTAATCATCGCCATCATACCGGAAGGAAAGCCGTCCATCACGTGTCCAGCTCGGAAAAAGGCTCGAGCCGCTGAAGTGGGTGATGTGGCGGACCGTTCGGTCCTTCAGATCGACGACGGCGATCTCGTAGCCGTCACCGACCGTCTTGAGCACGTGAAACGCGATGAAGCGTCCGTCCCACGAAAAGTCCGCCTTGGCGCCCGGCATTTTCGTGTCGATTATGTCATTGCAGTCATCGATGTTTCGTACGACGATGCTGCCGTTGACGAACGCGGTGATGCGTCGCCCGTTCCTGGAGAGCAGCGGACGCTCACCGGTTCCAATGCCTGGACACGGCCCGATCCGTGATGCCGGCAGCTCCGCATGCGTTCCGTTCAGGGAGTAGTAGTATCCCGCAATCGTGAGAATGCGATTTCCGCCGGCGTGCATTCCCCAGCTGTAATAGTCTCCCAGTCGTACGGGTGCGACATCGCGTGAGACGTCACCGGTGACGGCATTCCAGATGGCGACGACGGGCTTTCGTGCATCGCGGAAGCTCTGATAGATCATCTGCATACCGTCGTTGGACCAGTACGCATCGATTCCAGGCTCCGAGAACACCAGGCGCCGCGACACGAGGTCCACGACGCGAATCGTGCGCCGGATGGGGGCATGGGAGTCGGCGTCCCTCGACTCCGAGGCATAGGCGAGCAGCCGCCCGTTTGGAGCGATACGGGCGTATGCGAACACACCTTCGTTTGCTCCCAGCGGCAGCACGCGCTCGAAGGTTGGCGCATCCGTCTGCGCATGGGCGCCGACGGCCCGCAGGCCGATGAGGAATGCCAGAGTAGCGCGTCCCGCCAATGTCATTTTTGCTACCACACCATGGATCGGGTGAGCGCCGACGAGCGAAAAACATAACATGCGCCTGCGCGTGAGCGCGAGATCGTCATTGATGGACATCAATGGATCACGCCGATCTTAAGAGAACTCTAATGAGAAAAATCTCAGCATTAGAATACTCTTAGACTATGAGAATACTCTGATATTTGACAAAATTGCCTTGCGATAGTACGTATCGCCCAGTGAACTGTCTTCAGTCGTTAATGACAATGCAAGAAGGATGAATACATGCGTAAACGAAAACAAAACACACTACGGATCGGCATGCCATGAAGCAGATGCTCGCGAACGTCATGACCGGACTGCTCGTCATCTGCGCGCTCGTGATGACAATGCTCAGCGTGCGGCAGTATCTCCGTGCCGACAAGGCAAGCGCAGCGACGGGAGTGCGCGGCCCCGCACCGGCGGAAAAGACGACCATCACGAGTACGGAGGATCTCGCCGCGCACGGGCAGAGCATCGGACCCCGCGAGGCACCCATTACCCTGGTGGAATTCTCCGATTTCGAATGCCCGTTCTGTGCGACGTTGGCCAGTACGCTGGCCACGCTGCAGGAACGCCACCCGAATCAGATCCGAATCGTGTACCGGCATTTTCCCCTCCCGTTCCACCGGGCGGCGATGCCGGCGGCCATCGCCTCCGAGTGTGCCGGCGACGATGGACGCTTTGCTCCGTTCGCCGCTCTCCTGTTCGGCGAGCAACGCTCGCTCGAGACCGTGCCGCTCGGTGACTTTGCGCGGCGCGCGGGCGTGACGTCGATGCCCGCGTTCGAGGCATGCCGCAAGCGGCTCGACGTTCGCGAGCGCGTCCTCAATGACGTGGCGGCGGCCACGCGCCTGGGATTGCAGGCCACGCCGACGCTGATCCTGGGACAGCAGATGATCACCGGAACGGCGACGCTGCCGGAGCTCGAAGCGTGGATTCGCGAGGCCGGCCACCCTCTCAGCGCAAAGTGAAAGCGCTCATGCAGGCGACCCATAAAAAGGTCACGGCGCGGTTCACGATGCTCCCTGCCGGGCGGCGATGCATCGCATCGGCTCTTGCGGCGCTCGCTGCGTGGCAGGTGACGGCGTGCGCCAATGAAGCGCCCGCAACACCCGTGGCCGCGCGTGCAAACACGACGCCGGTCATTCGCGATTCCCTCCGTCTGGCCGATGACACGTTCAATATCCTGGCGAAACCACTGCTGGCGTCGCGCGACAGGACCGGGCGCATCTACATCGCTGATGTCTCCGACAAGAACATCAAGGTCTATGATGCGACGGGCGCGCGCGTGTCCGACATCGGCCGGGCGGGCGTGCGGCCCGGCGAGTTCACGCAGCTCGCCAGCGCGCAGGTGTTCGGAGACCACCTGATGGCGTACAGCTTCCAGCAGGGTCTGATGTCGGAGTTTACGTCATCGGGGAAGTTCCTGCGCGCCACGACTCTCAAGCCGGCACCGTTCGACCTTCGCATCGTTGACGACTCGTTGCTGCTGGAGATCAGCCATCCCGGCGACGGCGGACCGCTGCTGGCCATCGCCCGCGCCGACGGGCGCGTGCTGGCGCGGTTCTTTGCGCCACGCCAGTTCAACGTGTTTCCCGAGCTGCGGTTCATGAGCGGAATCATCGCGGACGCACACAATGGATTCATCTACGCCGGGGTGTTCGGGAGCGACACACTGCACGTCTTCAACTATGCCGGCAAGAACGTCGCGACACTGCAAATTCCGTCGCGCGTGGCGCTCGGCCAGATGGACGTGCTGTTTGCCCGCAATGGCGGTGCCGTGCGCCGCGCCGACAGTACGTGGTTCCATGACGGCATGCAGGCCCTGATGCGTTTGGTTGCGCTCGACAGCGGCCGCGTCGCGCTGCAGCTGGCGAAGTATGATGGCCGAGTGGGCAACAATCTCCTCAACGGAAGCGAGGAGATTCTCGTGCTTCGCATGAACGGGTCCAACGCAACGAGTGTGGTGGACCGTTTGCCGGCGCGCGGGATGATTCTCGGACGCGATTCGGACGGTGGTCTGCTCGTCGCCGAGCACGCGCCGGACAATCAGGCGCAACTGCTCATTCTGCACAAGACATTCAGATGACGACCCGATTGGCAATGCGCGCGCGCGCGCTCCGCGTCCTCGGCATCGTGGGCCTGGCCGGGATAGTCGTGAACGGTTGTACGCCGGCGCCCGCGGATGCCGACACGAGCGAACGACATGCTTCTGCTCCTGCATTCGTCGCCGGAGACATAACCGGAGATGCAGGGGCGCAACTGCAAGCCGCGGGCGTTCGCGGCCCTGCGGTGATCATCGTTGTCGACTCGCTGATCATCTCCAACTGCGAAGATCTCGCACGCCAGCTCCGGGAGGTTCTTCACAGCCGCCTTGCCCGCAACCGGCCGTCTGTCGTATTGACGCGAACAGACGACTCCGTTCGCATCGCGACCTGGCTTCGCCAGGAGCGCATCCCATCGGAGAATGTCGTCACATACCGGAAAGCGCTCGTGGTGGGAGACAAGCCCGTGAGAGGCGCGGCAGTGTTGATCCTCGACGCGCGCCTGCACGTGGCATCAGGTGTCAGTCATCCCGTGACCGTCCTGAACACGCGACCGCAGTCGTTCGCGATGGAGCTCAACGCGCAATAGCGCAGGCATTTCATAGCCATGACCGCACGATCGCGGACGAAACCGCGTGCCCGCAACAAACCAATACAACCGAGAGTGACCAATGCGAAAAATCATCCAGAGCGTCGCAGCGATTACCATCATCGTTGCAGCAGGAAGCATGCTCGCGCCGGCAAAGGCGAGCGCTGGTGAAGCCGCGGGCAAGCAGGGATGCTACCACTACATCTGGGAGGATCCAGGCGCATGCTCCACCTGTACGGGCTCGTGCGGGTCGGGGCAGAAGTGCTGCGGTATCGTGGTGATGGAAGCATTCAGCGAGTAGGAACGAACCATTCCACGTAAGAGCACGCGAGCCAGTGTCCCGAACAGCAACGCGCGGGCACGCGGAAGGGCGCCGACTCGCGTGTGCTCCGTGGTAAGTGGCATCATGATCACCATGATACGATCGCTCGGGCAGTGCCTCTCACGTATCGGAGCAGTCGTCCTGGCAGTCACTCTCATTCCCTTCGTCCTGGGCGCGCAGGGAGTCGACGTCATCCGGGGGCTGATCACGAGCCCGGACAATCTTCCCATCGAAAACGCCAGCGTCACGGCGACGTCGGCGCTTGGTGGAGTGAATCGCATTGCTCGCACGGACCGGTCTGGTCGTTTTACGATCACGGTGCCCGGAGCGGATGGAGACTACTTCGTGCTGGTGACGGCGCTTGGCTACGCGCCAAGACGATTCGAGATAAAGCGTACCGTGGATCAGGACATTCTCATCGCCGATGCACGACTCGCCAGGGTTGCGATGCTCGATACGGTCCATGCCGCAGCCGAACGGAGCCGCATCTCGCGTCGAGATCCCGTGAGTGACATTGGCGGAACGGAGCAGGCGGCAATTGACGCCGCGCTCGCGAGCAGTCAGCAGGGTGATCTCAACGCGCTGGCCGCGACTATTCCCGGTATCCTGACTGTGTACGGCGCTGAAGGTGACCCTTCCGGCTTTTCCGTTCTCGGACTCTCGGCAGATCAAAATCAGATCACGCTCAACGGATCTCTTTTTGGAAACACGCACGTGCCGCGGGATGCGCTTCTATCGGCGGCGCTGGTCACGGCGCCGTATGACGTGAGCCGAGGAGGATTCAGCGGCGGCCAGCTTGACCTCCATTCGGCGTCGGGGTCGAACTTCGTTCGCCGGAGCATGAGTCTGAACCTGGATTTTCCACAGTTGCAGTGGACTGACGCGACTGGCCGTACATTGGGCCAGCAATACAGCACTGTGTCGCTGGGCGGTGGTGCGTCGGGTCCCATCGTGATGGACAGGATCTACTACAGCATGTCGTATCAGCTGGGCCGCCGTGCAAACAGTCTGGCGACGCTGCTGAACACGAATTCGTCTGCACTTCAGGCCGTAGGTGTGGCCGCGGATTCCATTGCACGACTCATCACGATCGCGCAAAACCTCAGCATCCCCGTGGCAGTTGCGGGCGGTACCCCGGCGAGCCGGAACGCAGACGATGGAAGCGTGTTTGGTACGCTGAACTACACCCCGATCAATTCACCGGGCGGTCAGACGTTTTACAGCACCGTCAATGCCAGCTGGAATGGGCGTTCGCCCGTTGGCCTGCTCACCGGAGAACTCCCGTCGCACAGCGGCACACAAACGAGCTTTACGGGCGGCGCGCAGTTTGGCCACACGGCTTACGTCAAAAACGTACTTCTCACGGAATCACGCGTGAGTGTGAATGCGAGCCACAGCTATGGAACACCATACGCATTGCTGCCCAGCGGAAATGTACTGATCAACTCCGTCTTTGCGGATGGGACGGCCGGCATTGACGCGATTGCTCTTGGCGGGAGTTCGACACTGGGCGCGAACGGCACGAGCTACACGGCAGGTTACGCCAATCAACTCTCGTGGATGAGTGTCGACAACAGGCACCGCATCAAGCTGTCGAGTGAGCTCCGCCGCGACGGGATGGAGCAGGGCCAGAGCCTCAATACACTCGGTACCTTCACATTCAATTCACTGGCGGATTTACAGGCTGGTGCACCGGCGAATTTCATCCGTACATTTGCGCCGAGAACGATTGGCGCCAGTGATTTGGTGGGGGCAATTGCGCTTGGCGATTCATACCGGCACAGTGACAATCTCCAGGTGCAGTACGGGCTCCGTGCCGACGCAAACCGTTTCCTGAACCGTCCGGCGTACAATGCCGACGTGCAGTCGACGTACGGCATGCGCAACGACGCCGTACCCAACCACTTTTACCTGAGTCCGCGGCTCGGTTTTTCGTGGGCTTATGGCGAGGCTCCGCAAATCGCAACGTTTGACGGGGCGGTGCGCGGACCGCGGGCGATCGTGCGCGGTGGAATTGGTGTCTTTCAGAATACGCCGCAGCCCGCGTTGATCGGCGGCGCTCTTGGCAACACCGGTTTGACGACGGGTCAACAGCAGCTGATCTGCGTGGGAGCGGCCACACCCAAACCACAGTGGGCGCAGTACGCAACGAACGTCGGTGCCATTCCGGTGCAGTGTGCCAATGGGCTGGGTGGGAGCGCGTTCGTGAATGATGCGCCGAACGTGACACTCTTCAGCGACGCGTACGAGGAACGTCGCAGCATTCGTGGAAACCTGCAATGGAGCGGCCTTGCGCTTGACAACCGGTTCAACGTGACGGTCGACGCCATGTACAGCAGGAACCAGCATCAGAGCAGCTTCGTCGACCTCAACTTTACGCCAACCGTACGGTTCACCCTGGGCAACGAAGGCAACCGGCCGGTCTTCGTGAGCTCGGAAAGTATCGTACCGGCAAGCGGCAGCATCGCGGCTCGCGATGCGAGCGTCGATCAGTTTTACAATCATGTGGCCGAGCTGCGGTCCGACCTCGAAAGTCGGAGTAGGCAGCTGCGCCTCTCCATTGCTCCGCTGGTGTTGGGGAGCAATCTCGTGTGGAACGTGTCGTATGTTCTTGCGGAGAATCGGGAGCAGACGCGTGGCTTTTCCAGCACGGCGGGCGATCCGGCCAGCATCGAATGGGCGCGCAGCCAGTTCGACGTGCGGCATCAGATCACCTATGGCCTGAGCTATGACGCCTGGGACGCCGTTCGAATCGTATGGACTGGCCGCATTCTGAGTGGCATCCCGTTTACGCCGTCCGTCTCCGCCGATGTGAATGGCGATGGCTATGCGAACGATCGTGCGTTCATCTTCGATCCGGCCACGGTACAAGACGCCCACGTGGCCGACGGTATCAGGCAGCTGCTCGCAACAGGGAGTGCGTCTGCGAAAGACTGCCTGCGACGCCAGCTGGGTGCGCTCACCGGGCGAAACAGCTGCCAGGGTCCGTGGACGGCCAGCGCCAACCTGAGCATCTCATTCAATCCCGTAAAGGTGGGGATGCCCAAACGCGCGACGGTGAGCCTTGGGGTGAGCAACCCACTCGGCGCCGCCGACCTGTTAACGCATGGCAGTGGTGATCTACATGGGTGGGGACAGGCCTTCTTTGTCGATCCAACGCTCCTGTTCGTTCGCGGCTTTGACCCCGCGACACGGCGCTACCGCTACGATGTGAATCCACGATTCGGTGGCGCGAGTCCGCAGCTCCAATCGTTCCGCCAGCCCGTCACCGTGACGATGCAGATCCGGCTCGACGTAGGACCCACACGCGAGCGCCAGCAACTCACGCACATGCTCGACATCGGGCGATCAAGGGAGGGCAGCAGAATGCCCGAGCAATTCATCCGGCAGCGGTATGCGAATGGCGATGTCATCAATCCCATGGGTGAGATGCTGCGGCAGTCGGAGCTGCTCGAGTTGACGGGCGAGCAGGCGGATTCCCTCGCCGGCATGACTCGCGCCTTCGCAGTTGCGACAGACAGTACGTGGAGCGTCGTCGCGCGATACCTGGCTGGCCTGCCCGACCGATACGATCGAGGAGTGGCGTACGAACACTACAAGTCCGCCAGGGAGTCGACGGTAGATCTCCTCATCGATTTCGCTCCGAAGATCAATGCGATGCTGACTGCCGAGCAGAAACGAAAGCTGTCTCCCCTCCTTCTGCTATATCTCGATGGCCGCTACCTGCGGCGCATTCGGAGCGGTGCCCAGGGTGCAGCCGCGGCGGGAGCGTTCCCGGACGCCACCGAGGGTCCGAAAGGCGCCGTGCCAACCATCGCGCCGTGAAAGTAACCGCCGCATCCTTTACCAGGATCAACTGATGCCACCTGTAATGGCCACCATCATCCTGTTGTGCGTCGGCATGCTCGCTGCCGTGGCTAATGCGCAATCGGTGCTGCCCGCCGTCCGTCAACTGGGCGCGTCGACGGCCGTTACCACTGATACGCTCGCCTCGATTGCCGCCGTGCGCGAGCTGTCGAACGGCAACGTTCTCGTGCACGATCAAGCACGTGCGCGCGTGCTGCTGTTCAATAGCGAGATGAAGCTGCTGCGGGTGGTCGCGGACTCCACGAGTGCGACGGGTCATGCATACGGTGCGAAGCCAGGCGGTCTGGTTCCCTTTCGTGGCGATTCCACGCTCTTCGTCGACCCGGCCACGTTCACGATGCACGTCGTTGATCCGAACGGCAAAATCGCACGAACGATGGCGGCACCGCGCGCATCCGATCTGCCGTCGCTCGCGGGGGGACTGGTGGGAAATGCCGGGTTCGATGCACAGGGGCGACTCGTCTACC
>JAQBPY010000083.1 GCA_028287285.1 Gemmatimonadota bacterium
ATCGGCGTCTCGACGGATGCGCAGGCAAGCTGGTGGGGATCCACCGGCATCGGCACCGTCCCGCACGCCCTCATCGCGGCTTATGACGGCGATACGGTGCTCGCCACGAAGAAGTTCGCCGAGTACATCGATCCGACCGTGCAGATCATCACCCTCGTCGACTACGAGAACGATTGCCTGCGCACCAGCCTGGACGTGGCCCGCGCCATGGATGGACGGCTGTGGGCGGTACGGCTCGACACATCCGAGAATCTCGTGGACTACTCCATCATTCCGCAGATGGGGTCCTTTCGACCCACGGGTGTGAATCCGCAACTGGTCTGGAACGTGCGACGTGCACTCGACGAGGCGGGCTTCCCCGAGGTGCAGATCGTGGTGTCAGGGGGGTTCAACGTCGAGAAGATCCGCGCCTTCGAGGAGGCCGGCGTGCCAGTCGATTCGTACGGCATCGGGTCATCGCTCTTTTCGGGACGCTTCGACTTCACAGCAGACATCGTCTCGGTCAACGGCAAGCCACAGTCGAAGGCAGGGCGCCGAGCGATCGCCAACCCGAGGCTCGAGCTCGTGGAATGAGTCCGATCTTTCGCGACGACCGGCTCGAAAATGGCGGGAATTTCAACGATCTCCGCTGGGCATTTGGCAACGCGTTTTTGCTTGTATTGTTCTCTCATGTGGCATACTTTCACTCCGTCGCTCACCACGTGCGCTCTTTTGGCGCCCGCCCATAGACATAGCAAGGATTCGGGATGACCCGTGATCTCCGCATGCGCTGGCTGACGCCGGCACTCGCGCTGCTACTCGCCGTCGGGCTTACAGCCTGCAACTCGTTCGCCCCGAACACCATTTTCGGTGCCCACTCGGAGTTTGGGCACTCGGTGGACCTGCTCACGCGCAGGCTGCTGTACATGGGCGTCGTCGTCTTCATTCTGGTCGAGGCGCTGCTGCTCATCATCCTCGTGAAGTTCCGCGACCATGATGGCAACCGCGAAGCCAAGCAGTTCCATGGAAACTCGACTCTCGAAATAGGCTGGACGCTGATTCCGGCGGTCATCCTGGCGTTCATCGCGGTCCCCACGATCAAGACGATCTTCGCGACCCAGGCGAAGGCGATGCCGAGTGCGTTGCAGGTCGAGGTGATCGGCCATCAGTGGTGGTGGGAGTTCCGCTATCCGCAGTACGGCGTCGTCACGGCGAACGAGCTCTATCTGCCGGTGGGGCGCACCGCGAATTTTGCGCTCACCACGAAGGACGTGCTCCATTCCTTCTGGGTCCCGCAGCTCAACGGCAAGCGCGACCTGATCTCGAACCACACGAATTACATCTGGTTCACGCCGGATTCGGCGTTCGCGTGGAACGGCTTCTGCGCCGAGTACTGCGGCACGTCGCACGCGAACATGCGCTTCAAGGTGTTCACGGTCGCACCGCAGGAGTTCGACGCGTGGATCGCGCACCAGAAGGCCAATGCCGTCGGCAGCGCGCCTCCGGCGCCAGCGTTTGCGGCGGACAGCGGCAAGGCAGGCGCACCAGCGGTCGCCGCCAACGCGCCTGCCAAGGGCACGACGACCATCGGCAACGCGAAAGTGCCCCCCCCGACCGTCACGACGCCGGTGTTGAATGTGTCGGACACCATGTCCGCCACGTACCCGCGCTCGAAACTTCCGGAGTGGGTGAAACCGAAGACCCCGCCCCCCACCACACTCACGTTCGATCAGTCCGCAATCGGCGACGTGACCCGCGGGGCCACGCTCTTCAAGACAGCGCCGTGCATCGCCTGCCATACGATCCGGGGCGTCCCGACCGCCGCTGGAGTGATCGGACCGAACCTCACGCACGTGGGAAGCCGGACGACCATCGCCGGGGGACTGTACCCGAACGATCTCACCTTTCTCCAACTGTGGATCAAGAATGCGCCTGCAATGAAGCCGGGCAGCTTGATGCCGCTCTTCGGCAAGGCCGAAAAGGGAGATACCCCAGGCGTATACACCGACCAGCAGATCGCGGATCTCGCCGCGTATCTCTCGTCCCTGAAGTAATCGGAGATCGATATGGCTACGACCGTTTCACTGCCGGAAACTCCACACAGGGAGCCGAGTCACAAGTACGACTCCGGACTCTGGAGCTGGCTTGCAACTACTGACCACAAGCGCATCGGTCAGCTGTATCTGTATACGTCGCTCTTCTGGTTCATCGTCGGAGGAATCGAGGCCGGGATCATTCGCGCCCAGCTCTATGGTCCCAACGAGCACCTCGTCACTGCGCAAACGTACAACGAGCTGTTCACGATGCACGGGACGACGATGATCTTCCTGGTCATCATGCCGCTCTCGGCCGCGTTCTTCAATTATCTGATCCCGCTGCAGATCGGAGCGCGCGACGTCGCTTTCCCGCGCCTGAACGCATTCAGCTACTGGGTCTTCCTCTTTGGCGGACTCTTTCTGAACTCTTCGTGGTTCCTGCACGCCGCGCCAAATGCAGGCTGGTTCGGATATGCACCGCTCACCACGCGCCCCTTCTCGCCCGGGCTGAACATCGACTTCTGGGTCATCGGCCTGCAGATCCTCGGCATCTCGTCGCTGGCCGCCGGCTTCAACTTCATCACCACGATCATCAACATGCGCGCCCCCGGCATGCACTTCATGCGCATGCCGATCTTCTCGTGGATGGCGTTCATTACGCAGTTTCTGATCATCCTGGCGTTCCCGATCATCACGGTCGCGTTGACCTTCCTCATGCTCGACCGCTTCTTCGGCACGAACTTCTACGAAATCTCGGCCGGCGCGGATCCGCTGCTGTGGCAGCACCTCTTCTGGCTGTTCGGCCACCCCGAGGTTTACATCCTGATCCTCCCGGCCTTTGGTCTCGTGTCCGAAGTGCTGCCGGTCTTCTCGCGCAAGCCACTCTTCGGATACCCGGTGATGGTCTACTCCGGTATTCTCATCGCCTTCCTCGGCTTTGGCGTGTGGGCGCACCACATGTTCGCCGTGGGCATGGGCCCGATCGCCGATTCGTTCTTCAGCATCA
>JAQBPY010000099.1 GCA_028287285.1 Gemmatimonadota bacterium
TGCGATACCACCCTCCCCTTCCGAGGCTGTCAGTGGGATAGCCGAGGGATGCGCTCACATCATTACCAGGCGCCATCCGCCGCAGGGCGGAGAAGCCCTCGCCGGCGGGGTACCCGAAGCCGCAGACGCTTGGCATGGGCGGAATGTTGCCGTTCCTGTGGTCCCAGCCGGCGAGGGTGCGCGAAGTGCCGTTGAGGAAGATCTGAATTGTTTGCCACTGTGTCGCCGTGAGACGCGAATTGACGTGAGCTTCCAGCCACACTCCGTCCCCCGCCGGCACTCCTCCAACAGTGTGAGCCCCACTGAAGTAGTTCCCATCGCCCCTGTTCCAGAACGCGCGGTGGGTGCCGTCGCTCACCACCTCTGGAAGCGGTTCACCATAGAAGCGCCAGCGCCGTTCGAAGCCACTGCTCCAGTTCTCCTCGAGCACGGTTGTCGCAGTCATGCCGATGGCGGTCAGGAGTAGCTCGGCAGAGCGCCATCCGCCTGCTGTCACGCGGACAACAACCGGTCCCGGCCTCGCGACCTGGAGGACACCCTCGCGTGAAATCGTCGCTCGAGTCGTGTCATCTACCGACCATCGTGGCGCCACCAACTGGAGGCGCTGGTCATCTGTACCGTATGCAACAGCATGAAGCAGCGTGCCAACACCCACCGGCACCGATGTAACGGGCGAACGAATGGAAATACGCGCGATCGTCTGCCTCAGCTTCGCCGGCGCGCGCCAGAACACCTGGGCAAATCGCGTGTCCTGCGGCAGTATCACCGTTCGCGCAGCTTGAGGGGCAGCGATAGGAGAGACCGTTATAGCGGGGGATTCATTCGACGAGCGGCAGGCTAGCCACGCCCCATTTGGTGAAACCCAGCAGTTCTGGTAGCGTTGAGAAAGCCGGGATGTCTCGCCTGTCTGAACGTTGATCACATCGGTCCGTAGCACGTTCGCGGAATCGATGAACACCGCCACGCGCGCGGCGTCGAGCCACCCGCTGATATTCGCGGCAGAGCCCCCTTCAAGTGCATGACAGGACTCGTTGCGTCCGTCCGCATCGACCGTGCAGAACTCTCCCGGCCGGACATCGTAGTAGTTCCTCGAGAATGCAATGCGGGAACCGTCAGGGCTCCACATCGCGCTCCCGTCGGTGGCTTGCCGCGTGCCGCCCGTCGTCAGCCTTCGCGAACGCCGTGTTGCAACGTCCACCACATAGAGCGCGCGATGTCCAATCTCCCCATCCCGGGAGGACTCGATCAGAATTGCGCGCCCGTCCGGTGACCACCCGTCGGGCACGTCATCCCCCTTCGTCGCGGTGAGGCGCTCCTCGTGCCCCTCGGGGTACCAGAGGACGACATCCACACCGCCTGAATCGGGGAAGTCGCGAATCAGCGCCGTTGCACCGTCCAGCGGACCAAGGCCGCCGTTTCGCATACCCTCAGCGGGCCAGGGTAGCTGCGTGCGAATGTCGGAAGCGTCAATCGGATCCGAAGGTGACCAACGATCGACAGTCAGCCGAACCGGCACTGCATGATTTACTCCATTGCCAGTCGTAGCGAAAAACACTATCTCGCTGTCGGATGAATCGGGGACGGCCTGACGCCACATGCGCAGAGCGGCGAAACCGATGAACGCGGCTATGAGCGCGACACACGCGAAAGCGATCCGCCCGAACGGGTAGCGCGTGGCGAGAGGGAGGCGCGCCATGATCTCGCGGCGTGCATCCGGATCGTGCACGGAAAGAACGGCCGACCGTGTCGCCGAGCGCGCTTCGCTCGCTGTGGTCGACGATCTACGTGCGAGTGACCTCACGAGGTCCGCACACTCCTCCCACGCACGGATCGCGGCGAGCAGGTGCAAGGCGCTCTTCAGCGACGTGAGATCGTCCGACCTCGTGAGCGCGGCCGCGGCGGCGAGCCGGACGCGTCGGAGCTCGGCCGGGGGTACGGAGCCGAGCAGGGCATCAGCGACCACGTCGTGCGAGATTGTCCAGCCTTCCGGCACGTGCGCCGTGACGTCCCGTGTTTCCAGCCACTGGAGCACACCCGCCAGCTCCGGCAATGCGTCGGGGGTAGTGGCCAGCGATCGCACCGGCAACGGCCGACCGGCTGCGGCAAGCACGCGGGCCACCAGAAGCGCGTGCGCGTCGAGGCGAGCGAGCCGGTTGGCGATCACCGACTGCTGATTCAGCCAGTCGCTGATCGTGCGGTCGTCGATCACCCGCCACGCACCTTCGACGATGGCCAGCGCGGCAGTGTCCATCGCGAGACGTAGTGTCTCCAGGATGAGGAGGGGATTCCCAGCGCTGGAAAGGTGAACGGCCGCTACGAGCGCGCGCTCCTCGCCGTCCGGCAGTCGCGCGATACTCGCCAGGAGCACCTCCACCTCGTCCACCTGAAGCGCATTCACCTGGATGCGCGTGGTCGTTCCGCGGACGCGCGCCGCCTCGAATTCCCTGGGTCGGGTGGCCAGCACCAGGAGCAGACGCCTGTCGGAGTGCCGTTCCCCCACGGAGGCAATCAGGCGTGCCGAATCGTCGTCGGCCCAGTGCAGATCGTCAATCAGTACAGCCAGCCGCGACTCCTCGCAGACTGCGCTGATG
>JAQBPY010000107.1 GCA_028287285.1 Gemmatimonadota bacterium
TCGTCGAGGCGGCCGAGGCGGCGGGTCTCGGTGCGCGTTACGTTGGCGCGCATCCGCTTACGGGTAGTCATCGCTCGGGATGGCGTGCATCGCGCGCCAGCTTGTTCGACGAAGCGCGCGTCTTTCTCTGTCCAACTCCGTCGACGTCCGCGGACGCGCTGCAGATGGCCGAGGGGTTCTGGCGGTCGCTTCGCACCGGCGTGGAGGTGCTGGACGCGGCGACGCACGATGTGCAGATGGCGTGGCGGAGCCATTTGCCGCACGTGCTCTCGGCGACGCTGGCGGTGACATTGCGGGAGGCGGGAATCCACAGGTCCGCGCTTGGACCAGGCGGGCGGGACATGACTCGGCTCGCGGGAAGTGCGCCGTCAATGTGGACGTCGATCGTGGACGATAATTCCGCAGCGCTTTCCGCAGCGCTCGATGCGCTCGAGGAGCAGATCCGGCAGTTCAGGTCGGCGTTCGAACAGCATGACAGCGCGGCGACGCATGATTTTCTGGCGCGCGGTGTGGATTGGTTTGACGGGGCGCCGAATCCGTTGGTGTGACGAAAAATGGAAGTCCTTTGCTGCGCCCAGGACGACAGGTCGTATATTTGTCGTCCTGAACGCAGTGAAGGACCTGCTTTCCTCACAAGGCGCCATCATGAATTCCACTCCCGCACTTCGCGTAGAAGGTCTCCGAAAAGCCTATGGCGACGTCGTCGCCGTTGATGGGCTCGACCTGACCGTGGGAGCCGGTGAATGCTTTGGGCTGCTGGGCCCGAATGGCGCCGGCAAGACGACGACCATCGAGATCTGCGAGGGGCTCACAGAGCCGGATTCCGGCATCGTTGAGGTGCTTGGCCGGCGGTGGGACAGTGACGAACATGCATTACGCGAACGACTGGGTGTTCAACTCCAGGAAACGCAGCTCTCCGAAAAGCTGACCGTTGACGAAACGGTCAACCTGTTTCGGAGCTTCTATTCGCGCGGCCGCGACGTGAATGAAGTGATCGACGTGGTGCAGCTGGGTGAGAAGCGAAGCGCGCGCGTGGGCAAGCTGTCCGGCGGACAAAAGCAGCGACTCGCGCTTGCCTGCGCCATTGTGGGCGATCCCGAGCTGTTGTTTCTCGACGAGCCCACAACCGGACTCGATCCGCAATCGCGACGCCAGCTTTGGGATCTCATCATCGAGTTGCGCGCCAGCGGCCGCAGTGTCGTCCTCACGACGCACTACATGGATGAGGCCGAGAAGCTGTGTGACCGCGTGGCCATCGTGGATCATGGACGGGTGATCGCGCTGGGCTCACCTCGTGAGCTGATTGCGTCGCTCGGTGCGGAGCATGTGGTGGAGTTCACGACTCCCGATGCACCGGCCAATTCGCTCGACGCATCCACACTTGGCCAGCTCGATGGCGTAACGGCCGCACGGGAAAAAGCAGGGCGCTGGACTCTCGAGGTGAGCGAGCTGGCACGCGCGGTGCCCGCGCTGCTTGCCGCGTTGACCGCGCGACACCTCGTGCTCGGGGAATTGGCGACGCACTCGGCCACGCTCGAGGATGTATTCGTGTCGCTTACCGGGAGGCAGCTGCGCGATGCGTGAGCCCACCGTGACCAACCAACCGTGGCATCGGCACTCGCTGGCGCAACTCACGCTGGTGCGATTCAGGGAATTCATTCGCGAGCCGGAAGCGATCTTCTGGACGTTCATGTTTCCGATCATCCTGGCGATGGGACTCGGAGTGGCGTTCAGGAACAAGCCGGCGGACGTCGTGACCGTGGGTGTGGTGCGTGGCACTCCCGCGGGCGATTCGCTCGTGGCGCGCTTGGCGCATGCGCCTGGCCTCCGGGTGGACGCGATGGACGACTCCGGCGCAGCGCGTGCATTGCGGACGAGCGACGTGGCGCTCGTTGCCGTCGCAGCGCCGTCGGGTGTTGAATACCGCTATGACGATACGCGGCCCGAGGGCCGGTCGGCCCGCGCGTTGATCGACGATGCGCTGCAGCGTGCCGCCGGGCGTGTGGATCCAGTCAAGGTCAGCGAGCGCAAGGTGCAGGAGAAAGGCTCGCGCTACATCGACTTCGTCATACCCGGCCTGCTCGGCATGAACATCATGGGCGGCGGCATCTGGGGATTGGGTTTCTCCATTGTCGAGGCACGTCGCCGAAACTTGCTCAAGCGGCTGGTGTCGACTCCCATGCGGCGACATCAATACCTGATGTCGTTCCTGCTCTCGCGGTTCTTTTTCCTGGTACTGGAGATTGGCGTATTGCTCGGCTGTGCGGCGTTGTTTTTCGGGGTTCCGGTGCGCGGGTCGGTTCTGCAGCTCGTGACCGTAGCCTTGCTTGCGGCGCTTTCGTTTGGCGGAATGGGTTTGCTCATCGCCTCGCGTGCCAGGACGATGGAAGGGGTGTCGGGACTGATGAATCTGGTGATGATGCCGATGTGGGTATTGTCGGGCGTGTTCTTTTCGTCCAACAACTTTCCCAAGGTGGCGCAGCCGTTCATTCAGGCACTGCCGTTGACGGCGACGATCAATGCGTTGCGTGCAACGATGCTGCAGGGTGCGGGCTGGGGGGCGGTGGCGCCGTCGCTGGCGATCATCGCGGCGTGGCTGGTGGTGAGCTTCACGATTGCGTTGCGGCTGTTCAAGTGGCGTTAGTAAGGTTGTCGTCCGCGTGAGCGGCAGAGGGCTGGGCTGGTGAGACTGGCGCCCAGTGGCGTCGAACAATCTCCCGACAGTCGCTTCGCGACTGCGGGATGACAATTTATCGCGTTAGAAATGTTCTCATCCCGCACGAGCGCAGCGAGTGTCGGGAGATACTGTCTCGGCAAGACTGGCTCCAAATGGCGTCGAGCATCTCCCGACAGTCGCTTCGCGACTGCGGGATGACAATTTATCGCGTTAGAAATGTTGTCATCCCGCACGAGCGACAGCGAGTGTCGGGAGATACTGTCTCGGCAAGACGGGCTCCAATGGCATCGACGGTTGCGGGATGACAAAGCGCAATGACTACAGGACGACAGACGCGGGGATGACACCCGGCTCGACCAGCTCCTGAAGAAGCTCCCACAGCGCGGCAACGTCAGCGCGCCCCGTCTGCTCCGCACCAATGGACACACGCACCATCCACCGGCCATCGAGAAGAGCCGGAGTCAGGTACGCCCTGCCCGATGCATTCACGCGGCCAACCCACTCGAGGGTATGACGATCGAGTGCCTCACCCCCCAGGCCAGCGGGCTCGTGACGGAGGCACACCGTCTGCAAAATGACCGGCGCCAGCACCCGCCAGTCCCTGGCCACACTGATCTGCTCGTACAACCAGCGCGCATTGCCCAGATCGCGCCGCAGACGCTGCTGCAATGCTTCTACGCCCTGCTCGCGGATGAGGAACCACACCTTGAGCGCACGAAACCGGCGCCCGAGTGGAATGCCCCAGTCGCGCAGGTTCTTCACCTTGTCGTCAACCGACGACTGCAGATAACTCGGATTCGTGGACATCACCCGCACGAGATGATTCGCGTCGCGCACATAGTAGAGCGAGCAGTCGAACGCGACACCGAGCCACTTGTGCACATTGAGCACGATGGAATCCGCTCCTTCAATGCCCTCCCACATCCAGCGGCACTCGGGGAGAATCATCGCCGAGCCGGCCATCGCCGCATCGACATGCAGCCAGACGCCATGCTCCGATGCAATCGCGGCGATGGCAGCGATGGGGTCGAGGGCCGTGGTCGTGGTGGTCCCCGTCGTTGCGACAACGGCGCACGGCACCCGGCCAGCCGCAATGTCCAACGCAATCTCCGCGGCCAGCACCGACGGCTGCATCGCAAAGTCCGCGTCGTGCTGAATTTTCCGGACATTGTCGCGGCCGAATCCGGCGAGCAGCGCGGCCTTTTCCACGGAGCTGTGGCTGTGTGCCGAGACATAGACCACCAATGCCCGTAATTCGGCCTGCAACCCGCCCCGGGCCAGTCCATACGACGTCGCGCGCTCACGTGCACAGAGCAGCGCAATCAACGTCGACGTCGACGCCGTGTCCTGGATGACGCCGCTCCACGCGCCGGACAGGCCCACCATCTGCCGCATCCAGTCCACGACCACTTCCTCGAGCTCGCTGAGCGCAGGACTCGACTGCCACGACAGCCCGATGACGCCAAGCCCGGTGCTCAGGTAGTCTCCAAGCACACTCGCGAACAAGCCGTTCGAGGGGAAATAGCCGAAGAAACCCGGATGCTGCCAGTTCGTGATCCCGGGTACGATGATGTCGTCGACGTCACGGAAGATGACGTCGAAGGACTCGGCCTGTTCAGGGGGATGAGCCGGGAGACGCGCCTTGATGTCACCCGGCGCACTCTGCGCCATGACGGGCCGTTCACCCACGGTCGCGCGGTAGTCCGCGATCCAGTCGATGAGTTTATGCCCTTCCCTGCGAAATTCGTCCGGTGTCATGGCTCAGCGTTTGTCCGTCCGGTGCGGCAGAAAGGTGGGATGCACCTCGCGCTCTGCACTCGTCATCATGGGAATGTGCTCGCCTGTCAGTACCACGGCGGTACGCTCGGCAATGAGACGCCGGCGTGTGACGAAAAACAACACCACACCCAGCAGCGCGCCAATGGCACCGAGGCGGACGTCGAGCCGGTGCGTGAAGAGGAAGACACGGAGCGCGGCACGACCGAAGGCGAGGCCCAGGTACGCGAATGCCAGCGACCACACCCAGCAGCTGATGCCGCTGGCCAGGATGTAGAGCCCAACGGGAACCCGCGCGGCACCACATGCCACGGGCAGGGGAAGGCGAAGTCCGAACGCAAACCGCACGGCGAGCGACGCCCGCCACGGATGACGCTGCACGACCTCGAGCGCTCCATCCAGCAGCTGCTTTTTTTTCGGAAATCGCCTGCGGACCCAGTCGATGCGCCAGAATCCCACGTAGTACAACACCACCGACGCCACCCACGTACCCAGCGCGCAGGCAACGACCACCCCCACCATGCCGAGCCGTCCATGCCGGGCGGCGATCCCGCCGAGAATGGGATTTGCCTCCTCGAACATGATGGTCGACGCGCCGAGGGCCGTGTACTTCCAGACGCGCTCCAGCAGCGTCATGTGATGGAGCTGACGCACGACTGGTGCAGCGGATTGCAGGATGAGCGCTAGAATACGACCATTCCTCCCGTCTCTTCTCCGACGCCGGTATCGGCCTCAGCAATTTACCGCCTGTGCGCGGCTTCGTGTTCTTTCGCTCTTCTGAACTATCGTCATGGACATCGATCCACTCAATCCACCCGGACAGGACGAGCCCGTCACGGTGATGACCAGCGACGCGCGCGCGCGGCGCCTGAACAGCTGGGTGGCCATCACGGTTGCCCTGCTGGCCACCTTCATGGGCATATGCAAGGTTCGGGACGACAACCTCGTCCAGGCGATGCAGCAGGCGCAAGCCGACAAGATCGACCATTGGTCGTTCTACCAGGCGCGCAACATCCGCCAGGAAGTCGCACAGGCGCAGGTGGACCAGCTCGAGATCATCACCGCCGGCCAGTCCGACGCGGTGCGCGCACGGTCGGCGCCGGTCATCGAGCGATACAAGGCACTGGTCGCGGAACAGAAAATCAAAAAGGAAGACCTTCGAAAGCAGGCCGAGACCGACCAGAAAACGTACGATGACCTCAATTTCCACGACGATCAGTTCGATCTGTCGGATGCGCTCACGGCCATTGCCATCTCGCTGCTGGCCCTGACATCGCTCACGCAGCGACGATGGCTCTTCTGGGTTGCACTCACCGCGTCGGTCTTTGGCGTCATCATGGGGCTGGCCGGCCTGCTGGCCTGGCAGCTTCATCCCGATGTCCTCTCCCGTCTCCTTTCATAACCACATGCGCTCAGCGAATCGCGTCCTGCTTTTCTGCACGATGGTCTTGGCCACGCCGGCGCTCCAGGCGCAGCAACCGCAGCAACCGCAGCAGCCGCTCTCCCTGGTGCCGCAACCTCGCGAAGCGCGTGCATCGCACGACATCGTCCTCACGCGCGGTCTCGACGTGGGGAGCCCGAAAGATTCCGACGATGCCTTCGCGGCGCGCGATGTCCGCGACGCACTGCGAACAACGGGTGTCGCCCTGGTGACGTCCGCGAATGCGAGCGCGCGGGTGGTGCTGCTGCGCGCGTCCATGCCCGCAGCCAGGGCATTGATGGCGCGCGACAAGCTCACCTTCGACACCGCGATGCACGACGAAGGCTACCTGCTCGTCCCCGACGGCATGACGCTCAACGTGATCGGTGAAACGGCCGAGGGTGTGTTCTACGGCGCGCAGACGGTGAAGCAGCTCGTCATCGGCAGGGGAGCCACGGCCATCCTGCGCATGGCGAGTGTCCGCGACTGGCCCGCGATGCGCCATCGCGGCCTGCACGACGACCTCTCCCGCGGCCCGGTGCCCACGCTCGATTACATGAAGCGGCAGATGCGCACGTTCGCGACATACAAGATGAACGTGTACTCGCCGTACTTCGAGCACACGCTGGCATATCGCGCCAACCCGCTCATCGCTCCACCGGGCGGCGCGCTTTCGCGTGAGGACGTTGCGGAGCTCATCGCCTACGCACGCCGCTATCACATCGACGTCATTCCCGAGCAGGAAGCTTTTGGCCACCTGCACCACGCCCTCAAGTACGAGTTGTACCTGCCCCTCGGCGAGACGGCCCACGGCCACGTGCTCGCACCGGGGCAGCCTGGCTCGATGTCATTGATCACGTCGTGGTTCGCCGAGATCGACTCGATGTTCCCCAGCAGGTACGTGCACATCGGCGCCGACGAAACGTTCGAGCTCGGACGTGGGCAGACGGCTGCTCGCGTTGCGCGCGACAGCATCGGCCCGGTCTATCTTGGCTTCCTCAAGGACATCGTGGAGGCAATCCGCAAGCCAGGCAAGAAGTATCTCTTCTGGGGCGACATCGCCGGCAATCACCCCACGCTCGTGAAGTCGCTGCCAAAGGAGATGGTCGCGGTGGCGTGGTCGTATGGTGCCTCGAACAGCTTCGACCGGCAGATCACGCCGTTCACACAAGCGGGCATCGAGACGTGGGTGGCGCCCGGCGTGAGCAGCTGGAATCGTGTGTACCCGAACAACAACATCGCGTTCGTCAACATCCGCAACTTCGTGCGCGACGGCCAGCGTCTCGGCGCAACGGGCCTGCTCAATACCACGTGGGACGATGACGGCGAAGCACTGTTCAACCAGACGTGGTCGGGCGTGTTGTTCGGCGCCGCCGCGGGCTGGCAGCAGGGTGAGAGCAGCATCGAGAATTTCCAGAAGTCGTTTGGCCGCGCATTCTTTCGCGATACCACCGGTAAGGCCGATGCAGCGGAGCGGCAGTTGATGGCGGCGCATGCGGTGCTGGAGAAGGCAGGGCTTGGCGAGGGCAGCGACGCACTCTTCTGGCGCGATCCCTTCAGTGCCGACGGCGTACTCTCGGCGGAGAAGATTCGGCCGGCATCACACAGCTTGCGTGTCGCCGCCGAATCGGCGCTCGTGTACATCGCGCAGCTCCGCGCGGACGGCCCGGTCAATAATGCCGACGCGCTCGACGCGATGGAGCTCGGCGCCCGCCGGCTCGACCTCATCGGCATGAAGTTCCAGTTCGCCGATGACGTACGCGGCGGCTATGCGCGCGCATCGGATACCACGAACAGGGATCGCAACCGGGAGCTTGGCGACATCTCCGGCATCAATGGCCGCCTGCAGGACCTGCGCGATGGCTTTGCCCTGACGCGCGACATGTACGAAGCGGCATGGCTTCGCGAGAACCGTCCGTACTGGATCCACAACGTGCTGGTGAAGTTCGATCTCGCCATGCAGCTCTGGCAATCGCGTGCCGATCAATTCGTGCTCGCACGATCGGAATACAGCCGCACAAGAAAGCTGCCCCCGGGCACATCGATTGGTATACCCGCACCATGATGCTTGACGGAAGAACGTTGATGTATAGCTTACATGTATACGTAGACTGGATACATGTATGACCAAAAAACATCCCGGTGCGGTACGCGAACCGGTACAGGTGTATCTCGAGGCACCTGATCGGTCCATGCTCGACCGGGCGGCACTCGAGACGGGGCTTTCCCGTGCGGAAGTGCTGCGGCGCGGCCTCCGGCGGTTTGCGTCGGAGCTCCTCGCCGACGAAAGCCCTGCCCTGGCGTTCCTGGACAGCGCATCGAATGCCGCGGCAGCCGATGCGCCGCCCGATGCGGCGGTTCGGCATGATGATTTCCTGGCGGATTGGGAGATGGCGTCGTGGAGCGCCGGCCCGGTGACCAGGGGCACCCGCGCCAAGCGCAAGTGAAGCGCGCGGTGCTCCTGGATACATCGGGCTGGATAGCAGCCGCCATCCGGGGCCAGACCTGCCACGAAGCGGCGCGGGCTGCCTACACGCTGGCTGTTCGGCAGGGCTTCCGGATCCTCGTGACGCCCATGGTGCTCGGCGAATCACACGCGCTCTTCATGCGGCTGCTGGGCCGAGAAAAGGCTGTTGCGGCGCTGGAGAGCGTGATGCGTGATCCCGCGCATGTGCTCGTACCCGTAGACGACGAGCTCGTTCGTACGGCCGTGGATCGTTGGCTCAAGCCGTATCGCGACCAGAACTTTTCGCTCTGCGATGCCGTGTCCTTCGAGGTGATGCGCCGCGAAGGCGTGATCCGTGCCCTTTCAATTGACCGGCACTTTTCGGCCGCGGGATTCGAGATCGTGAGCTGATGCGTACTATTCTTACGGCTGGCGTGCGTCTCCGAACAGGAATAGGGCACCGATTGCAAGGGCGATCAGCACCAGGCAGCCGCATCCGGGGTTGAGCGGCACCCATTTTGGCAGCTTTGGCATGACCACAAGATAGCGACATCATCAACGCGTTTCTCTTACACGGGCCTGCATGTTTGACGAGACATATTTTCGCACGAAGCTGAACCGCGACGTGGAAGCAACGGGCGGTCAGCCGGTGGTCGAAGTTCAGCTGTCGAGCGGCCACGCGCATCGTGTGCGCTCGGTCATCGAGATCACGCCGGGCAGCATCACGCTCGAGACGTATCTCGCGCGCGGCGACCTGGCGCACGAGCGGCCTCGCTTCAACGCCCCCGAAGGCGACAGCGCGGTCAAGGACACGTTCCGCGCGGTCATCGCCTATGAGAGCATCGCCGCGGTGATCTTTGATCCTGCGCCGTCGCAGGTGCGCGCTCGACCGGGATTTGCCAGCTCTTGATCACCGCGCCGGATGACCACCTCGGCCGCATCGTCGTGGTTGCGGCCGGGTTTGCACTCTGGAAAGACGGGCGCTGTATTGCGGCCGCGCGCTGGGCCGACATCCAGCGCATGCGGGCCTATCGTCCCGTTACGGAAACCACGAATGCAATTCGTCTTGGCGTCGATCTTCGGGATGGAACGAAGCTCGAATTTCATGAACGTGCACCGGGATTCGACGCATTTCTCGACGGCGCCGTGCCCATGTTGCCGTCGCTGTTGCCGTATGCGGCATGGCACCCTGCATTGATGCTTGCTCCACCTGGCGGCGAGGGCGCTGTGATATTCAATCGCACGGTGCCAACCAGGCCGCGTCGCACCCGCGCTTCCGAGAAATGAAGACACCTGCCCTGCTCGCGCTGCTCGCTCCGCTCCTCCTGTCCGCACAGGGTGGGCGCACTCAACCCGGCGTAGCGGGCGACTACGTCATTCGCGACTTCACGTTCGCCAGTGGCGAAACCATGCCCGAGCTGCGGCTGCACTACCGCACGCTGGGCCAGCCTCGGCGAGATGCCAGTGGTGTCATCCGCAACGCCGTACTCATCATGCATGGCACCGGCGGCGCGGGCACCCAGTTCCTTGGCGCGCAATTCACGGAGCTGTACCGTGCCGGCGAGGCGCTCGATACCACGAAGTACTACGTCATTCTCCGCGATGGCATTGGACACGGCGAGTCGAGCCGGCCCAGCGAAGGTCTTCACGCGAAGTTTCCGCATTACAACTACGACGACATGGTCGACGCCGATCATCGCCTGTTGACGGAAAAGCTCGGCGTGACGCACCTGCGGCTGGTGACGGGCACGTCGATGGGCGGTATGCAGAGTTGGGTGTGGGCCGAGCGGTATCCGGATTTCATGGACGGCGCGATTCCGTTGGCGAGTGCGCCCGTGCAGATCGCCGGCCGCAATCGCATCGTGCGCCGCATGGCAATGGACGACATCCGCAATGACCCCGCGTACAGGAACGGCGAATACACGTCACCACCGCCCGGACTGCGTGGGGCGATGCAGCTCCTGTGGCTCATGGGGAGCGCACCACTCGTGCAGCACCGGCAGCAGCCCACACGTGACGCGGCGGACTCCTTCATCGTGAAGTACCTCGACGACCGCATGAAGAGCACGGATGCCAATGATTTTCTGTACCAGTTCGATGCGTCGCGCGACTATGATCCGGAGCCAATGCTCGAGAAGATCACGGTGCCCTTGCTCGCCATCAACTCGGCCGACGACTTCGTGAACCCTCCAGAGCTCCGTATCGTGGAGCGGCTGATGCCGCGTGTCGCACATGGCCAGTTCCTGCTCATTCCAATCAGCGACGCCACGCGTGGGCACGGAACGCACACGGTGGCGGCGGTGTGGAAGGCACCTTTTGCAACGTTCGTGAATGCATTACCACCGCTCCCGGCGCTGCACTGACGGCTACCGAAAACGCGCGGCCCGCACGCGCTTCAGCAGGAATGCAACAGTCAGCGCAGTCATCACCGTCCAGGCAACGGTGAAGGTCATCTGCGTCTTGCGGACGGCGTGCGCGATGTTGAAGCCGTAATAGCACGCCAGCGCGAGGGCGTCGAGCAACACGACGCCCACGACCAGCTGGATGGTGGCACGCCGCAGAACCGCAAGCTTTGCGGCGCGCGCTTCATCGGCCGCCACCTCAGTCACCCATCGCGGGAACGGGCCGCGTGGGGACTGGGTGTTCGGCCGTCATTGGAGGATTGAAGCCGAACTTTCCGGCCAACCAATGACGAGCCTCGTCCATCACTTCGTAGAACGTGGGAATCACGAGGAGCGTGAGGAGCGTGCTGGTAAGAACGCCGCCGATGATGGCGACGCCGAGTGGAGCACGGAACTGCGCGCCTTCACCGCGGCCAAGTGCAACCGGAATCATGCCCGCGATCAGTGCGAACGTGGTCATGAGAATTGGCCGGAGACGAATGGCACCAGCTTCGATCAACGCTTCGCGCAGGGGTTTTCCGTCCTTCTCGCGTGCCCACTTGGCAAAGTCGATCAGGAGAATGGCGTTCTTGGCCACGATGCCCATGAGCAGGATCACGCCAATGAGCGACATGAGGTTGATCGTGTAGCCCGTGATGGCGAGCGACAGCAGTACGCCAATGAGCGACAGCGGCAGCGACATGAGAATCGCGAGCGGATCCAGGAAGGAGCCGAACTGCACCACGAGAATGAAGTACATCAGCATGACCGCAACGCCGAGCGCAAAGAAGATCTGGCCAAATACTTCGTTCTGCGCCTGTGCGTCGCCGCTGAGGGAGAATCGCACGCCGGGCGGAAGTGTCAGCGTGCCCACCTTTGCCACGATTTCGTTGGTGATGTCGCCCGTTGCGCGCCCTGATGCATTCGCTTCGACCGAGACCACGAGCTCACGATCGAAGTGGTCGATGATGGCTGGCCCAGTGCCTGGACGAATGGTCGCGACCTGTCCAAGCGGCACGGTGCTCGGCACGCCGTTCGGTCCCGTCACGATGAGCGGAAGTTGACGAAGGTCTTCGGCATTGCGACGCGCGCCCGGTATGAGGCGCACTTCGACATTGCGCATCTCACCGGTTGGATCCTGCCAGTCGCCGGCATCGATGCCCGCAAAGGCCGGGCGCAGCGATTGTGCGACCTGTCCGACCGTCACGCCCATCGAGCCGGCGACGCCGCGGTTGAGGTCGACGTTGAGCTCGGGCTTCTGGCCCTTCGTGGACAGGCTGACATCTACCGCGCCCGCAGTGCCCTGCACGATCGCCAGCACCTGATCCGCAGCCTGATTGATGGAATTTAGGTCGTTGCCGCGCAACTGGTACTGAAGCTGCTTCCGTCCGCCGCCAAAGTCATTGGTGAATACGGAGAGCGTGACTCCGGCGACGTTCTTCATCTCTCCGCGCAAGACCTGCGCAAACTCCTCGGCGCTCACGCTGCGTTCGGTCTTGGGAGTGAGACGCACGTAGATGGAGCCTTCGTCGACGGTACCGGAGGCACCGCCGCCGAGCGTGGTGTAGGTGTACTTCACTTCCGGATGCGCCCGCGTGATGCGTGTGGCTTCCTGCGCTTTCAGGCGAGTGTATGCGAGGTTGGAGCCCGGCGGTGTTTCGAGTGCAATGGTGAATTCGGCCTTGTCGTCTTCGGGGAAGAAGCCCACGCCGACCGTGCGAAAGACGAGTCCCGAGGACACGACAGCTTTTGGCAGTGCGATGAACAGCATGACGCCGACAGCCGATACCACGAGCTTGATTGGCAGCGCCATCCGCTTAGAGGTGAGCGCGAATACGATCACGCCCACTCCGACCAGCGCGCCAACGACGCCCAGCAGGCCGGCGGTAAACAGCGTGAAGGACGAGAAGAACGTTCCGATGGCGAGTGCGATCATTGCCGAGCGATGGTCGAGCGCCCACGCGATGACGTGCCTGTAATTGTCTGCCTGCTTGTTGAACCAGCGGTTGAAGATGTCGAGCTTCTTCGTGATCCATGCTTTCTGCGCTTCCGTCTGGTGCGGGTCTGCCCAGTACGCGGAGAGCATCGGATCGAGCGAAAAGGACACGAACAGCGATACGAACACCGAGCACGCGATGGTGAGCGCGAATGGCTTGAACCACTGCCCGCCCACACCGGGCATGAACCCGATGGGAAAGAACACGGCCAGAATGGAGAAGGTCGTGGCCGCAACGGCGAGTCCGATCTCGTCGGTGCCCTCCATTGAAGCGGTGTAGTGATCCTTGCCCATTTCCACATGGCGCACGATGTTCTCGCGCACC
>JAQBPY010000114.1 GCA_028287285.1 Gemmatimonadota bacterium
GACGAACGGACGTCCGCCGAATCGACATGGGATCAAAATTCTTTTTGCCGTGCCAATGGCGGCGCTCAAGAAATTCCACGGCGTGCCGAAACTGATTGGTGGAGGACAGGCAGCAGTACCGAGCGGAGTGCCTGTTCCCAGCGAAGCGAAGGAGCGTCGCTGCACCCATAGGAGGCCCCGCCCGTACCGCGGGGCTTTCTATTGCCCACCAGCCACGACAAAAGCGCCCCGCCAACCGGCGGGGCGCTTCATCAACTCCGGCGCAGCAGAGCTACTTTCGACGGCGGCGCGTAACGCCGATGACCGCGGCCAGGCCGGTGCCGAGCAACACTACAGTGGCGGGCTCGGGGGTCGTCGTGGACTGGATCTCCAAAGTCTGGCTCTCGAACTGTTGCGCGCTGGCCACACAGGGTAGCAACGCAAGCAGGGCGCCGCCGAAGAAAACGCGCTTGAGGGACATATCGGGTGCCGACGAAGGTGGCCAGACGAGGAGGAGGGAACCGCGTCACCTGCGCACTGTGACGCAGGATACATGAGTCTGGTTCCCTCAAGCTACGCCCATCCGGGGAATTACGGAATAGCCAACTCCCGGGACTCACACAAAGACGGCACAAAGAAAGGCCCTTTATGGCAGCCAGGTGGTGTGTACAGAGGCATCGTCACGCTTTTTGGCGGCGGGAACCTCGGCGGGCTCGCCAACATTGACGATGGCCACGATGCGCTCGTCGTCCTGCACTCCGGCCGCCGCCCGGGCCGCCGGATCCTCCATGACCGCACCAGTCTTGATGTGCGTGCCGAGCCCCATCGCGACAGCCGCCAACGACAGATTCTGAATCGCCATCATCACGGCGGCATAGTCCTCCTCGCTGATTTCCGCGTTTTCGTTCTTGACCATGCCCACCACGAGCATCGACGGCAGCGCCCGATGCTCATTGGCCACATTGTCGCGCATTGTCTGCGCCGCCTCCGGATCCTCGATCTTTTTTGCCTTGCGGTTGCCGAGTGCAAGTCCATATGCCGCACGGGCTTCGGGGCCAAGGACGTGGAAGCGCCACGGGTTCGTCAGGCGGTGGTTCGGCGCGAGTGTCGCGGCCGAAAGGAGGGATTCCATCTCTTCACGCGTGACCTGGCGGCCGGTGAATCGCTTGATGGAGCGTCGGTTGCTGATGGCGTCGGATACATGCATGCGGTGAACATAACAGGACGAGCGCCGGAGTTGACAACTAGGTGTACTAGTGTGCATAGTACACCATGCTCCCGTTCGTGGTCGCGCTCAAGGCGGGTGAATCGCCCTACCGGCAGGTCGTGTATGCGGCGACCAAGGCCGTCGTCTCGGGCGAGCTCAAGGCCGGCGACGCATTTCCGTCCGTCCGCGAGTTGAGCCAGACACTCAAGATCAACCCGAATACGGCCCAGAAGGTCATCGCCGAGCTCGTGCGTGATGGCATGCTCGAGGTGCGGCCTGGCATCGGGACGGTGGTCACCGGGCATCGCCGGGCGACGGCGGCCGAGAAGCGCGAGCTGCTGTCGGGCGAGATGGAGCAGCTGCTCGTGGAAGCAAAGCGACTTGGACTCACGGAAGCCGACGTCATCAACGCGGTGATCAATCGCTGGTCTGAACTGTTTGGAGGTGATCGCGATGACACGCGATAGCACGAACGCGGTGGACGTTAGCAACCTCGCGTACCGGTACGACAAGGTGGCCGCCTTGAACGGGCTCTACCTGCGCATTCCCGAAGGGGCGCTCTACGCGTTGCTTGGAGCAAATGGCAGCGGCAAGACGACGCTGCTCCAGGTGCTCATGGGAATTCGCGTTGCGCAACAGGGCTCGGTCTCGATACTCGGCAGCGACATCTCGGCGCTCACCATCCAGGAGCGTGCGCGCATTGGCTACGTGGCCGAAGGGCAACGCCTGCCAAGGTGGATGCGACTCGAACAGCTCGAGGCGTATCTCGCGCCGCTGTATGCCACGTGGGATTTTGCGCTCGCGAGCCAGCTGCGTACGCGACTCGACCTTGATCCGGCACGAAAACTCTCCACCCTTTCGCGCGGCGAATACATGAAGGCTGCACTTCTGTGTGCGCTCGCGCCGAGGCCGAAGATCCTGCTCATGGATGAGCCGTTCACCGGCATGGACGTGATGGTGAAGGACGACCTCATTCGCGGGGTGCTCGACACCGCGGGCAGCGAGGGCTGGACGGTGATCGTGAGCTCGCACGACATCGGCGAGCTGGAGACGATGGCCGACTGGGTCGGCATCATGGGTGGAGGGCGCATGCGTATCTCCGAGCCCATGGACACGTTGCGCGAGCGCTTCAGGTACGTGGACGTCACACTTGGCGACGCCGGCAGTGTTCCGGTGATGGAGCAGTGGATCGCGGTAGAGCGCGCCGGACAGCGACTGTCGTTCCTGGTGTCGAATGCCGATGATGCACTTGCCCAGCGTCTCACGGTGCAGTTGCCTGGCGCAACGCGTGTGGACGTGCGGGATGCCACGCTCAGGGAAGTGTTCGTGGCGATGTCGAAGCGAACGTCGGCGGTGGCGTCATGAGCTTCATCGCGCAGGTGTGGCACGTGATGCGGAAGGACGCGCGGCAGGTACGGGTGTTGTTGCTCGTTTACGTGGCGGCTGTCGCCGCGTCGGCGGAGCATGCAATCGCTCCCACCGATATCAATCCGCTGCTCGAGATGGTCGTGCTCCTGTTGTTCGTGCTCGGGATGCTCGTGGCCGCGGGCCTCGTCCAGGCCGACTCGCCCACACGGAACGATGCGTTCTGGAGGACGCGTCCGCTGCGGCCGATGGCTGTCCTCGCCGCAAAAGTGGTCACGATCATTGTCGCGGTCCTCCTGCTCGCGGCCGTTGCGCAGGCCATGGTGCTCACGATACTTGCCGTTCCATTTCGTGCCGCGGTGCCGCTGGTCGGCAACAGCGCACGGATCTACGCGACGTGGCTGCTCGTTGCGGTCATCGTTGCATCCGCGACACGCGACCTGCGGACGTTCGTCGTGACGCTCATGGCTGGTGCATTTGCGACGCTGGTGAGTATTTCACTGATCGGAGCCCCGAAATTCCAGTTGGCGTTGTCGCACGTCGAGCTTCCCCTTCGACTGCTCGGTGCAGCGGGGGGGATCATATTCGTCGTTCACTTGTATCGTGGACACGACATCACGCGCAGGACACTGCTGTGTGGTGTCTTTCCCGTCATTGCACTGCTGTTGCCGATGTTCGCGGCGGCACCGGGGACGCCGGAGAGTGAGCTCGCGGGCACGTCCACGGCGCACCTGAAGCTCGATCTCGAGGCGGGGAGCACGCCCGTGCGGCCAGAGGTGCGCATTCGGGTCGAGGGCGCGGAAGCAGGAAAGCGCTATCGCATTCGGTCGGGGGTCGTGGTCTTCCATCAGCATGGCAAGGACACACTACAGATCAAGCTGCCCGAGGAGCTCGTGGAGCTCGACCGGGACAGTGTCGTGAACTTTCCCATTGGGGATGCGTCGCGACTACAGGCGCCCGTTGACAGCATCGTGCTCACGGGGACTCTTATCGTGGAAGCGATGGCCAGCGGTGACACGTTGCGTTACAGACAGTTTTCGACGGCGGCGCGCGATGGACGGCGCGTGACGATCACCAAGGTAGCGCCGTTCTTTGACGATGCGCTCCTGGTGCTCACGACGACACGGGTAGAAGAGGGATCGACTCCAGTGGCGAATGGTGGCGCAGGCGATGACGGTGCCTCGACTGCGCGGCTGGTCAACACGGTACTTCACGAAAGCATTCCGCTCCATCGCATGCGAGGGGGCACGAGCTCGAGATCGATCCTGCTGTCGGGCGTCAGCCTGTCCGAAAGCTCCGACACGTACAAGGCAGGTCCGCTCGATCGATTCAGCCGCGGACGAACGGTTGATGCTGCGTGGCTCAAGGATGCATATGTGGAGCTGACGCGCTGGGTGCTCGAGCACAAGTATCCCGTGCATGACACCGTGGTGCTCAAATGATCTCGCGCTCGCAGCTCGCGGCGGCCGTGGTGGGGCTCGACGCACTGCGCGTGAATCCACTTCGCACCGTGCTCTCCACGCTGGGTGTGATCATCGGTGTTGGTGCGCTCGTGTCGGTGCTCTCGCTGGGTGACGGCATGGAGCATTTCGTCCGCTCGGAGCTCGCGCGCAAGACGGACGTGCAGACGGTGACGCTTTCCTCTCGCAGCGGCGACTGGATAGACGGAACGTGGACGCCGTTTCATGACGTGCCGGTCTTCACGCAGCGGGACGCCGAGGAAATGGCGAGTGAGCTGCCCATGGTGCGTGGGATGACGATCTGGCTCTCGGGAAGTGCGCGGGTCATCTGGCCGCGCTCCGGAAAGCAGCGGCAGGTGTCGATCACGGCTTCGACGATCGGACCGACGACGTGGGATCGGGTGAAGCTGGCCGGGGGCCGTTTCTTCACGGCCGGCGAAGCGGCACACAATGCACCTGTCGTACTGGTGTCCTACAAGCTTGCGGACGAGCTGTCTGCGGGGCGCGGTGTGGAGGCGATGATTGGACAGTTCGTGCGCGTGCGTGGCGTACCGCGCGAGATCGTTGGTGTGGTGGCCGCTGCACCAGGCGAGCGCGGATACAGCGCGACGGTTCCCTTTCCGGCGGCGACGTCGGCGTTTGGTGCTGACCTCTCGCGCGACAGACCACAGGTTGCGCTGCAGGCGCGAACGATCGAGGACATGCCGGCATTGCAGCGGGCCGTGCAGGACTGGCTCGCGACCCGCTATCGCAGCTGGGAAGGGAAAGTGGATATCCGGGTGGCGGAAGCGCAACTGGCTCCGGTGATCCAGAGCATCGGCGTGATGAAACTGTTTCTTGGCGCGCTGGCGGGCATCTCGCTGCTGGTTGGCGGAATCGGGATCATGAACATCATGCTCGCGAGCGTTACCGAGCGTACGAGGGAGATCGGCGTGCGCAAGGCAATTGGCGCGCGGAGCCGCGACATCATGTTGCAGTTCCTCACGGAGGCCATTGCCGTGTCATGTTTTGGCAGCGCGCTCGGTGTTGCGCTCGGCGCGGCCATTGCGGGGCTCACGATGGCGATCATCCGTGGGAAGACGGGCGTGGACTCGCTGGCACTCACATTGTCGCCAGGTACCGTGGGAATTGCGGCGTTCTCGGCGGTGACCATCGGGCTGGTGTTCGGAACGTATCCGGCGCGGCGTGCGTCGCGGCTGTCACCCATCGATGCCATCCGCCACGAGTAGTTTGTCGGCCTGAGCGCAGCGAAGGACCTGCTCTTCCGTCAATGAAAGCAGGTCCTTCGCTGCGCTCAGGACGACAAACAGGGTTCAGGTCTTGGGCAGCTCGCAGTTGAACATCCAGTTGATGCCGAACTTGTCGGTGAGCATGCCGAAGCGGGCGCCCCAGAACGTGTTGTCGAGCTTCATGATGACCGTGCCGCCTTCGCCGAACGCCACGAACAGCCGATCAATCTCCTCGACGCTCTCGCAATCCTGCGTGATCCACACGTTGTTGCCGACGGTGATTGGCATGCCGGGCATCGGGTCGGACGCCAAGAGCACGGCGCTTCCCCGGGTGAGGCGGGCGTGCATGACGCGGTCCTCGGCGCCGGGATGTGGGGCCTTGACGTCGCCGAAGGTCTGGACTTCGAGCTGCGCGTCCAGGCATTTGGCGTAGAATTCCATCGCCTCCCGTGTGTTGCCGTCGAAGTTGAGATACGGGATGAATGCTTTCATGTCGTGAGTCCTCGCAGTGAAGTGGTTGAGGTTGCAACAGGTGATGTCGTCATGGCTGAGCCGCCCAAAGGTAGTGAAGATACGCGGGAAATGGCGGAGAACTGGGACGAGCGGCCGTGTGAGCGCATACGTGACGCGATAGACGCGCGTCTTTGACACAACGCCAGGCATGGGCCGGATGAAGCCCGGCAATACGGGTGGTCACGAGATATGTTTTCTTTTCGGAACCGGGAGGGTCGAGTGGCAGCCAGCGACAAGGCAGGCAAGAATCATCTCATGGCACTCGGTTCCGCAGCCGTGCTTGCCGTGTATGGTGCGGGCTTCGTGCGAACGCGTGCGGCCGCGGAGCGGTTCGATGGCGCCGAGGCCGAACGGCGGCCGGCAGCTCCTGTGGCGCGAATGGATACCATCGCGCCGGCGGCACCGATCGCCTCCGCAGCTCCCATCGCACCGACGGCCCCGGTCAAGACGCCGACGTCGACGGTCACGGTCGCGCCAAAGCAAGAACTCGCAAAGCCGGGCGAGCCAAAAGTGCAACCAGAGACGACGAAGACCGAAGCACCGGTCGCAGCGGCGGTCACTCCAGTGGATACGGCGGCCGTGGTTGCAGCACTTCGCGACGGAACGTATTCAGGGTGGGGCTCGTCTCGTCACGGCGACATTCAGACGACGGTGGAGATCAGGAACGGCCGCATCACCTCGGCGACGATCTCGCAGTGTCTCACGCGCTACTCGTGCTCATGGGTCTCCGCGCTTCCAGGCCAGGTGGTCGCACGCCAGAGCGCCGACGTGGACTATGTGTCGGGCGCGACGGAAAGCTCCAATGCGTTCTACTACGGCGTCGTGGAAGCGCTCAAGAAGGCAAAGTGAGCGACTCGTACGTCGAGACGACATCCGCGATGGGAACGGTGGTCACCGTCCAGGTCGTTGGTCACGACGACGAGCGGAGAGATGCCGTAAAGCGTGCCCTCGGATGGTTCGGCGAGATTGAGTCCCGCTGTTCGCGCTTCGATTCGAACAGCGAGCTTTCACGACTCTCGGCGCAGCCGGGTATCGCGGTGCCTGTGAGCCCGCTGCTCTTCCAGGCTGTTCGTTTTGCGTTGGCGGTTGCCCAGGAGACTGGTGGCGCGTTCGATCCAACGGTCGGGCACCGGATGGAAGCACGCGGCTTCAACACGAACTTCAGGACAGCCGAGGTCGTAAGCAGCGTTGGCGCGGGTGCTGGCGTGGGCCACTATCACGACGTCCACCTCGACGACGACGCACAGACGATCACGCTAGCGCAGCCCATGATGCTGGATCTTGGTGCTGTCGCGAAGGGCCTTGCCGTGGATCTCGCTTCGCGTGAGCTGCAACCATTCGAGGATTTTGCCATCGACGCAGGCGGTGACCTGTACCTGGGCGGATGCAACGTAGCCGGTGAGCCATGGAAGGTGGGCATTCGGCATCCGCGATGCGACGGTGAGTTGATTCATGCGCTACGCATCAGCAATGCCGCCGTGTGCACATCGGGCGACTACGAGCGGCCGCATCACATCCTCGATGCGCGCGCGGCGGATGCAGAGGCGACGTCGGCGAGCGTGACGGTGATTGCACCATCGGCGATGGTTGCCGATGCGCTTGCCACCGCGGCGTTCGTGCTCGGCCCAAACGAAGGTCTGACGTTGCTTGAACGGCATGGCGCGAATGGTCTCATCATCACACCCGCGTTGAAGGAATTCTGCACTGCCGGCATGATGCAGCTCGGATGAAAGTCTCACGATTCTTTCGCACGCCCAAAGGCCTGCTCATCGTCGTGCTGGGAGTGCTCGTTGGTGTGGCAGCGCTGCAAACCGGTGCACGATTGGTGGCACCGGTAGTGATGAGTGCCGTGTGCGCAGCGATGCTCATCGACGCGCCCATCATGCGACTGCGTCGAGGACGATGGCATTTTCCCGACGGTGCGCTTCTGACCGGACTGATCGTCGCGATGATTCTGAGTCCGCACACCTCATGGTACGTCTCCGCGGCCACGTCGGCGGTGGCGGTGCTCAGCAAGTATCCATTGCGTGTACGCACAGCCAACATCTTCAATCCCGCGGCGTTCGCACTCGTTGCCACGTTCTACATCTTCAACACGGGGCAGAGCTGGTGGGGCGCGCTGCCGGAGCTTCCCGCCATCGCCGTGCTGCTGCTCATCGCCAGCGGCGTCTTTATCGTACAGCGCGTCAACAAGATTCCGGTTGTCCTCGCGTTTCTTGGCAGCTACTACCTGCTCATCACCCTTGCCGCATTCGTTGGCGATCCAGCGCGCGTGGCGGAGCTGTATCGCGCTCCCGATCTGCACGCGGCGCTGTTCTTTGCGTTCTTCATGGTCACCGATCCGCCGACGTCGCCGCCAAGGCACCGTGATCAATTGGTGTATGGCGTCATCGTGGGCGTGGTGAGCTACGCCGTCTTCGAGCTCGTCGGCGCAGTGTATTATCTGCTGGCCGGACTGCTCGTTGCAAACGTGTGGGAAGCGTGGCGCCGCTGGTCTACTGCAAACCGTCCGACACGGTAATCATCCAGTCATCATCGGCATGGCCTTTTGCGATCCACTTGTCCATCAGCGTGGCGATGGCCGGAAGCACCGCTAGCTCGACACCACCCGCGCCTGCCGCTTCCAGCATGAGGCGAACGTCCTTGCGCGCCATCGCGAGCGGCCACGACTTGTTGGTGAATTCCTCGTTGATCATGCGCTTCAACCTGCCCGGCACGCCGGCGCCCGGATTGAAGAAGCTGAACAGATGTGCAACATCGTCCTGCGGAATGCCGAGCCCTTTGGCGAGGGTCACGGTGTCGGAGAGCGCGGCGTTCAAGGAAATGATGAACTGGTTGCCAAGCAGCTTGATGCCGGCGGCACGCGCGGGATCGGGGCCCAGATAGACGAGCTTGCCCGTCATCTTCTCGAGGTGCGGCGCGAGTGCGTCGAAGCGCTCCCGAGCACCCGACGCCAGCATCACGCCGCTCGCGTCGAGTGCGTTGGGCGGGCCCATGAACACCGGCGCATGCATGAATGGAATTGCCCGCTCCGTCCAGCGCTTTTCGCGCGCCGCCGTGCGCTCGGGGAGCGTCGTGGTGTGGTCCACGATGGTGAGGTTTTCCGGGTGCGTGCGCTCGAGGACGTCGTCCACGGCGGCATCGTCGGACAGCGTGAGGTGAATTCGCTCGGCGCCCCGTGCCGCTTCGGCAGGGTCGTCGAATGCGACCGCGCCGTACTGCTGCAGGGCGCGCGCCTTGTCGGTGGAGCGATTCCAGATGTGGACTTTCTCGCCGCGGTTGAGGAAGGCGCGAACGAAACTCGAGCCGAGCAAGCCGGTGCCGAAGTATGCAATCATGTGGTGTCCCTGAGGTGTGCGCGGCAAGAAAGCAGGTTCCTCTGCTTTTTCCGGCTCGCCATCATACGATGGCGCGCGGATTCACAGGCGTAAGCCGCAGCGCCTTGCCACGCGAGATGTCGTCCTCGAGTGTCAGCGTGCCGTCGGCAATCCACTTCTGCACGGACATCGGCGTAATGGCCTCGCCGTTCCGCTGCGACGTATCCGAATTGGCCACGAGGCCGGCGCAGCGATTGCGGCCGGCACGCTTTGCGATGTACGCGGCATGATCGGCAAGCGCTACCACCTGCATCCACGACTCGCTGTCCGGCTCCCGGATGTGAAACGGATATGCCGCATAGCCTACCGAGCAGGTCACCTGGATGGGCGCACTGCCGTCAATTCTGATCACGCGTGCCTCGACCGCCTGGCGCAGGCGCTCCGCGTGCATGGCCGCGAGTGAGCGCTCGGTAAAGCGGCCGATCACGAGAAATTCCTCGCCGCCCCAGCGGATGACGACGTCGGACTGACGGCTCGTCGCACGCAGGACCTGCACGATTTCCGTGAGCACGACGTCACCCGCGGCATGACCATATTTGTCGTTCACCTGCTTGAAGTGATCGACGTCGAGCATCAGGAAAACGAGGTCCGCTTCTTCGGCCTGCATGGAGCGTTGCGTCGCATGCAGGTGACGGCGGGCACTCACCGCAATGTCCGCGCCGATCGTCTGCTCCACGTAGCGGCGATTCTTCGCGTCGGTCAACGGATCGGTGATGCTCAGGCGGTCTGAAATCTCCGCGTGCTCCACACGGCGGCGATACATGATCACACCCAGCAGCCCCAGCACCATCGCGATGGCAACGGCCAAGTTGCGCTGCGAGGCCTGGCGCTCCGCACGAAGGTCACTCTCCGCCTGGTCGCGACGCAGCTTGGCCAGCTCGTGTCCGCGGCGCTCCTCTGCATACCGCCCCTCGAGCTCCGCGATGCGACGACTGGTCTGGTCGTCGTAGATGGAGTCGCTCACGGCCTTCGCTTTCTGCAATGTCCTGAGCGCGGCGAGGTGACTCTTGGACGCTTCCTGTGCCTGCGACAGCGCCTCCAGCGAACGACGCACGAGCTCGCGGGAATTCATGCCGCGTGCGACCTCGAGTGCGTGTCGGGATTTTTCCTCCGCGCTCACCGCATCACCCTGCGTGCGATCGAGCGCCGACCGTGCGAGCAGGTTGCCAACCAGCAGCGACTTGTCCTCGAGTCCACCACCCGTCTGCTCGGCGCGCGTCAGCGCCTCCTCCGCCTTCGGCAGCTGATTGAGCGCGAGATAGGTGAGCGCCATGTTGCGGTGCGAGCTGGAGATCGCCGCCGGATCACCGGAGCGCTCGCGAATGTTCAATGCCTCCTGGTAGACCACCAGGGCGCGCGCCGGATTGCCGCCCTCGAGGTACATGTCGCCGAGGTTGCTGAGCGTGCCGGAAATACGCGTCTGGTTGCCGAGGGCGCGGCGAATGGCCAGGGCACGATCGAAGTACTTGCTGGCATACGCGTACTGGCGAAGCCGCCCGTATACGATGCCGATGTTGTTAAGGGAAAGCGAAATGGTGGTACTGTCGCCAATGCTCTCGCGAATCTTCAGCGCCTCGAGATGCTCGCCGAGGGCGCGGGTGTAGTCGGCCAGGTCCGTGGAATGCACGAAGCCGATGTTGTTGAGCGAATTGGCGATGGCCAGGTTGTCGCCAAGGGCTCGTTGAATGACCAGTGCCTGGTTGAACAGGGCGACGGCGCGCTCCGGGTCGCCACGGCGTTGGGCGATTGTTCCCAGGTTGCTGATGGCGCGTGCTTCGCCGCGCTTCTGGCCGGTACGTGCGGCAAGCTTGCGTGCACTGTCCGCCGCCGCAACCGCCTCGTCGAAACGCGACAGCTGCATGTATGCCCATCCCAACTCCGACAGCGTGACCACCGCCGCGGCAGAATCGGGCGTCTTCGCGAGCTGATCGAGTGCCGCCGTGCCGTAGGTGATGGCCTGTGCGGGCTTGTCGAGCTTGTACGCGTCCACCAGGCGGGCAAGAATCCGCGCGCGCTCCACGCCGCTTGCCATCGAAAGCTGAGCCTCGAGCTCGACGGGACGACCAGCCTGCCCACTCGCTTGGGCAGCGAAAAGCATCGTGGCAAGGCAGAGGACGGCGATTAGGCGCATTGGATATGTGCAATATGGATCAGAAACAGACGGACAGCGAGCACTCCCCAGCATCCCGACCTCGAATTTCGTATACTCCCGAGAGTCATCCCCAAAGTCCCCCGGAGCAGCCCACCGCATGTCGATGTCTTCGAAAACCGCCGTATTGCTGTTTCTCATCTCCACCTCGGCCACAGCCCAGGTCCAGCAGCAGGGGAATCCCCAGCAGGTCCTGCGCACCGAGACGTACGTACATCCGCCCGCCGTGGTGGAACGGATCATCATGGCGCCGCGGACGGACATTTCATTCACGAATCCCAGCCCGGACAGGAAATGGTTCGTGCGGATGTCGGGGCCGGATCGCGGAGACGTGGCGCAGTTCGGGAAGGAGCACCTCAACCTCGGCGGCCTGCAAGTAGAGACCAGGGCAAATCGCGCGCGCACGCTGACCACCAGTACGCATCGGACGCTCTCGCTGATTGATCCGAACACCAACGCGGCGCATGTCGTGGAGACACCAAAGGGGGGATCCATTTCGTCACCGGTCTGGTCGCCGTCCGGGACGCGGATTGCCTACATTGCAAACGAGGACAACGGGTCGTTCCTGTTCGTGGCCGACGCCGCGACCGGTAAGTCGACACAGATAACGAAGACGCCCCTGCTCGCGACGCTGGTCACGGCGCCTGAATGGTCCGGCGACGAATCCGTCGTCGTGGTGCTCGTTCCCGAGGCGCGCGGTGCAGCGCCGGTCTTCGGCAACAGCGGAATCGCCGACGGCCCGCAGGTGCGCCTCACCGAATCACGCGCGCTTCCGCAGGTCATTCATCCGAGCCTGCTGCAGAATCCATACGACAAGGCGACGCTCAGGTATTACACCACGGGGCAGCTCGCGGTCATCGACGTGAAGTCCAGGAAGGTGAAGAAGATCGGCGCGCCGGCGATGATTCGCGCCGTGGATGCGTCGCCCGATGGACTGCACCTTCGCGTGACGAAGATGACGGAGCCGTTTTCCTATGTGGTTCCGGTATCGAGCTTTGGATCGGTGAACGAGCTCTGGGACCTGAACGGCACCGTCATCGCGACACTCGGCAAGACACCGCTACGGGAAGGTGAGCGCGGTGGAGACGGCGATACACCGGCCGGTGGCGGCCGCGGCGGCCAGTTGTCGCCGTCCGATACAGGCAAACGCAATATCCAGTGGAATCCGGTTGGCCCCGGGCTCGTCTACCTGGAATCGGAATTTGGCGCGGGCCGCACGGCAGGTGCGCCGGCGGGTCGTGGCGGGCGAGGTGGACGCGGTGGCGGAGCGCCTGGCGCGGCCGTGCGCGCGGAGCCGACGTCGATTCGCTACATGAGCTGGCTCCCGCCGTATGGCCCGAATGATACAAAGGTCATCCATGAAGGGTCGGGACGCCTGACGTCCGTGGCATACAGCGGCGACGGCAAGACCATGTTCGTGGCCGACAGCGGCGCAGTCACTGCCGTGCGTACGAGCGAGCCAGGCAAGCGCTATGCGCTCGGTCGTGGCGTTACGATGTCCGCCGGTGGTGGTGGTGGATTCGGTGGTGGTGGTGGCGGACGCGGCGGCGGCATGGCGAACGATTCGTCGGGCAACGGCGGCGCGCTCGCGATGAAGACGGGATCGCACGGTGTTCCGGTGGTCATCGTGTCGCGTGACGGAAAGTCCGCGTTCGTGTCCGGCACGCGCGCGCCTGGCGCGAAGTGGGAAACCCAGGCACCACGGCCGTGGGTGGACCGCCTCGAGATCGAGACGGGGCAGCGTACGCGCGTCTTCGAGAGTCCGGCCGATTCATACGAGGAAGTGGTGAGCTCGCTCGACGATGATTACTCCAGGGTGATCATCAATCACGAATCCCCCACCGTGATCCAGGACGCCTACCTCCGCGACCTCACGGCGGGAACGAGCGTGCAGCTCACGCACAACACCGACGCCGCGCCGGAAATCTCCGCCGCCATTCGCAAGCGCCTCCAGATCACGCGTCCGCGTGATGGCCTCAAGTTCTGGACGGATGTCACGCTGCCCAGGGAGTGGACGCCGGGCACGAAGCTGCCGGGCATCATCTGGTTTTACCCGCGCGAGTACACGTCGCAGCAGGAGTACGACCGCACACGCTACAGCACGAACATCAACAAGTTCCCGGATCTCGCGCCGGCGCGGCCGGCGTCGTCCGTAAAGCTCTGGGTGACGCAGGGCTATGCGCTCATTGAGCCGGACATCCCGATCTTTGGTGATTCGGGCAGGATGAACGATCATTACACGCGCGACCTGAAGGAAAATCTCGACGCGGTGCTCGATGCGGTCGTCGACGCCGGCTTCGTCGATCGTAACAAGATGGGCATCGGCGGACACAGCTACGGCGCATTCAGCACGGTGAACGCGCTTACGCTCACGCCATACTTCAAGGCGGGCATTGCCGGCGACGGCATGTACAACCGCTCGCTCACGCCGTTCGGATTCCAGAGTGAGCGCCGAGATTTTTTCCAGGCGCAGCAGACGTATCTGGACATGTCGCCGTTCTATCGCGCGGACAAGATTTCCGGCGCGCTGCTGATGTACCACGCGATGGAAGACCAGAACGTGGGCACCGCGCCAATCAGCTCCGAGCGCATGTACCATGCGCTGCAGGGGCTGGGCAAACCGGCCGCGCTGTACATGTATCCGTACGAGGATCACAGCGACGCCACGTATCAGACCGATCTCGACATCTGGTCACGCTGGCTCGCGTGGTTCGATGTATATGTGAAGCATCCGACGAGTGATCAGAAGCCGATGCTTCCGTGATACCGAGTCTCCGCGCGATTCTTGCGCGCGTCGGGATGGTGCACCTGTTCGTCGCGGCGCTGCTCATTCGCGTCATGGTGCTGGCCATTCCAACGGGCGCCCCGTTCGACAGTGAAAATCTGCGAACGGGGTTCACCTTGGGCATGCATGGCTACTTCGGCGATCCGTTCCTGAAAGAGCGGACCGGATTATCGGCGCACGTAGCCCCCATGTATCCGGCGCTCATCGCGCTCGTGTACAGGCTCACGCACGACGTCCACATCACGCAGCGGGTGCTCAAGGGAATTTTCGCTATTGTATCCGCGCTGAATGTGGCAATGCTCATTCCGCTGGCGAGAGCACTGAAGCTCCCGCGTGGCACGGGGGCCATCGCGGGTATCTTCTGGCTTGTTCCGCTGTTCGTGTGGACTGAGCTGAGCGGTACGCACGAGACAATTTTCGCAACGCTCGCGCTGCTCTTGCTGCTGACGTTCGCCTTTTCGAGGGTGGCGCCTGACAACTTCACCGCGCGCGATGGTGCACTGATTGGTGTCGTTGCGGGCCTCGCCGTGCACGTGAGCCCGTTGCTGTTACCAATGCTCGCGTTTGCGCTGGCGCCAACGTTCCTGAGCGGACGTCCGTGGTCGGCCCTTCCGCGTCGTTTCGTGACGTTTGGCGGTGCATTCCTGCTGACGTTCTTGGTGGTGATCCTGCCTTACACCATTCGCAATCACACGGTGCTCGGCGGCTGGATGCTCATGCGTGATAATCTCGGGCTGGAGCTGTCCGTCTCCAATGCGGACAAGGCGCGCGTGATGGCAGAGGACAACCAGCAGAACGGTGGTGCGATGGACAGCCACCCCAATGCCTCGCACACGGAGTCGGAGCGCGTGCGAACATTGGGCGAAGTGGGGTTCAACAAGGCACGCCAGCAGGAAGCATTCACCTGGATTTCTGCCAATCACGCTGCGTTCGTGTCGCTCACCCTGGCTCGGCTAAAGCTGCTGCTGCTGCCGCGTGCGATTCGCAGCTACCAGACAGTGTTCGCGGATACCATCGTGCTGTTGTTCTACGCGTCGTTGGTGCTGCTGTGGATCCGGAAGCGAAAGCAGCTTGCGGCGACACTCGTTGCTGCCATCGTGGGATATGAACTGATCTACCCGTTCATCCAGTACGACATCCGGTATGTGTATCCCATGTTGTGGGTGCAGACCGCGGGAGCGGCAACTTTCATTGCGCTGATGCTGAAGCTCGACGCGGAGCCTCTGCCATCGTGACAACGAAGCAAAAAAAAATCGGGTACGTCAACGACGACTACCGCGTGTGGCTGCGGGTGATCGTGAACGTAGGCGGACGTCCGCTGGCACTGGAGACGAAGCCCGGGGTCTTTGCGCACGGTGCCGTTGACCCGGCGTCGCTGTTGCTCGCCGAACACATTCGTGCCGGTGAGGGGGATGTCGTCGTACATCTGAACTGCGGAAACGGCCTGCTGGGCTCGGCCCTGCTCACGGCCGGCCAGGCCGCGCGCGTCATTCTCGCCGACCGCAACGTGCTCGCGGTGGAGGCGACATCCCGTACGCTCGACGCAAACGGCTTCAGCGCGGGTGACGTGTACTTCGGCCATGGGCGCGACGCGCTGCCCCCGGACGTTATGGCGAATATCGTCGCGATTCGCATTCCGCAGGAAAAGCTCGCGCTCACGCAGCTGCTGCACCATGCGTTCACGATTCTGGAGCCTGGTGGACAGTGCTATGTCGCCGGTGCCACGAACGAGGGTGCGAAGTCGGCTGCCCAGATCATGGAGGGCATGTTCGGTAACGCGACAACGATTGCCACCGACAGCGGCCACCGTCTCATTCGCGCGAACAGGACCTCTGCACCTGCGGGCATGCCGGATCCGGATGACGATGGGTTTGCGGAACGGGCGGTCGTGCTGCGCGGCGTGCCCTATACGTTCTTTGCACGACCCGGAGTGTTTTCACGGGATCACGTGGACGAAGCGACACAGCTGCTTGTGGAGCACATGGACGTGCGCGAACGTGATCGCGTGCTCGACCTGGGCTGCGGGTATGGTGTACTCGGCATCGTGGCTGGAAGCACCGCAACGCAACATGCCGTTACCATGCTCGACGTCGATTCGGAAGCCGTGCGTTCGGCAATTCGCTCGGCGCATGCGGCGGGCCTGGGCAACGCGCGCGTTCTCGCGAGCGACGTTGCCGCAGAAGTCCTCGACGAGCAGTTCGATCTCGTGGTGACCAACCCACCATTTCACATCGGCAAGTCGACTGACCTGAACGTGCCCATCCAGTTCATCCACGATGCATGGACGGTGCTGGCACCGGGCGGCCGCCTGAATCTCGTGGCCAACAGAACGCTGCCTTACGAAGGCGCCATCAAGTATCTGTTCAGGAACATCACCAAGGTGCACGACGGCCGCCGCTTCAAGGTGCTCTCCGCCGTGAAGGACGGATGAAGGTCATCAAGTATCTCACGAACCTCGGCTACGGCAGTCGTCGCGAAGTGACGGAGATGGTGAAGCATCGCCGGGTGACTCGAACGGACGGCAGCACCGTGCGGGGCGCTGACGCGTTTGCGCACAGTGAGCTGCTCGTGGACGGCAAGCCACTCGACGTGGCACCTGGCACGGTGATCATGCTGCACAAGCCGGTGGGCTACGTCTGCTCGACCAAGGACGCTACTCGCCTGATCTACGAGCTGCTGCCGCCGCGGTTCACTGCGCGGTCACCGGTGATGGCGCCCGTGGGCCGGCTCGATCGTGATACATCCGGGCTGTTGCTCATCACTGATGATGGAAAGATCAATCATCGGCTGACGTCGCCGAAGGCGCACATGCCCAAGGTGTACGACGTGCAGCTCGCGAGCGACCTGCGGGGCGACGAAGGCGGGATATTCGCGAGTGGGACACTCATGCTCGATGGTGAGCCCACCGCGTTGCGGCCGGCAGAGCTCGAAGTGCTCGGGGCGCGGGCGGCGCGGGTTACGGTGACCGAGGGGCGGTATCACCAGGTGCGCCGGATGTTCGCTGCGGTGGGCAATCGGGTGGAGGGGCTGCACCGGCGGTCCATTGGACGCCTGTTGCTCGGGGATCTGCCGCAAGGCGCGTGGCGGGAGGTCAACGCTCACGAGTTGGTGTTGCTCGGGGTTTCGACCTTCGGTGATGGTCATACCGGATGACGCCGACGTCGCCCTGAGTGAAACGAAGGATCTGTTTTTTTCTGATGACACAAGCAGGTCCTGCGCTGGGACCTGGACGACAAATCGCCGTAGCGATTGCATTGACACTGAGTTTGCAGCGCCGTACCCTGAAAAGATCCTCTCTCACCCAGCCGGATACATGTCCAATACCCGACGCGATTTTCTCAAAACTGGCGCGGCGGCAGCCGCGGCGACGCTCGTGGGGCCAGGCCTGCTCCATGCCTCGTCGCAGCTGTCCAAAGTGCCGCTGCTCATCGCAGCGCCCGCCGCCGAGACCTACGTACTCGACCTTGCCGCCGAGGCGCTGAATGCGGCGAAGGATGCCGGGGCGTCCTATTGTGACGTCCGTGTCGGCCGCTATCGCCGCCAGTCGGTGAATACGCGCGAACGGCGCATCACCGGCGTCGCGGACGCGGAGTCGTATGGCATCGGCGTGCGCACACTGGTCAATGGCTCGTGGGGTTTTGCCGCAACGAGCAACATGACTAGGGAAGGCGTGGTGAAGGCCGCGCGCGAAGCGGCCCGCATTTCCCGCGCCGCAAAAACGGTGCAGAAACGTCCTGTCGAGCTCGCTCCCACGCCCGTGGTAAAGGGCACGTGGATGACCCCTGTCACGCGCGATCCCATCGACGTCCCCATCGAGGAAAAAGTCGCGCTCCTGTTTGCGACGAACGAGGCGGCACTCAAGGTGCCCGGCGTTCGGTTCGTGAACTCCGGCATGCAACTGCTCCGCGAGATCAAGACGTACGTGAACTCCGAAGGCACGGAGACCACGCAGACCTTCGTACGTGTCGGCCCGTCGTTTTCCGCGACCGCTGTCGGCGACGGCGGCTTCCAGCAGTACACCGAGGAGCTGGCGCCGCGCGGCTCCGGGTGGGAGTACATCGAACAGTTGAACATGCCGGGCAATGCCGCCAGATGGGCGCAGCTCGCGGTGGAGAAAGTGAGTGCGAAGTCGGTGGAGGCCGGCCGCTACGACCTCATTCTCGATCCCACGAATCTCTGGCTCACCATCCACGAATCCATCGGCCATCCGACGGAGCTCGATCGCGCGATGGGCTATGAGGCCAACTACGCGGGCACGAGCTTCGTCGCTCCGCCGGACAAGAAGATCGGAAAGCTCAAGTACGGCACGGAGCTCATGAACATCCAGGGCGACCGCACGCAGGAAGGCTCGCTCGCGCGTGTCGGTTGGGACGATGAAGGCGTCGCGCCGGAGAAGTGGCTGATCATCCAGAAGGGCATGTTCAAGGACTACCAGACCACGCGCGAGCAGGCCGCGTGGATCTCAAGGCTCACCGGCAACAGGAAGTCGCACGGCTGCTCCTTCGCCGATTCGTGGGAGACGGTGCAGTTCCAGCGCATGCCGAACGTGTCACTGCTGCCGGGCACCAAGGAGCAGAGTCTCGACGACATCATCGCCGCGACGGACAAGGGCATCGTGATCAAGAACCGCGGCTCATGGTCCATCGATCACCAGCGCTACAACTTCCAGTTCTCGGGCCAGGTATTCTACGAAGTGAAGGGCGGCAAGGTCACCGGCATGCTGAAGGACGTCGCCTACCAGGCGAACACGCCGGTATTCTGGACTTCCCTGGACATGATCGGCGGCAAGAGCTCCTACTGGCTTGGCGGCTCCTTCGGCGACGGCAAGGGTGAGCCCGCGCAGTCGAACTCCGTGAGTCACGGCTGTCCGCCCGCACGCTTCAGGAACGTGAACATCGTGAGCACCGGGAGGGGCGAGTAATGACGAAGTCCCTCTACTTCTCCGACGCGGACTTCCTGTCGAAGGACCAGGCGCAGGCGCTCGCGAACCGTGTGTTGTCATTCGCGAAAGCGGATGAAACGCGCGTCAACATCTCGAGCGGCTGGAGCGGCAACACACGCTTCGCCGGCAACGAGATCACGACGAGCGGCGGCACCACGAACACCAACATCACGGTGACGTCGACCATTGGGAAGAAGCACGCATCCGCATCGACGAACATTCTCGACGACGAATCACTCAAGCGCACCGTGGACCTTGCGGAGCGTCTTGCGCGGTTGAGCCCCGAGGATCCGGAGTCGATGCCGGAGCTCGGACCGCAGACGTATGCACCCGTGAACGGCTACTTCGACGTCACCGCCAACCTCACGCCGGAAATCCGTGCGACCGCGGCAAAGAAAACCATCGACGTGTCCGAAGCGGCAGGCAAGGCGGTGGGCAACATGTTCGTCGCCGGATTCCTGCGCGCGAATGCGGGGTGCAATGCGGTGGCGACGAGCAAGGGATTGTTCGCGTATCACAAGAACAGCGACGTCGATCTCTCGTGCACCGTTCGCACACCTGACGCGACGGGGTCAGGGTGGGCAAGCGCGGGTGCGCGCGACTGGAGCCTCATCGATCCAACGTCACTTGGCCGCGCGGCGGCGAAGAAGGCGGTGTCGAGCAGGAATCCGAAGGCCATCGAGCCAGGGTTGTACACGGTGGTGCTCGAGCCGCAGGCGGTGGCAGACATCATGCCGCAACTGATCGGTGCATTCAACGCGCGCAACAATGACGAAGGACGCGGCACCTTTTCCAAGCCGGGCGGCGGCACGAAGCTCGGCGAAAAAATCGCTGACGAGCGGGTCACGATCTATTCGGATCCCACCGATCCCGATCTGCTCACGCAGCCCTTTGACGGCGAGGGTTTTCCGCTGCGCAAGGTGACGTACATCGAGAATGGTGTGCTGCGAAATTTCTCGTATGACCGGTACTGGGCGCAGCAGAAGAAGGTCCAGGCGACAACCGGCGGTGGCGGTGGACGTGGGGGCGGCGGTGGGGGCGGCGGCGGCGGCGGGGGTGGTGGTCTCAAGTTCGTGGGCGGCACGAAGTCGACGGAGGAGCTCATCGCCGGCTGCAAGCGGGGCGTGCTGGTGACGCACTTCTTCTATATCCGCTTCCTCGACCAGCGCACGGTGCTGCTCACGGGTCTCACGCGTGACGGGACGTTCCTCATCGAAAACGGCAAGATCACGCAGGCGCTGAAGAATTTTCGATGGAACGAGAGTCCGCTGTTCATGCTCTCGAAGATTGAAGAAATTGGAAAGGCCGAGCGGACGGCGGCGGGGCAGGTGATGCCGGCGCTGCGGGTGAAGGATTTCAACTTCTCGTCGTTGTCGGACGCGGTGTAAGGAGCGGTTCAGCTGTTGTGGCAAGTCCGCAGTGATTGTAGGCTTGCCACAACGCTTTGATGAGGGCGCGTCGTTACCCCTGTGTTATCCGGGATAACGGCACTGTAACTGCAAATACCACAATGAGTTACGTCACGCCGCCCGCCATCGTTTTCTGGCATGCGGCGTGCCTGTGTTTTAGATCCGCTTTCCACACATTTTCACTCCGGGGACGGGTCTCGCCAATGAAGTTTCGCCACCTTTTTGTGCCTGCGGCAGCGATTGTGCTCGCCGCCGCCCCGCTGCACGCGCAGCTCACGCACCGTTGGGACTTCACCACGGACGCGAACGATTTGTTCGGCGCCGTTGGGACGATGAACGGCGGTGCAGCCGTCCTGGGCGGTGTGCTGACGCTCGACGGCATCAGCAGCTCCGTGTCGTTCGGCTCCCAGCTGCTCGGCACGAGCGCGCCGTGGAGTATCTCGCTGTTCGCCAGGATCGATGCCGCGCAATATCACGGCTACGGCAACATGATGTCGCAGGGCAGCTCCGGATCTGGCTTCTATATCAGCTATGACGGCGGCAATTGGCGCCTGACGGACGCGTGGAATCCGGGGCCGAGCACCGGTCCCGACAATCCGACGGACAACCTGTTCCACAGCTTCACTCTCGTGAATGACGGCACCAGCGCGCAGTTTTATCGCGATGGGCTGCTGTACGCCACGCACGCCGGCGGCCTGGGGTCCAGCGGGGGCTGCAATTTCACTCTTGGCTCCCAGTTCTGCGGTGGCGAGAACTTCCACGGTGAGCTGGACGAAGTTCGCATCTTCGACAACGCCCTGGATGCGGATGCCGTCCTTGCCAACTACCACGATTCGCAGAGCGCGATGACTGCCACGCCGGAGCCGGCGTCGCTGGTGCTTTTCGCGACGGGGCTGCTTGGTGTGGGGGGTGCGGTTCGGCGTCGTCGCCGGCGGTAGTTGACTGAGCCTTGAACCGGTGCACCATCGCTGTCGAGCGAGGGGTCATCCAGGGTGGCTCCGGACACGCGCGAGGGGTGTCATCCCGCCGGAGCGGAGCGACTGTCGGGAGATGCCGTGGAACCGTGTGGCCATTCGGGCAAAAAGAACTGTCCCGGTATCTCCCGACACGCGCAAAAGGTGTCATCCCGCAGGAGCAAAGCGACTGTCGGGAGATGCCGTATGAACCGTGTGGCCATTCGGGCAAAAAAGAACTGTCCCGGCATCTCCCGACACGCGCACAGCGCGTGCGGGATGACATCAAGAGACGAGAGCTCCAGACAACTGGCGGAGTACCGTGGCCGATTCGGGACCCCAGCCTCCGCAGCGATGCATCGGACGAGACGAGCGAGCGCGAAGCACCGCCGGCTTGCCACAGTCATCTGCATTGTCGTCGAGAACATAAACAGGGCACGATCGTGGCGCTTCGACTGACGCGGCCAGCAGCACCGGATTGTCCTGAAGGCGAAGGTCCTGGCAGCCTTCCTTGCGGTCAGGATCTCCTGCAACGAAAAAGGGGCACAAAACTTCTGTGCCCCTCCCGTGAACGACCCCAAAAACTACTTGCCAGTCGCGCTCAGATCATTCCAGTTCATGATGGTGTTGAAGCCCATGATGAACGTGCCCTGCGTCTGCCAGCGCCAGAACGGACGAATGGTGAACATCACCACGTGTCCCTTGCCGATGGGCGAATCGATGACGTTGGGACGATTGGACAGATTCTGGCCGCCCTCGAGCACGCCGGACAACAGCATGTCGCGCGGGCTCGCCGGCCACGACATCACGACCCGCGGCTTCATGTCGTCGAGCGTGCGTGACTGTGGACCCTGCGCTCCACCACCGAAGCCACCGCCGCCGCCGCGACCGCCAAACGGATCCGCCGCTGCGGCCTCGGCAACCGGCATCGGCCACTGCTGCGACACGTCCCACACCGAGTGCTCGACCCACGTCGCCATGGGCTGCGTGTTCTGATACACACTCGCCTGTGCGGCAGCGCCGCCGCCACCGCCGCCACGACCGCCAAACCCTGCACCAGCGGCGGCTGCACCTGGGCGGGTCGTGTCGAGCTTGCTCACCGGCGCCGCATTCGCCGGCGCCTGCGGAATGCCGGCGTCGAGCAACGTACCGCCGCTGAAGTACACCGGCACCTGATTCACGTCATAACCATACGCGATGGGGCTCGTGGGATCCGTGATGATGCCGCGGAGAATCGTCCCGCGGTTCACGAGTCCCGGCGCCGCCGTCGTGCGCAGACCCGGCGTGAGATTATAGGTGGGGAAAATCGCCGACGTGCCGCCTTCCGTCACGAGCGTGCCACCCTGCTGCACGAACTCGTAGAGCATCTTGAGTCCGTCTTCGCCCAGGCCACCGCGTGTGTCGGCGGTGGAATCGGGAAAGCCAAGCGCCGGATATTCCTTGCGGCTCTGATACGGAATGGGCTCGCCCGACGTAGGAACGCCCGTGCCCACAGCCCCACCATGCGGCCACATGATGACGTCGAACTTCTGGCGCAGGTTGCCCATCTTGCGAACGTTGTTCTCACCGAAATACTGGTATGGCACCTTGTAGTAATCCAGCGCGGCGCGTACCCAGCCTTCGTCCTGCGTGTTGCTCCAGCTGTGGATGTAGCCAATGCGCGGGATGTCGAGGTCGTGCGACTTGACCGCAGGCGCCGCATCCACCGCCCAGCCCGAGAGACCGAGCTCCTTCAACGCGGGCTCGAGCTGGCCCTTGTTCGCCTTCGTGATGATGAACGACCCCGCGCCAAACTTGTGGCCATTCGCGTCGAACGACGCTTCGGCCGCACTCATCTTCACGCCTGGGAAACGATACCGCAGCGCAATCATGTTGTTGTCGCCGGTGTGATCGATGATCACCGTGCCGCCCGTGCCCGCAATGCCGCCCGTCGCCGTGACGTGCGCCGTCACCGGCGTCATGGCCGCCGAGAAGATGGCGGGGTCCTTCACTTCCTTGAGCACGATGTTGCGCATCATCTGGTACGTCCACCCCGTGTCATCATACGGCGACGGATTCGTCGTCGGATAATTCTGGATGGAGAAGTACATGTCGGCGATGGTGCGGAACGGCTGGTCGCCGCGAATGATGTAATCGCCCTTCTTCACGTCGACGTCGCCGAACTTTGAATCGGCGTCGGCAATGTTGAACTCGAGGCCCTGGTCGACGAGCTCGTTCACGGCTTCGGCGGCATTTGCCTTGGAATGCTGGTTGGCGGGAATGACCCAGCCCTTGATGGGCCCGACCTTGCCCTTCTTGATCGCATTCTTGTTCTTGATCCAGTAGTTCTCGAGGAAGCGCTCGCGCTCCTTGCCGGTGTTCCACAGTGCGTACAGCACCGCGGATTCCTGGATGTTGGTGTTCGCGCGCGAGCCCCACTTGATGTCATTGGGCGTGGGGTTCGGACGGAACCACTCTCGGCTCTGATTGTAGTTCGTGCCGCCGAGTATCTGCGTGAGTGCCGAGTCGGCGACGACTGGCGCAGCCGTTCCAGCGGCAGCGCCGGCACCGGCTCCGCCATCACCACGTCCACCGCGACCACCACCGCCGCCCCCTCGGCCACCTCGGCCGCCACGACCAGCCGTCGAATCAGCGGGCGGCGTTGCCGCGGCTGATGTGGCACCCGCGGCACCCGCGGCAGGCGCCGGCGCAGCGGGAGCACCACCGCCGCGTGCACCACCGGCGGCGATCACGCCATTGCAGCCGGCGCCGTAGCTCTGCACTTCATAGAACCGGCCAATCGCGTTGTGCGAGTGGACCAGGAAGAACATGTAGTTCGGAACCCAGCCGTCGTAGAAGCCATATGTCCACACGCCGGGAACGCCCTGCTTCGTCATTTCCATGACGTCGTTCTCCGCCATCCACCACCATTCGTTGACGGTAATGGGATCGAGCTGCTCGTTGTACGGGCCCGTTCCTGTCGACACATAGAGGAGCGTCTGCGCCTCGTGCAGATCGTGCAGGATGGTGGGATGCCAGTCGTTCGCGACGCCGCGGACATTCTGCGTGAGCTTGAGGAACTGGCCCATGCCGTCGCGGTTGTTGTCGTGCGCAACGTACTTGCCCCAATACGGCGTGGGCAGCTGAAGGCCCGTCTGCTGACGGAAGCAGGCGCCGTCCACGATCTTGTCGCGGCCGTCCGTTTCCACGACGGGCGTGATGAAGGTGAGCACGTTCTTGCGAATGCCCTGGATCATCGGTGATTCGTCGACGACGAGGCGGTATGCGAGCTCCATGAGCATCTCCGGGCCGCCCGTTTCCGTGGAGTGCATGCCGCTCGTGAGGTAGTACACCGGCTTGCCCATGGAGAAGAGCTGCTTCGCCCGTGCTTCACTCGTCTTGCGCGGATCCGCGAGCTCGGCGAGATAGGCCTTGTACTTGTCGAGGTTCGCGATGGATTCCTCGTCGCCGATGGCGAGGACGATCATGTCGCGGCCTTCTTCGGACTTGCCGATGTTCCAGTATTTCGCGCGCGTGGGCGCCGCGTCGGCAACGGCCTTGAGGTAGCGGTTGATGTCGGCGTTGTGCGTGAGGTAGCCTGGCGTGCCGACGATGCGGTTGATGCCCGGAAACTTGAGCGTGGTGGGCACCTTGTCCGAGTACGGCATGTGGTCGACGAGCTCCGTCGAGATGCGCGGGTCGGTGAGGTGCTGCTTGATGAGTCGTGTGTATTCCTCGTCCTGCCTTTGTGCCGCCTGTGCAGATACGGTTGGGGCGGCGCCGACTACGGCGACGGTGGCCAACGCGGACCAGACAAGCCGACGCATCGATCCTCTCATGCGCGACATCCTTCCTCTCATAGTGGTGGATTTGCAGCTCCGGAGATTATACGCTCTCGACGCCAGTTTCGTGGGGGTGGGCTCTGAGAAGCTCAACGGCGCATTGCTCGCCGTCCGCCGTGAATGGAGCTAGAATGTGCAAGTGCAACGCTTCCGCCGACGGAACCGTAGCTATTCGAATTCCCGCCCGTGGCGTTTCCGCGCCAAGTTGCTTTCCAGGAGATCCGGAATCATGCCCGTCCTGCTCCGCCGAGTTTCGGCGTTGGCGGCCGTTGCGGTGCTCGCGCCGCCGCTCGCTGCCCAGCGAAACATCCCTGCCACTTACGCCATCACGAACGCGAAGCTCGTCCCGGTGAGCGCACCCGCCATCGCGAAGGGCACCATCGTCATCCGTGACGGCCTCATAACCGCCATCGGCGCCAACGTGGCTGTACCGGCCGACGCCCGCATCATCGACGGCACCGGCCTCACGGTCTATCCCGGCCTGTTCGACGCGTACGGCTCCATTGGACTGGGCGGAGCTGCACCCGCGGGCGGTGCTGCAGCCGCAGGGCGTGGCGGGCGCGGCGGCGGCGGTGGCGCGGCGACCGCCGCTGATCCGCGCGGCGGCAGTGGCAACACGTTCGACGACCCGCGCGGCGTGGAGCCCTGGCTCAGCGCGGCGGAAGAGATCAAGATCGACGAAGATGCCCTCGACGGCCCGCGCAGCGCCGGTATCACCACGGCGCTCGCGGTTCCTGGCGGCGGCGTGTTCCAGGGGCAGTCCGCCCTCATCAACCTGGGCGGCGCATCGCCGGCGGCCATGATCGTCCGATCGAACGTTGCGCAGCACGTCGCATTTTCAGCCGGCGGTCGTGGCGGCGGTGGCGGTGGCGGTGGATATCCGGGCTCGCTCATGGGCGTGTTTGCCGTGTTGCGCCAGGAGCTACTCGACGCGCAGCGCTATCGCGACCTCAAGGCGGCGTACGCAAAGAATCCAAAGAACATGCTGCGGCCCGAGTTCGACCCAGGTCTCGAGTCACTCCTGCCGGCGCTGGCAGGAACGCAGCCGGTGGTCATGATCGCGAACCAGCAGCGTGAGATCGAGCGCGCCCTTGATCTCGCCAAGGAGTTCGGCCTCAAGGTGGTGATTGCCGGTGGCGCCGAGTCGTACATGGTCGCCTCGCGTCTCAAGGCGGAGAATGTGCCCGTGCTCCTCTCCATCAACTTTCCGCGTCGCACGGCTGCCGCGGCACCCGACGCCGAGCCGGAAACGATGCGCGTGCTGCATGAGCGCGTGGATTACCCGAAGGCCGCGGGCAAGCTTGCGGCCGCCGGCGTGAAGTTCGCCTTCTGGTCAGGCGGCAACACGACCTGGAGTGACTATGCGGTGAATGTGCAGCGCGCCGTGGACGGCGGTCTCTCGGCCGATCAGGCAGTGAAAGCACTCACCTGGTCGCCTGCAGAAATCTTCGGTGTCTCTGATCGACTTGGCTCACTCGAAGTGGGCAAGATTGCAAACCTCACCGTCACCAAGGGTGACGTCGGCGAAAAGGGGGTGCGCGTGTCGCAGCTTTTTGTCGACGGACGTCCCATCGCGCTGCACGCGCCGGCCGCCGGAGCTGGCGGTGGTGGGCGCGGAGCGGGTGCACCGCCGGCCGCAGCGCGGGGCCAGGATCCACTATGACACATTCCAACATGCGACGTCTGTCACTCGCGCTGAGCGCAGCGTTCGTTCTCGCCCCCGTGTTGCACGCGCAGGCGGCGAAGGCCGCCGGCCCTGCGCCCATCCTGATCAGGAACGCCACGGTCATGACGGTCACCAAGGGCACGCTCCAGAACACCGACGTGCTGCTCTCCGGTGGCAAGATCACCAACGTGGGCAAGAACATCGCCGCGCCCGCTGGTGCCACGATCATCGATGGCACGGGCAAGTTCGTCATGCCCGGCATCATCGATCCGCACTCGCACATGGGGCTCGACGCGATCAACGAAGGCTCGCTCTCGGTCACGAGCATGGCGCGCATTCGCGACGTCATCAACCCGACCAATGAGCACATCTACTATGCGCTTGCCGGCGGTGTGACCACGATCAACGCGCTGCACGGATCGGCGAACACCATTGGCGGCCAGAACGCGGTGCTCAAGCTCAAGTGGGGCAGGAGCGGCGCCGAGATGCTGGTTCCCGACGCACCTCCGGGCATCAAGTTCGCGCTCGGCGAAAATGTCACGCAGAAGAATCGCAACGCGGGCCCGCAGCAGGCCGGTGCACCACCGCGGCGATATCCGGGCACGCGCATGGGCCAGGAAGAAGTCATTCGCGATGCCCTCATGCGCGCAAAGGATTACAAGGCCACGTGGGACGAGTATAAATCCAAGTCGGTAAAGGATAAGACGCTCATTCCGCCGCGTCGCGATCTCGAATTGGAGCCGCTCGTGGAAGTGCTCGAAGGCAAGCGCCTCGTCCACGCGCACTCGTACCTTGGCCACGAGATGCTGATGCTGCTCCAGCTTGCCGATGAATTCGGCTTCCGGGTGCAGACGCTGCAGCATGGATTGGAGGGCTACAAGATCGCCGACGAAATCGCGAAGCGCGGCACGGGCCTCTCCACCTTTGCGGATGAGTGGTCGTACAAGATCGAAGCGTACGACGCCATTCCGTACAACGTGGCCATTCTCATGCGTCACGGCGTGAACGTGACCATCAACTCCGACGACGACGGCCGCGCGCGCCGCCTCAACATCGATGCCGCGAAGATGATTCGTTATGGCGGCCTCACCGACGACGAGGCGCTCAGCGTCATCACGATCAACGGCGCGAAGCAGCTCGGCATCGAGAAGCACGTGGGCTCCATCGAAGTGGGCAAGGACGCCGACGTCGGCATCTGGAATGCGAACCCGCTCAGCGTGTACTCGAGCATCGAGCAGACGATCATCGACGGCGAAGTGTACTTCGACAAGCAGAAGGACCTGGCGATGCGCGATTCGATGGCGAAGGAACGCGCGGAGCTCGAGAAGGCAGAAGCCAACCAGGCGCCCGTGACTCGCGGGGGCCGTCAAGGCGGTGCACCGGGTGGTGCGGCTGCCGTTCCGCCGGAGACGCACTAATGCGACGCATGCACCTTCGCGCCGCCCTCTCGGGCGCAGCGCTCCTGACCATTGGCACGAGTACGCTCGCGCTCGCACAGCTTGGCTCGTACAACCCTGCGCCGGGCCCGCAGGGCACGTTCGCGATCACCAACGCGCACATTTTCCCTGTGAGCGGGCCCGAGATCATGAACGGCACGATCGTCATTTCCGGCGGAAAGATCCAGGCCGTCGGGGCCAACGCCGCCATTCCCGCTGGTGCGCAGGTCATTGACGCCAAGGGACTGAATGTCTATCCGGGCATGATGGACGGCGGCACGTCCATCGGGCTCTCCGAAATTCCGCAGGGCGCGGCGTCCACCGTGGACATCTCCGAGATCGGAAGCTTCAACCCGAATTCGCAGGCGTATTACGGCATCAACCCGCACAGCGCCCACGTCGGCGTGGCGCGTGTCGTCGGTATCACGAGCGTGATTTCGCGTCCCACCGGTGGCATCATCTCCGGACAGGCCGCATTGATCAACCTCGCCGGCTGGACGGTTCCGTCAATGGCCGTGGTGCCGCGTGTGGCGATGGTGATCGAGCTGCCTGGCGGTGGGGGCGGCCGTCGCGGCGGCGGCGGTGGTGGTGCGGCCGCATTTCTCGCCGCGCAGGGTGGAAATGCAAACGTGCTGCGCGCACGCCAGCTCGATTCGCTCAAGCAGATTCTCCATGACGCGGACGCATATGCCAAGGCGCTCGACGCATACGCCAGCGACAAGACCATTCCACGCCCGAAGCACGATGCCGTGCTCGAGTCGCTGATCCCCGCCATTCGCGGGCAGCAGGAAGTCATGTTTCCGGCGGACCGTGCGGTGGACATTCGCGCCGCGGTCGCATTCGCCGAGGAGTTCCATCTCAAGCCCATCATCGTGGGCGGGCGCGAGGCGGTGTCCGTTGCTGCATATCTCAAGCAGCACGACGTCCCCGTGCTCTATACCGGCGTGCTCCAGCTGCCGGGCCGAGAGGACGATCCGTACGACATCAACTACTCGGCGCCGGCAAAGCTCGCGGCGGCAGGGGTGAAGTTCGCGATCACGTCGGGTGACTGCTGCTCGGAGGTTCGCAATCTTCCGTCCATTGCCGGCATGGCGTCGGCGTTCGGGCTGTCCAAGGCGGACGCACTCAAGGCCGTCACACTTGGACCGGCGCAGATCTTTGGTGTGGCCGACAAGCTTGGCTCGCTCGAAGTGGGCAAGATGGCGAACATCGTGGTCACTGACGGCGACATGCTCGAAGCGCGCACGAACACGAAGTACCTATTCATTGACGGGCGGATGGTTCCGCTGGATACCAAGCACACGCAGCTCTACGATTTGTTCAAGGGGAAGACGCTCGTTCCGTGAGATGACACCTGCGGTACCGGCTGTCCCATTCCTGGAGATAGTTCAGGGTACGCAGAGTATCTCCCGACACTCGGTCGCTTCGCTCCCTCATGCGGGATGACAGTTTATGCTGTACAGTGGGCTGTCATCCCGCAGGAACGACGCAACTTGCCGCTGACCAGGTACAGCGCTACGTCAGAGCTGGCCGGTTAGCCGCCCCCACTGCTCGACTTTCCCAGCGTAAAGCGGATCATCGTAACGGGATGGGAGAAAAGCAGGCGCATAGTCAGGCAGTGCTGCGCCGGTCACGTGCAGTGCGAGCAAGTCTGCCGCCGACTGCGACGACATGATCCCGGTGCCCGACAATCCGCCCAGTACGTACGCGCCTTCGACGCCGAGCGGCCCGACAAGGGGGCGGTTGTCGGACGTCTTGCAGTAGTAGCCCCCGTCCGTCACGCCGCGATCTTTCGCTGTGAGATAGGGCGCCATGCCGGGCGCCATCGCCGCGAGTCCACGGAGGCAGACGTCGCCGTACTCGGCGGCATACGGCGGCGGCCATGTTGGTGTGCATGGCTCGGAGTGATACGTCCAGATGAGATACAACTCGTTGCCGCGCGGACCATCGAAAGGACGCACATGCGCGCCGCCCGGGAATTCCCTGCCGGCAATCTCCACAGGATCGATCCAGATCGTGAACGGAGCGGAACGCGGAATGACGCCGCGTGGGTCGGCAAAGGTGACCTTCGCATGCAGCTCGTGGAACAACGGAAGCTCGATGCCGAGCATGCGTCCGGCGTCATGAAGCAGCGGGCCAGCAGCAAGCACCACGCGATTCGTCTCGATGGACTCGCCCGATGAAAGGCGCACGCGCTGTACCCGACCACCCACCGTATCGATGCCCGTGACCTTGCCACGAACGAATGTCACGCCGGCACCGGCGGCCTGCTTGAACATCCATGCCCCCAGTGCGAGCGCGTTCATCCAGCCGGCGCGCCGCACGTGCAGGGCGGCCTTCGTAGCCGGTGAGAGAAACGGAAACGCGGCGAGCGCGGCGTCATCGAGAAGCAGGTCCGCGCCCGTGGGCTGATCGCGATATCCTTCCGGCGGAGCCGCATGGTAGGTATCACTCGCGCAATGCTCGCGCAGCGCTCCCATGCCGAACGCGGAAACGCGCTGCGCTGTTGTCCGAAGATTCTCGACACCGCCGGCCTGGGCCGTGGCAAACAGATATCCACGACGATTGAGACGAAACAGGTTGTTGGTCTCGTCGGCCATCTCTTCCATGAGGTCGATGCTGCGCGAGATGAAGCGGAGCATCGTATCGTCGGGGCCGGGCCACCAGTTACGATAACCCTGGGTGCCCTTGTCGCTCGTGAGGGTGAGCGGATCGCGCTCGTCTATCAGAACGACGTTCGCTGCCCCGTGCTTCACGGCGAGCCGGTATGCGGCGGCGACTCCGCCAATGCCCGCGCCGCAGATCACCACCTTCTCTTTCATCGGAACTAGCGACGTCCCTCATAAGACTCGAACACCTTTCGCTCTTCAACGATGGCTTCATCGAGCGCGCCAAGAAACTTCTCCACCCGCGCCGGCTGGGCGTTGTAGCCCATGGTGCCGACGCGCCACACCTTGCCCGCGAGCACACCAAGCCCGCCACCCATCTCCACGCCCATGCTGAGCAGCCGGTTCCGTACGCGAAGCTCGTCGACACCATCGGGAACACCCACGACATTGATCGTCGCGCACTGATTTGCCGCGGGGGTGAACATCGCCAGACCCATGCCCTCGAGTCCCGTCACCAACTGCTCATGCGCCGCCTGGTGCCGAGCCCACCGTGCGTCGAGACCCTCTTCGAGGACGAGCCGGAGCGCTTCGTGGATGCCGTAGATGCTCTGGATGGGCGCCGTATGATGAAAGGCGCGCTTCTTCGTCGCGCCATCGCCGCCCCAATACTGGAAGAGCAGCGAGAGGTCGAAGTACCACGTTGCGGGCTTCGTCTTCCGATTGGCCACGGCCTCCATGGCGCGCGGACCGACGGTGATGGGACCAAGGCCCGCGGGCGCGCCGAGTCCCTTTTGCGTGCACGAGCCGGCGGCATCGAGACCCAATGCATCGATGTCGAGCGGAATGCCGGCGAGTGACGTGACGCAATCGGCCATCACCAGCGCGCCGTGCCGCTTTGCACTCTCCACGATGGGCGCGATGGGCTGGCACGCCCCTGTCGTCGTCTCCACGTGCACAAAGGCCACGAGCTTCGCGGGACGATCGGCCAGCAGCTTTTCGTACTCCGCCGGATCGGCAATTTCGCCGGGCGCTGCCTCTATGACGCGGACGTCGGCACCGGTACGCCGCGCAAGCTCGGCAAGGCGATTTCCGAAATACCCGTTCACACCGACGACCGCGCTGTCGCCCGCCTCGAGCAGGTTCACCAGGATCGTCTCGAGACCAGCGGAGCCCGTCCCGGAGATGGGAATAGTGTGGTGATTCGTCGTGCGATAGACGTTCCTGAGCGCGCCCATCGTCTCGTCCATCAGGTCGACGAAGTATGGGTCAAGATGTCCGACAGGATTCTTCGTCATCGCCTCGAGCACGCGCGGGTCCGGGTTGCTCGGCCCCGGTCCCATGAGGAGTCGTTCAGGCGGATTCAGCGGCGGCGGCGCGAGGGTCGTTCCCATATCAGTCGGTCATGAAAGGGGTGCGCCGAGGCAGGGGGCGCCGGCGCGTCATCTAATGTATTCGGACGACGTCCGCCTCCGTCAGGCCAACGTGAATGGCGGCTTCGTGCTTTGCTCATGTCGGGCACAACAGGTAGAATTGGCGCTGACCCGAGAGACCCGCTGTGATGCTCCGTTCCTTTCGCGCCATCGCGCTGATGTGCCTGCCGACGCTTGCTGGCGCCCAGCAGAAGAAAGCTGCCGACCCCCTGGCCACGGTCCCAAAGCTTTCCACGCTTGCCGCGCGTCCGACGAGTGACCTCGCCGCCGTGATCGAGCGCTATACCGCCGACCAGCGGTCGCTCATTACGCGCTATGACGCCACTGATTCGCCAGACCAGCGGCAGCGCATGCGAGCGTTTGCCGGCGGATGGAGAACACGCCTCACGGAGCTGGACTTCGACAAGCTGAATGCCGAGGGCAAGGCGGATTATGTGCTGCTCGACAATCAGCTCAAGCACCAGATCGCCCTGCTGGATCGCACTGACCGGCAGCGTGGCGAGACAGGGCCGCTGCTTCCCTTTGCCGACAAGCTGCTCGCGTTGCAGGACACGCGTCGAAACCTGATTCCGGTGGAACCCGCAGCGGCGGCGCGCACGCTTGCCCAGGTACTGAAACAGGTGGACAGCATGCGGACGCTGTTCGAGCCCGCCGCCGCGCGCGGCGGTGCACAGGCGGACAGTACGACTCGGTCTCGTGCGGCGGCTCCAAAGGTGTCGAGAACGGTCGCCAACCGTGCGGCAGAAAACATCGACCAGACACGCAGCATCGTCACCAACTGGTATCGCTACTACGATGGCTACGATCCCATGTTCTCCTGGTGGGTGAAGTCTCCTTACGCGCGACTCGATTCCGCGCTCAACCGCTATGCGCGCACGCTGCGTGAGCGAGTCGTCGGCATTCCCCCTGCGGTGTCCCAGACGCTCGCAGGCGGCGGCGGTGGACGTGGCGGCGGAGGTGGCGGCGCGTCGAACGATGGGCCGATCATCGGCGACCCCATTGGCGACATTGGTCTAGCCGAAGATCTCGCGAACGAGATGATTCCGTATACGCCGCAGGAGCTCATCGCGATTGCCGAACGCGAGTATGCGTTCTCGCTCTCCGAGGTGAAAAAGGCCGCTCGGCAGCTTGGATTTGGCGACGATTGGAAGGCGGCGATGGAGAAGGTCAAGAACACGTACGTGGAACCGGGCAGGCAGCCGGAGATGATTCGTGATCTCGCGCGCCAGGCGGAGAACTATTTCGACCAGCACGATTGGGTCACCATTCCGCCACTCGCGCGCGAAGACTGGCGGATGGACATGCTGAGCCCCGAGCGCCAGAAAGTGAGCCCCTTCTTTCTTGGCGGCGATCAGATCCTCGTGTCGTATCCCACGGCGGACATGACGGACGAGGACAAGCTGATGAGCATGCGCGGCAACAACCCGCACTTCTCGCATGCCACGGTATTCCACGAGCTGAACCCCGGGCATCACTTGCAGGGCTTCATGCAGGCGCGGTACAACCAGCACCGCCGGATCTTCTCGACGCCGTTCTGGAACGAGGGCCAGTCACTCTACTGGGAGATGTTCCTCTGGGACCACGGCTTTCACGCGAGCGCCGAGGATCGCATTGGCGCGCTGTTTTGGCGCATGCACCGGAGCGCGCGAATCATCTTCTCACTCAACTTCCACCTGGGGAAGATGTCGCCGGACCAGGCGATCCAGTTTCTTGTCGACACAGTCGGGTTCGAGCGCGCCAATGCGGAAGGTGAGGTGCGACGTTCCTTCAATGGGTCGTACTCGCCACTTTATCAGGCGGGGTACATGCTGGGTGGACTGGAACTGCGCGCGCTGCACCACGAGCTCGTGGATAGCGGCAAGATGACGGAGCGCGCGTTTCACGACGCAGTGCTGGAGGGGGGCGCCATGCCCATCGCGATGGTGCGTGCGCGGCTGGAGCGGTTGCCAATACCCCGTGACGGACTCGCGCCGTGGCGGTTTGCGGAGCAACTGCCGCCGCCGGTGCCCTGGGCCGGTGGGCGTTGAGCTACGGATGACATGCCAAGGTTGCCCATCCGTAATTCGGAGACAGTTCAGTTAGTTGTCATCCGCAAGAGCGAGCGACCGTCCCCAGGGACGGGACAGCAGCTCCCGACAGTCGCTTCGCTCCTGCGGGATGACAGTCTAAAGTGACAGTTTGAAGTGAACGGTATTGCATCGTGCGCGAATGTTGTTCAATGCTGTCATCCCGCACGCGCCGTGCGCGTGTCGGGAGATACTGTCCTGGTCTTTGCCCAGACGTGCCACCGGGATGACAGCGCCTACTTCGCTGTGTGTTCGAGCTCTGAGCTCACCGCTCCAGCTGTCTGCTGTGAGCAGTGAGCGCGAGCTGTGAGCTCCAGCTCGAGCCCATAAAGCGCACACTGGCAGCTGTTCCAGAACGAAACAGCTGTCAGCTTTCAGCACGAGCAGCCAGCCTGAGCCTGCTGCCTAGCGTGAGCTCCAGCCCGAGACCGCGGTAGCTCGCGCTCACTGCTCCAGCTGACCGCTGAACGCCGCACCACAAGGTCGCAGAGCCGCCAGCTTTCGGCGCGAACATTCAGCCGGCGCGTCTTGCCAGCGTGTGCCCGAGCTCTGAGCTCACCGCGTCCAGCTGTCTGCTGTGAGCAGTGAGCTCCAGCTCGGCCCGTAAAACACACTGGCAACTGCTCCACAACGAAATAGCTGCCAGCTTTCAGCACTGCCAGCTTGCGCCCGGGCCCCCATGAGGGACCCGAGCTGCAAACCGCTTACGGCGTGATGAGCCCCGCCTTCTGTGCATTGAGTGCCGTGTAGCCAACCGCCGCTGGCTGCAGCAGCGCACCCGTGTAGCCGGTGGAATTCGTGACCCACACCACCTGCGTCCCCGCCTTGAGACCCCAGTTGTTGTCCCAGCCGGCGACCGGGCTGAAATCAGGAATCGTCGCGTCGAACGAGCCTGCGCCAACCCACGTCACCGTTGCTTCGATGGTGACGTTGCGGCCGTTCGTGCCGGACTGCGAGAAGTTCGTGTAGAACTGCTGGTTGTACTGGTCCTGGCGCGGCAACACCGACTTGAGCCGCACGTACGGCGACGTCGCGGCAACCGTCACCGCCGGCGTCGAAAGCGCGGGTCCCAGGGTGAGCGTCTGGTTCGATACGGCGCCGATGATCGTGGTTGCCGAACGAAGTGTGGCCGAGGTAACCGGATCCGGCGCGGTAAAAGCCGTGGGGGAAAGCGCCGTGGCGGTGAGCAGGTGCATGTCACCAGCGATCATCGTGCCCGACGGAACACCCGAGAAGGAACGGCTGGCCGTGCCGGCGCCCGGATCCGCGTAGAGCAGACCGGTGCTGCCGTTTGCCGTGAGCAGGATCATCGTGATGAGCGACTGGTCGGAGCCAAGGTTGCCGATGGTCGCGGTGGCCGTTGCCGGCGCCACACCGTCGCCGGCAAAATCGAGCGCCGGAATCACCGCACCCGCCGCCGGGTTGAGCGCGCGGCGGATGATCACCTTCGACAGCGATCCCGAGAGACTGAACGTGCCGGAGAGCGCATACGTGATCTTGGAGCCGATCAGGTCGTGCGGGCCATCCGGAACGGCATTCAGTGTCCATGCCGTGCCCGCCGCAGGAATCACGACGGTGGAGCGATTACCGAAGCCGATGGCTCCCTGATCCAGCCCGCTGATGCCTGAGGCGGAGCCGCTGATGTTCTTCGTCGTCGCCGTTGGACAGTCGTTGATGCCACGCGCCGTGAGCTCGGCCTTATTGCCGTAGTACACGTTCGTGTTGACCGTGGTGCCGTTCACCGTCGCGTACGCAACACCGCCAAGCGCGTTGGTGATGTCGAAGCTGTACGTGTTGTTCGTACCGGTGACGCGCGTCCACGCGCCCGACTGGCCATCCTGCACCGCGAACCACGTCGGCGTGGTGGAGCAGAAGCGGAAGATGATGCTGCCAGTACCCGGCGTGCCCGTAGTCGCCGTGGTCGTAAGGGCCAACGTCGCCGTGCTGTTCGGAATGCCGGCCGCCGTGCCTGTGATGACGATGTTGCCCGTGGTGGCCGCTGTTCCCGCTGCGACCGTCACCGTCAACGTCGCCGTCGTGGCACCGGTGGCTACGCTGGCGGCAGATAGCGCCGCCGTTACACCGGCCGGAGCGCCGGACACCGCCAGGCCAACCGCGCCCGTGAACGGCGCCGTGCGAGCGATGGTGATCGTCGTCGTACCCGTGGCGCCAGCGGCAAGGGACAGTGTCGCGGGGCTGAGCGAGAGCGCGAACGACCCCACCGCTGCGCCAACCGTGGTGAGCGACAGCGTGGTCGTCTGACTGGCGACGCCTGCTCCGGTGCCCGTGATGGTGATGCTCGACGCGCCCGCTGCGGCAGCGGCCGCCACGGCGACGGTGAGCTGGGCCGAGGTGCCCGTGACGCTGGCGCTGGACAGCGTGGTGGTCACGCCCGTGCCGGCGCCCGAAACAGTCAGGTCAACGGCGCCGGTAAAGGTGCCCGTCCTGGCAATGTTGATCGCGGCGGTACCACTCGCGCCCTGGATGATGCTCAGCGACGCGGGGTTGAGCGAGAGCGTGAAGCCGCCGGTGGCGGCCGCCGCCTGGACGGAGAGGGCGTACGTGGCGGTCGCATCGGCCACACCGGTGCCCTTGGCGCGAACGGTGAGCGTTGATCCACCAGCGGCCGCGGTGGCAGCGGCAGAAACGGTCACGGTGGCCGACGTCGCGCCGGACGCGACGGTGCTGGGGTTGACGGTGGCGGTCACTCCGGTGGGCAGGCCCTCGACGGTCAGCGCTACCGCGTCACTGAAGGATCCCGACCGGCCAACGGTTACCGTGAACGACGACGTGCCGCCGGCGGTGACCGAGCCGGAACTGGCGCCGAGTGAAACGGAAATGGCCGATGTGACGGTCGGGGTGCCTCCATCAGTGCTGCTGCACGATGACAGGGCGGCAGCCATGAGTGCGTAGCCAGCAATTCGTACCAGCTGGCGTCGTACCGGGGAAACGCGGTTCAGCATTCTGCTCTCCATCGGGGGTAAACGTCTGGCGAACTGGACAATGTCCCAACGGTTCGCCACTTCTCGGTATCTCATTCAACAGCGGATGCGTTCGCCGTCCGTTATCTGATCGTTACCGGGCGAAAAAAGCGCTGTTCGGACCCCCTGCAGGGGGTTACCATACCCATTCCCTCCCCGGACCCGACCCCCTCGGCTCCCCACACGGCATGACCCTCCACCTACGCACGCTCGGCCAAACCCACCTGAGTGATGAGCAGGGTGTGGAGCTTCGGAGCCTGCTCACGCAGCCGAAGCGCCTCGCATTGCTGGTGTATCTTGCATCCGCCTATGCGGATGGACGGATGTGCAGGCGGGACTCGCTCCTGGCTATGTTCTGGCCGGAATCCGACGACGAACGCGCCCGCGGCTCGCTGCGCCAAGCCATTCACTTCATCAAGCAGGTAGCAGGCAGTGAAGTCGTGGTCACGCGCGGTGCGGACGAGGTGGGCTTGGCCGCAAATGCCGTCCAGCTGGATGCGGCCCGGTTGGACGAGCTGGCGGCATCGGGCCGGCACGCGGAGGCGGTCGAGCTGTTCCAGGGCGACTTCCTCGACGGCTTTTTCCTGCGCGGCACGCCAACGTTCGAGCGCTGGGTCGATGGCGAGCGACTGAGGCTTCGCCGGCGGGCAGCTGATTCCGCATGGCTCGCCACGGAACAGCTGCTTTCAACGGGTGACGCGGCCGGTGCCCGCAAGATGGCCGAACGGGCACTTGCGCTGTCGTCGGACAATGAGACCGCGGTGCGCCGTTTCATCACCCTGCTGTCGGAAAGCGGAGATCGGGCCGCCGCGTTGGCGGTCTATCAAAGCTTCGCGTCGCAGATGGCGGAGGAGTACGGCGTCGCGCCGTCGCCGGAAACACGCGCGCTCATCGATGCGCTGGAATCGGCGCGTCCGTTTGCGGGGGCGGAGCCCGTCACGGTTGCGGCGCCTCCGTCGACGTCCGCCCACGCGCCGCAAGTGCACAGTGTCGCGGCGCGGCCGAACCGGCGCTGGCGGCTGCAACTCGCCGCCGCCGCACTGGTCGTGCTGCTGGGTGCGGGTTTCCTGGCGAAACGACTATCAACGGGGCCCGCGGCGGTCAGCGATCCGAACCGGCTCGTGGTGCTGCCATTTGTCGTGCGCGGCGCGGAAAACCTGCGCTACCTCGCAGACGGCCTGCCCATGCTGCTCAGCACGAGGCTCGATGGCGCGGGGCCGCTACGCACGGTGGATGCCCGCGCGCTGCTCGTCTACCTCGCCAGCAATGCCAAGCGCGAGCCACTCGACCCCGAGCGTGCGAACGCTGTAGCCGAACGATTCGGCGCACAGTTGTACGTGCTCGGGAACATTGTGGGCACGGGCGACCAGCTGCAGTTCAGCGCATCGCTGTTCGACCGCGCGCACGGCAACAATCCCGTTGCACACACGGAGGCCACGGGCAGGGAAGTGGACCTCATGAATCTCGTGGACAAGCTTGCGAGCGAGCTGCTCGCAGCCCGGTACCGCGAGGTGGGCGGCGCATTTGCCGAAACGGCGGCGCGTACGACGACGTCGCTGCCGGCGCTCAAGGCGTGGCTCGCCGGGGAGGCGGAGCTCACGCGCGGGCGGTATGGCCCCTCGATGGCGGCGCTGCGCGATGCCATTGCCGCCGACAGCAATTTTGCGATGGCGCATTTCCAGCTGGCGGTCGCGGCGGATTGGGCGGGCGTGACCGCGCTCGTGAATCCGGAAACCGAGCGCGCGGTGAAGCTGTCGGAGCACCTGAGTCCGTCATCGCGCCTCGTGCTGCAGGCGTTCTCCGACGGACGCCGCGGCAACTACGCCGCTGCCGCGAAGACGTTGCGCGGCGTGCTCGTGGAACAACCGTCGGCGTCGGAAGCGTGGTATTCGCTGGGGGAGGTGTTGTTCCACGGCAATCCCCCCCAGGGGCGTCCGCTCGATGTCGCACGCGACGCGTTCGAACAGACGCTACGACTGGACCCGCACAATTTTCCGGCGGCGGTGCACCTTGCACGCATCGCCGCAACGCGCGGTGACAAGGCGGCGGTAGATCGTCTCTCTGCCGAGGCGCTCGCGAATGATCCCGATGGCATTCACAGGGGGGAAGTGCTGTTGCTGCGCGCCCTGGTGCTGCGCGACGCGCAGGCCCGCCGCCAGTTTCTCGCGTCGCCAATGGACCTCGGCCTCCTGGACGCGCTCTGGCGGGCGACGGAATACTCCGGGAGCCTTGCCCTTGCATCGGACATCGCGGACACGCTCGTGCACAAGGCTCCGGTGGGAGAGCTTCGTGGCTCGCTGTACATGTTCCTTGCGCATGCGGCCATGGGGCGCGAGCGGTTCGACGTCGCCAACAGGTACATCGATTCAATGGCCGTGTATGCGCCGCAGAGTGCGGCCGCCACGCGGCTGGTCGCGGCGATGCATCCGGCGCTCGCCGCATCGGCGCGGCCGGCGCTCCTGGTGCGGGCGATCAAGGGAGTGAGCCCGCTGCCCGCTGCGTCGGCGAGTCACCGGATGTACGCGGGCTTCAGTCGTCCGGATACGATCTATTCTCCGCTGGAGTATGACATCGCGCTTGCGCGGCTCGCGACCGGGGATTCGTCACGAGCGAAGCGTCTCGTTGCAACAACGACTGCGGAGCGCACTGCGCGTATCGAAGCAGTTCGTGTGATGAGTGTCCTCGCGACGGATGCCGGTACCCGGAAGACCGTGCTCGCGGAGGTGGCGCAGCTCGACAGCATCGTGGGCGCGTCGTACGTATCGCAGAATGTGTATGCGCCGCGGGCCCTGTATCATCTTGCTATCGCGCGCGTGCTGGAAGCAGAGGGGCGATTTGCCGATGCAGAGGCGCGGCTGCACGCGGTGCCGGAGGACTTCGGCTTCAACCTCGCCTTTCTTGGTGAAGTGCAGCGACGGCGCGCCGCACTGCTGGAGCGGATGGGCCGCCCGAAGGACGCCGTTGCGGCGCGGCAGGCGGCGGCTGAAATCCTGCGGTGATTCTTTGCTGGCGCGCACTCGACGGGTGAATGTTCATCCGCTTAAGCTTGGTCATGACACAATCGACGTCTCGCATCACTGCCGCTGCATTGGGCTGCCTGGTTCTCCTCACAGCGTCGTGCGCGAAAGGCGATAAGGCGCCTTCGCCGCCGGAGTCGACGGCAGTTTCCGCTCCCGGTGAGCCGGTGCCTGCGTGGTTGATGGAGCGTGCGAGGCAGGAGCGCGACCTCGCATCCCGGTCCGCCACCGTCCACGATTTTCGCTTCGTGAACCGGGTGGAGCAGAGCGGCATCGACTTCGAGAATCGCATCGTCGATGATGCGGGCAAGAGCTACAAGGCCGTGCACTATGATCATGGCTCGGGGCTCGCCGCGGCAGACGTGGACGGCGACGGGCGGCCCGACCTCTACTTCGTCACGCAGCTGGGCACGAGCCAGCTCTGGAAGAATCTTGGCGGTGGAAAATTCGCGAACATCACCGAGTCGGCCGGCCTGGTGATGAACGACGCCATTGGCGTGGGTGCGTCGTTCGCCGACATCGACAACGACGGTGATCCGGATCTGTTCGTTACGACGGTGCGCCACGGCAACCGGCTGTTCGAGAATCTTGGCGGCGGAAAATTTCGCGACATTACCGCGCAGGCGGGAGTCGGGTACAGCGGCCATTCGTCGGGTGCGGTGTTCTTCGACTACGACGGCGACGGCAAGCTTGATCTGTTCGTCGCGAACGTGGGCACGTACACGGGTAACGAGAAGGGCCCGGGCGGATATTACGTGGGGCTCGAGGATGCATTCCATGGACATACGCATCCCGATCGTGCCGAAGCGAGCATCCTGTACCACAACGAGGGCGGCAACAAATTCAGGGAGGTCACGAAGCAGGCCGGCCTCGTGGACAAGAGCTGGAGTGGCGACGCGGTCGTGATGGACATCAACAACGACGGCTTTCCCGATCTCTATGTGCTCGACATGCAGGGCGAGAACCACCTCTGGTTGAATGTCAGGGGTACATCGTTTCGTGATGCGACAAAGGATTTTTTTCCGAAGACGCCATGGGGCGCGATGGGCGCCAAGGTCTTTGACTTCAACGGCGACGGAAAGCTCGATCTCTACATCACAGACATGCACTCGGACATGTTCACGGATATCCAGCAGGGAAACTGGACGGCGGAAACGAGCAAGTCCGATCCCACGCCAATGCCGGCGGAATTGTTTCCTGGCGGTAAGACGCAGTTCATCTTCGGCAATGCACTCTTCGTGAACGGCGGTGGCAGGTTCGACGAGGTATCCGACCGCATGGGCGTGGAAACGTACTGGCCCTGGGGGCCGAGTGTCGATGACCTGAACGCGGATGGGTGGGATGACATCTTCGTTGCGGGCAGCATGAACTTTCCGTTTCGCTACTCGGTGAATTCCGTTCTCCTCAACGAGGCAGGCAAGCACTTCCTGCCATCGGAATTCACGCTCGGCGTGGAGCCGCGCGCGAACGGATCAACGCTGTGGTTCACGCTCGACTGCGAGGGCGCCGACCGCGGCGTAAAGGCGTGCGGTGTGTGCTCCAGCGAGGCGGCGGCGTCGCAGGGATGTGCGTCCACCGGAAAGCCAGGCCAGTTCACGGTGAACGGATCACGCGGAACACGGTCGGCGATCATCGTGGACGTGGATGGTGACGGGGCGCTGGACATCGTGACGAATGAGTTCAACACGAAACCGATGCTGCTGATGAGTGACCTGGCAAGGAAGCACTCGGTTCATTCGCTGACGGTCAAGCTCAAGGGGACGACCTCGAACCGGTCAGGGATTGGCGCGAAGATCACGGTGGTGCTGCCCGATCATCGCAGGGTGGTGAAGATGCAGGATGGAAAGTCTGGGTATCTCTCGCAGAGCGACCTGCCGGTGTATTTCGGGCTCGGGGCGTTCGATCATGCGGATGCGATCGAGGTGGAGTGGCCGTCGCACAAGCATCAAACGATGGCCGGACCTATCAGGGCAGGGCATCTGGTCGAGATCATCGAACCTTAGCATGCGACGCGGTGCCTTGCGATCTGTGTTCTTGTCCATGTGATCGTGAGCCAGGATCGTCGCACTGTGAATTCGTGTGTGACCGGAAAGGCGTGATCAGACCCAATCCACAATCTTCGCCCCATCCCCGTCGCTGAATTCGCCGAGCACGATCATCACCAGATCGATCAGCATCCAGATTCCGAGTCCGCCCAGTGTAAATAGTTGGAGGAACCCGGTCATCGTCTTGCCGGCGTAGAAGCGGTGCGCACCAAAGATGCCGAGAAAGAAACACAACAGGAACGCCGGCGCGATGAGCTTTGGACTCTCACCGCCAACGCCGCGAATAGCAGGTTGCATCACGCCGCATGGCGGGCATACCACCGCCATTGCGTCGATCACGCGCCCGCACGCGTGGCAGTACTTGGTTGGTCTGACAGGAACGTAGCTGCCCATGATCAATCGCCCCGCAATGTGGGTTAACGAAGCACGAAGCCGGGATCCAGCGCCGGACGTGTGGGCGCGTTGGCGGCGAGCCACCCGGTCATGTACATCCACTGCGTCATGCGCGTGAGCTTCGGGTAGTCGATGTTCTTTGGCTCGTCGCGCGGTGTGTGGTAATCGTTGTGCAGATTCGTCGAGAAGAACAGCGACGGCACGTTCCGCTCGGCGTACGGCACGTGATCGCTGCGGAAGTACCAGCCTTCGGGATGCGTGGGGCGGTCCCAGGTGGAGTCGATGATGAACTTGCCGGTAACAGTGTTCGCGTCGATGGCCATCTGTACGAGCGCCGTGGAGTTGCGATGCGGCGGCTGCGAGCCAAGCAGTGCGGCGGTGTCAGGGTTGTTGCGGCCGATCATGTCGCCGTTGATGACGGCGATGATGCTGTCGAGCGGCACAACGGGATGCGCGGCGTGATAGCGTGAGCCAAGGAGGCCGCGCTCCTCGGCGCCATGGAAGATGAAGAGCGCGGACCGCTTGCTCGGCTGCTTCACCCATGCGCGTGCGATGGCAAGGAGTGCAACACTCGTGGATCCGTTGTCGTCGGCGCCGTTCCAGATGGAATCGCCGGCCACCGTGTAGCGAACGCCGTCATGGTCCTGGTGTGAGCTGAAGAGCACGTATTGGTTGCGCAGCTTGGGGTCGGTGCCACGCACCACGCCAATCACATTCACCGACGGGGTCTCGAACGTCTCGGCGTGAAGCCTGATGTCTACCATTTGCGCGTCGGGACGCCAATCGGTGAGCGCGTTGCGATGCACGAGCAGCACCGGCACCTGCGCAGGCGGAGCACCGCCGGTGCCGCCTGCGCGTCCGCCGCGGCCAGCTCCGCCGGCGGCGTTCGGGTTACGCGTGAAGCGCGGCACGCCGCCAACCACGTCGTACGCACCGCGCATCTGTGTTTTCGCCACGCCGTCGAAGGCGATCTCGCCAATGGAGTCCGCGATGATGACCACCGCCGCCGCTCCGCGGCGCGTGAGCCGGCTGGCAACGGCCGTGATCGCAGGGCGGGTGTAGTTGTATTCGGGCGTGTTGGTCGTCGACCGGATTTGCGCAGCGGGAGGTGCGGACATCACCACGACGGCGACGCGGCCCTTTACGTCGACGGTCGAGTCGCTGCCGTCGCCAACAAAGATCGTGGCCGCCATGACTTCTGCCGCGGCGTTCGACGTGGGCGTGATATCCGTCCAGATGGCGAGCGGCCGCGTGCCGAGCTTGATGGTGCTCGACGTGGAGGAGATCCTGGTACGTCGCATGTTCCACCACTGATACCACGTGCCGCCCTCGCCGAACGGCTTCAGCCCCGCTTTCGCCATTTCGTCGGCAGACCAGACCGACGCGCGCATCTCATCGAGGGTGCCGGCTTCGCGTCCGCGCATGTCGTCGCCGGCCATGGCGTAGAGGTCGCGTTTGAGATCGGCTTCGCGGATGGCCGACATTGCAGCGGGCGGCCTGGGGACGGCCAAGGGTTTCGTGGACTGGGCGCCGAGTGGGGCGGCGAGCAGCAGGAGGACAAGGGTGCGACGCATGGTGACGCGGGTTGGGGAATGCGAATATCGTCCATCAAAAGGTATGGCGGAAAACCGCTCCGCGGCATACCTGTGATTCACACCGTTAATTTCGCAGGTGGGGAATGGCACGTTTACTGGCGAACGCAACCAAGTCTGGGGAATGTTGATGCTGAGAAAGGCGGCCGTGCTGGTGGGGATGTCGGTGTCCGTGGTGCATGCGCAGGATCGCTCGCAGTCGCGATCGATGGTGGCGTCGCAGGCCGGCATCGTCGCGAGCGAGAGCGTGCTCGCGTCGCAGGTTGGCGCACGCATTCTCGAGCATGGCGGCAATGCCATTGATGCGGCCGTCGCAACGAATGCCATGATGGGGCTGATCGCCCCCATGAACGACGGTGTGGGCGGCGACCTCTTCGCCATCGTCTACGAGGCAAAAACCGGACGGCTGTACGGACTGAATGCATCCGGCTGGGCGCCGGCGAAGCTCACCCCCGAGTACCTGGCCGGCAAGGGCATCACGGCCATGCCGCAGAAAGGCATTCATTCGGTGACCGTGCCTGGCGCGGTGGACGGGTGGGACAAGCTGCTCAGAAAATTCGGGCGCAAGTCCATGGCCGACGTCCTCGCGCCTGCCATCGACTACGCCGAAAAGGGATTTCCGGTTGGCGAAGTGGTGAGCGTGTTCTGGAAGGACAGCGAGAAGACGCTGAAGGAAGACGCAGCGACGACGAAGACGTATCTGCCAAATGGCCGCGCACCGGCAAGCGGGGAGGTGTTCAGGAATCCCGAGCTCGCGTGGACGTACAGGCAGCTCGCCAAATCCGGTCGAGACGCGTTCTACAAGGGCGAGATCGCGCAGAAGATTCTTGCGAGCTCGCGGAGCCACGACGGCACGATGGCCGCGGCTGATCTCGCCGACTTTCAGGGGGAGTGGGTCGTGCCCATCTCGACGTCGTATCGCGGCTGGATGGTGCACGAGCTTCCGCCCAACGGGCAGGGCATCGCGGCGCTCGAGATGCTGAACATCATGGAGACGTTTCCGCTTGGTGCAGCGGGGCAGAATTCGGTGCAGGCCCTGCATCTGATGATCGAGGCAAAGAAGCTCGCCTACGCCGACATGCAGCGGTACGATGCCGATCCGCGCTTCACGAAGATTCCCACGGCCGGCCTCAAATCAAAGGAGTTCGCCCGTGACCGTGCCAGGCTGATCGACGCCGCGCATGCCAACTGCAGTGTGCCGGCGGGCACGCCCATGGGTACCGACAACGGCACGACGTATCTCAGTGTCGTCGACAAGGATGGCAACATGGTGTCGCTGATCCAGAGCAACTACGCCTCGGTGGGATTCGGTTCCGGGCTCGCGGTTGGCGGGGCAGGGTTTGCGTTCCAGAATCGTGGTGGCGGGTTCACGCTCAACGGGGCGAGCCCGAATATCCTGGCGGGACGCAAGCGTCCATTTCACACCATCATCCCGGCGTTCATGGAAAAGGGCGACGTCCGCATCGCGTTCGGCATCATGGGCGGATTCAACCAGGCGCAGGCGCATGCGCAGTTCGTGTCGAACGTCGTGGACTTCGGCATGAACATCCAGGGAGCGTTGGATTCACCGCGGTTCTCAAAGGAGACGTTCGAGGGCTGTGATGTGAACTTCGAATCACGGATTCCCGAGGCGGTGCGGCAGCCGCTCACGTCGATGGGCCACAAGCTCGTGATGCGCGGCGATTTCTCGGCCACGCGCATGGGTGCGGGTCAGGCGGTGATGCGGGACTTCTCCACGAAGGTGAATTTCGGGGCCTCGGATCCGCGAAAGGATGGGGCAGCGGTGTCGGAGCTGCGCATTCGCTAGAGGATTGTTTCTGAATTACGGATGGCGCACACTCTGCGAGAATGAACAGCAAAAGCTGGTCGTTTCCATCGCATTCTCATCACGTGTTCAATGAAGCCGCTTCAATTCCGTTTCGGATGCGAAGAACGCGAAGCCTGGCCAGCCGCCTGAATCGACGGCGCGGTGAAACCACAGCTTCGCGTTCGCTGTATCGCCGCGCACCAGGTACCAGTTTCCCACGCCAAAGCTCAGCGTCGCAACCTGCACCGCCGCCGTGTCGGTCTTCGTCAACACCTCGGCGGGAGTCGTGATTCCGCGATAGAGCGACAGCCGCTGCCAGTACGCGGTCGGTGTGGTCATCTTGACGGTGTCGGTCATCGCGGCCAGGGCGCCTTGCGCGTCCGTCGGCCGCTTGGCGCGTGACGCGGACATCCACAGCCAGTCAGCCACGCTTGCAAATTCGTTTGCATTGGGAGCGCGACGGCGCGCGCGGATGAACGTGTCGGCGGCCTTGGAGAACTCGCCGCGCTCGAAGTGTGCGACGCCGAGGTGGTACAGGATATCGTAGTTCATCGAGTCGAGCGTGTTGCCACGCGTCAGGTCCGCGAGTGCCTTGTCGAACGCCCCGATGGAGATGTAGCGGTGCCCGCGCCAACGATAGAGAATCGGATTCCTGGGCGCGAGGGCGATGCCGCGTGAGAAGGTCGCGATGGCCTCCTTGTACTGTTTCACCGCGCTCTGTGCGAGGCCGAGGGTGATGATCTTGTCAACGTTTTTCGGATCAGCGGCGAGGTCGTTGGTTGCGCGGGCCACGGCGCCGGTGTCAGGCGCGGCGGTGAAGTCGACGCCTGCCCTCGAGTGGTACTGTACAGTCTGGGCGCTGAGGGTGGCCGAGGTGCAGAATGCGAGGGCGGCGGCGAGGTAGGGGCGCATGTATTTGAATGGGCGAGAGGGTACCGCTGCCAGTGTCGAAGCTAAGGATGATAGTGTTGTTGTCATCCCGCAGGCACAGTGCGCCTGCCGGGAGATACCTTCGTTGCGCTTAGGCCGGATTCGGAGCATGGATGATATCTCCCGACACTCGCTACGCGAGTGCGGGATGACAGGTGAGCGATGCGAGTGCGGGATGACAAGGCCATGGTTGTCATCCCGCAGGCGCAACGCGCCTGTCGGGAGATACTTCCGCTGCGCTTTGGGCCGGATTCGGAGCATGGGATGATATCTCCCGACACTCGCTACGCGAGTGCGGGATGACAGGGTGAGCGATGCGAGTGCGGGATGACAGGGTATGCGAGTGAGGGATGATAGGATGAGCGACGCGAGTGTGGGATGACAGTTGAGCTACGCGAGTACGGGACGAGAGGGAGAGCAAGCCCGTGCGATGACTGGACGATCAACGGCAGCGCAGGATGGCGCGCGGGGCTATCGGCCGAGACGAGAAAGTACCAGAATCAAGGCGACCCGACCACCACCCGAGAATCCATGTCACGCATTTGCCTCACACTCGCCGTTTCCCTGGTTGCCGCCGCGCCACTGTGCACCCAGGCGCAGACCGCGAAATCCACCTACACCATTGACCAGTTCATGTCGCCGCCGTCGCCGCTCGAGGTGAGCGCTGCACGCAAGGCCGACAAGCTCGCGTGGGTCACGTACGAGCGCGGCATGCGCAACATCTACGTGGCGGCGGCGCCGGACTTCAAGGCGACGCGCATCACGAAATTCATGAAGGACGACGGTGTCGACGTCGGCTCCGTGCGGCTCTCGGACGATGGCTCCATGGCGATCTTCGTCCGCGGCACGGGGCAGAATCGCGAAGGTTGGGTCGCAAATCCCTCGCACGACCCCGATGGGGGCGAACGCGCCGTGTGGGCGGCGAAGACGGACGGTTCGGGCGCGTGGCGGCTCGCGTCGATCGCGAACACGGTGGTCGCCGCTGGCGGGCGCGGGGGTGGAGCGCCAGAGCTCTCACCCGATGGCAGGTACGCCGTGTTCTCGCGTGACGGACAGATCTACCGCGTGGCAACGGCGCGCACTGCCTCGCGCATGGACACGGCGGGGGTGCCGTTCATCAAGGAGTGGGGCCGCCAGAGTAACCCCACCTGGTCACCGGACGGGTCGAAGCTCGCCTTCGTGAGCGCGCGCGAGAATCACGCCTTCATCGGCGTGTACGACATGAAGTCCCGCACGGTGAATTTTCTGTCGCCGAGCACGGATACCGACGGCAGTCCCACCTGGTCGCCGGATGGAAAGCAGATTGCGTTCATCCGCCGGCCTGGTACGCCCTTTGGCCAGCAGACGGTGGTTGCGGGCTCTCCCTTCGCGCAGGCTGCTCCACCTGCCGCGGCGGCACCGGGCGGTGCTGGACGCGCTGGCGGCGGCGGTGGTCGTCGGGGTGGCGGCGCAGGTGCCACGCCTGAGGCGACAGGTGCCACGCCAGGTGCCACGCCTGGTGCCACGCCTGGTGCCACGCCTGCGGGGGATGGATCAGGGTGTCGCGTAACAGGCGGCGGGGGCGGCGGGCGCGGCGGATTCGGCAACGACACCACGCCACCGGTCAAGGCGGATGGATTGTGCCGAGCGGCGTTTGCAGGCGGCTATACGATTGCGTTCATGGTGGCGGACGTGGCCACCGGCCGCGCGCGCGAGTTCTGGCACAACCAACCGCTCGACCGCGACTTCGCGAACATCAACGCCATCACGTGGGCCGGCGAGCACGTCGTCTTCACGGCGCAGATCCCAAAGGACGAATGGGATCGCCATTTCAGCGTGAGTCTCGTGAGCCCGCAGCCGAAGCCCGTGCTGCTGACGACGACCGACGGCCTGATCAACGACGGCGTCGCCGACCGCACCTTCACGACGACGGCGATGTCGCGCGACGGCCGGACGATGTTCTACAGCACGAACGCGACGGACATCGAGAAGCGGCATATCTGGGCCGTGCCCACCGCCGGCGGCGCACCGACGAAGATCTCCACGGACGATGGCGTGGAGGTGTCGCCGACTCCGCTGGCATCGGGCAAGAGCGTCGCGGTGCTGTACTTCGGCGCCTCGCAGCCGGCGTCGATCGGCATCGTGCCAGTGGCCGGCGGAGCGACGAAGATCGTCTACCCCACATTGCCGAAGGATTTTCCGAAGGACGCGCACGTCACGCCGCAGATCGTCATCACGCACGCGCCCGACGGCATGGACGTACACAACCAGCTCTTCATGCCAAAGGACATGAAGCCCGGCGAGAAGCGTCCGGCCATCGTATTCGTGCATGGTGGCCCCGCGCGCCAGATGCTGCCGGCATATCACTACATGCAGTTCTACCACTGGTCGTACGCGTACAACCAGTGGCTCGCATCGCAGGGCTACATCGTGCTCTCGGTGAACTACCGCTCGGGCATCGGCTACGGCAATTCGTTCCGCCGAGCGCCCAATGTGCAGGGCGCCGGCAACGCGGAATACCAGGACGTGCTCGCGGGCGGCAAGTACCTGCAGACGAGACCCGACGTCGACCCGGCACGCGTGGGTATCTGGGGGCTGTCCTACGGCGGGCTGCTCACAGCGGAAGCGCTTGCGCGGAACTCAGATGTATTCGTGGCCGGGGTGGACCTCGCGGGCGTGCACATCTACGGCAGCGCGCAGGATACGACATCGCTCGCGTTCCGCTCGTCCGCCGTGGGGCACATCGATACGTGGAAGTCGCCTGTGTTTCTCCAGCAGGGCGACGACGACCGCAACGTGGACTTTTCGCAGATGGTGGGGCTGGTCGATCTGCTGCGCGCGCATGGGGTGTACTACGAGCTCACGGTCACGCCGGATGACGTGCATGAGTCGCTCATCCACAGCCGGTGGATGGACATATTCGGGCGCAGCTCGGACTTCCTGCGGCGGTTCGTGTGGGACAAGCAGGCGCCGCCGGCGGTATCGGCGGCGGGAAGATAAAAATGGCGAGCGCACGGCGCACAGCTCACGGCTGACAGCTCACCGCGCCCTGCTGTCGAGCAGGAGCGGTGAGCTCATGCTCGGGCGCTGGCCGCAGTAATACTCAGGCTGGATGCTCCCGCATCGAGGTCGGCGGCCCGCGGCCCGGTGTGGCTGCTTCCAGCAATCAGCTGGAGCAAGCCAGCGCGAGCCTCCAATAGTGCTCGCGCCTCAGCAGCTCGCCGTGCTGGACCAATGCCCGCCCGCGGCGGTATACTCTATGGATTGCCCCACCTAACTCAGCGAGAGGATCCCCATGCGTCGCGTCTACACCTCAGCGCTTGCCATGAGCATCATGCTCATGCCCGCCGCCGCCCGGGCCCAGGCCACGGAAACGTCCAACAAGGTTGCCAACGGTGGTATCTCCGCCGCCGGATGGGCCGGAAAAATCGACGCCAAGGAAGCGGCGCAGGGACAGGTCCTGAACAACTCCAAGCTCGCCATGGAAGGCAAGGACCTGCACGTCATCACGGGCCCCGCCGTCACGTACTGGAACCCCGCCAACAAGGCCTCCGGCGACTACACCGTCAAGGCCACGTTCAAGGAGCCCAAGTACATGAACCTCAATGATCATCCCCACCCGTACGGCATCATGATTGGCGGAAACGATCTCGATACCGACCAGGCCTCGTTCCTGTACTGCGCGGTCTACGGTGACGGAAAGTTCATCATGCGCGGCATGGGTCCGGCGGCGTTCAGCGTCAACGGACGCGCCCTGGCCGCGGCCTCCGTGCACAAGGCGGCCGGCAAGGGTGAGCCGGTGGAGCAGGAAATCGCCGTGTCCGTCAAGGGCGACAAGGTCGAGTGCTCCGTCAACGGCGCCGTCGTGGGGTCGTACGACAAGGCCGCCGTCACCGGCGCCGGCAAGGCCAAGTCCACGGACGGCATCTACGGCATCCGCTTCGCGCACAATACCGACGGCTGGGTTTCCGGCCTCACGATGACCAAGCCGTAATCACGTTTTTTCAGCGTCAAACGGGCGCCGCGAGCAATCGCGGCGCCCGTTCTCACTGGTAGCACACCTCTTGCGGCGGCGCCCCGTCATGACGCCACCACGCATTGGAGATCCAGCCCCGGACTTCGCGCTGCCTGCGCACGAGTCCGGCGCACGCCTGTTCGACCTGCGAGAAGCATCCGTTGTGCTCGCCTTTCACGAGCCCGGTTGGAACCCGAGTCGAGCAGAGCTCGTCGAGAACCATCGACGACTGGCCAGCGACCCATCACGCACGGTGCTCATCGCGCACGATGATCCCGTCGCGGCACTCTACGGCGTCGCGCACGGATCAGCCGTATTCGTGGTCGACCCGCGCGGACGCATCGCGTGGCGACACATTGCCGGCATCGATTCACTCGAGCTTGCCGCTCAGGTGGCAACATCAAAGGAAGCCGCGTTCGACGAACCGGGAGGTTGGTCGCGCCGAGCGTTCGTGGCGACCGTGCTTGGCGCCGCCATTGCGTTGACCTTGGAGCCCGCCGCGCGGCGAACCCACGCCCTCGCCGCGACGAGTGATCCGGTTGGCCAGAGCCGGCCCGTAACCCTGATGGTCAACGGAAAGAAGATCACACTTCAACTCGAGCCGCGCGTCACGCTGCTCGATGCGCTGCGTGAATACGCGGGACTCACCGGCAGCAAGAAAGGCTGCGATCATGGCCAGTGCGGCGCCTGCACGGTACACGTGGGCGGACGACGCACGCTCTCGTGTCTCACCTTCGCGGTCATGCACGAAGCATCGGACATCACCACCATCGAAGGACTCGCGCCCAACGGCGGCGATACCCTGCATCCGATGCAGGCTGCCTTCATCGAGCACGACGGCTTCCAGTGCGGCTATTGCACCTCCGGCCAGATCATGTCCGCGTGTGCCATGCTCACGGAGCCATGGGGCCACGGCGACGACGACGTCCGCGAAGCGATGAGCGGCAACATCTGCCGGTGCGGTGCATATCCGGGCATCGTCGCGGCGGTGCAGTCGCAGCGAGGCGCCGCGAAATGAAATCCTTCGACTTCGTCTCGGCCGCCGACCTTCAATCCGCGATAAAGTCAGGCGCGGCCGCGTCGTCGCGCTTCGTCGCCGGTGGCACCACGCTGATCGACCTCATGAAGCTCGGCGTCGAAGGTCCAACTACAGTTGTAGATGTAACGCCGCTGCGGCGTCAGGACCCCACGCTCACCGCGGTTTCCGTACTGCCCAACGGCGGGCTGCGACTTGGTGCACTCGCCCACATGAGCGACGTGGCGTGGGACGCGCGC
>JAQBPY010000122.1 GCA_028287285.1 Gemmatimonadota bacterium
CATCGGGAGCGGGCGTCGAGCGCGCGCAGAGCCGGATGGAAAGCATCGTTGCGCTGCTCTCGAGCGCCTCGCAGGAGCCGGGAACGGTGGGCATCAAGGCGATGCGGCGCGATGAGCAGTGGCCGACCTCTGAGTTGAAGGCGCTCGTTCGCATGCTGTCGGGCTGGTCGGAGCTGCTGATATCCCTGAAGGACAAGCCACGCATGGAGCAACTGGCCGCAATCAAGGCGGACGCGGTGCGTCGGTTGGAGGAGGCGGCCGCCATGGCGACAAACACGCCAGACGACGGGGACGCGTATCGACTGCAGAAGGTACTACCGCTGACGGTGCTGTTTGCGCTGCATGCGCGCCTTGAGCCGTACCGTCGGCATCTCCGACGGAGCAGCGGTCACGCGAACGGTGGCGACTTGCCGGACAGTCGTGCGGAGGACGAACGGCTCCGCAAGTCGGCCACGCTGCTCTCGGAAATCGAGAGTGTGCTCGAGCGATACGCCTAGGAGCGGTTGCGAAAGCGAGACATGCTGTCGCGTTGGCGCACGACGTTTTCGCTCAATGCTGGCGAGAAGATTCCCCCGCGTGTCCCTCTAATAGGCGGGACATGACCACACTCCATCCGCGCACTCGCACATGACGACACCTCCTGCTCCAACTCCAGCGCCCAACGCCGTTGGAATCAAGGCACATGTGCACACGAAATACAAGTTCGAGGTCCTCGCCGATCGCAATTCCCGCCGTGCGTCCGATGCGACCGACAAGGACTTCGAGAACCTCGTCAACAACCTCGGCCTTACGATCCTGGAAGTTGACGCGCTCGGACTGAAGCCTCTGCTGCTCGACTTCACCATCCATCACCAGTGCAACATCGACTGGTACGAGAAGCGGATCAAGAACGAAGAGTCGGCGCAGCGGCGGTTCTTCTGGTTCACCATCATGGCGGCCGCGGCGATTCCGGTGGTGACGTTCGCGCTCACCAAGTACAGTGAAAAGTCGACTACGATCGCCCAGCTCTCCTCCGTGCTCGCTGGAATCCTCGGCTTCCAGAGCGCGCTCAAGAGTTTCTTCGACAAGCGCAATATCATCGCGATCTTCCACAAGGCGTCGGCGGCACTCAAGAAGACACTCTTCGGGTTCGAGGACCGGTGGTCCAGCCGCGTACCCGGATCCGGGAGCAGCGTACAGGACCAGGAGATCTTCAAGGCCAACCTGAGGAACGCCATCAGGAAAGCGCGCGACATCGAGGCGGAGGAGGAGGACGCGTACTTCGAGAAGGCGGCCGGGTATCCTGTGCTCGACCTCACCACGCTGCTCACGCAGAGCAGCAGCGCGGCAGCAACGCTGGCCAGCCGCTTCGGCGTCACGCGGGACTTGCCCGCTGCGCCCGCAGCACTCGCCGCGGCACAGGGAACGCCCGCCAAGTCCGTCGACATCCTGGCGGCAAAGCTCAACGTCCTCCGTTCAAACCTCGATCGCACCACTGATCCCGAGCAGCGCAAGATCATCGAGAGTGAGTTCGCCATCGCCAAGCAGCAGCTTGACGATGCGCAACAGGCGCTGATGCACAGCGCGATGCGACAGTTCGACACGCTCGGGTAGGCGGCGATGCCTCATGCATCGCTCACTCAAGGATTCCAGCGGCATTCGGTGCCTGGCGACTGCCTGGAGTCGCACCTCTACGGCGACCGAGGGACCCTCGGCGTCATCACCGTAGACCGGCTGACGGGCCGGAAGTCGGCGCTGACCGCCATGCACGTCTTCTCGGGGATCGGAGACTACCCGGATCCATCGCTGCCCTCGTCCATCCAGGTCGGCTCGCCATGCGCAAATGGCGCCGGTCCGATCGTCGGTACGCTCCTCCGCGGCACCAATCGCGACATCGACGCCGCGTTGATCGACATTGATGGTCATCCCGCGACGAACGAACTGCCCGGTATCGGCGCGGTGCGGTTCTGGCGGGCGCTATCGGACGCGGACGACGGGCAGCCGGTTCGCATGGTCGGCGCATTCTCGGGTGGTGTGCAATACGGCACCATCGTCGCCGCGGCAATGCCAGTTCCCGGGCTCGGCCTCGAAACCGGAATCATCGTGGAAATGAGCGCGATTCATGGGGACTCCGGCGCTCCGCTCGTCGACGCCAGCGGGTACCTCCTCGGCATCCTCACTGGGGGAAGCTCCACGCGTCAGGCCTTCTGCCCGATCGGTCCCATCTTCCAGAAGCTCAGCTGTCAACTCTTTCGGTGAGCGCAATGCGTACAACCATCTCGCTGGTGATCTTCGCGTTGGTAAGCAGCGTCTCCGCAGCACGTGCGCAGACGCTGACGTTCGACATCGGCAAGAAGGGAGGGAAGGATGCCCTCGTGAAATCATCTCCGGACGACCTGACCGGGCAGCAAGCAGCACCCGGGCCGAACGCCCTCGAAGCTTCGGTGCATTGCACTGGAACAGACTGTACAAAAGTCACCGTCAAGCTTGGCTTCAGTGATGGATCAACGGCTGCATACGCGACACCTCCCGTCGCTTCCAAGGACACAGCGCACTTCGCATTCACATCAAGTTCCTTCGCGGGAAAGCCCGGAAGGCAACTGCATGTTCTTTCCGCCGGGACCGAACTCGCGCTCGTCGATTTCAAGGACGACGCCGCCAAAGTCACTCCGCCGCCGGCCGCGGGCGGAGTCGATAGCAAGATCGCGACACTAGCGGCGTACGACTGCACGACCGAACTGCGCGCTGCACTCGGTGGAATCGGGAGGACGTATTCTCGTGCTGCGAACGCGGCTCATTTTCTCCTGCAGGCCAACGGCAACGTCTGGAGCCGCCCGCCGGTCGACAGCGTCGACGAGAACGATGAGATTCTTGTCGACCTGTATGCGCATCCCGATCTCATCCCGGCCATCAAGCTCCGCCGTTCATCCGCCTTCCGCGTTCCAGGCATCCTCGGCATCGTCGGCGGCGATGCGGCCCTGCCGGACATGTCCAAGAAGTCCGCGCCTCCGGCAGGTGCGCCACGCGTGGCCTGCGGCCGTTTGTCGCTCAGCCTGAGTGACTTCCAACCTGGTCGCGGCGAGATCTCGATCGCAGCGACCTCCGACAAGGGCGACGTGCCGCTCGGCACCGTGGAGTTCGGTGTGAACACCCTGTACCAGGGCGCCTTCGCGTTCGGCGCGATCCGCACGAACCTCAGAGATCCCAAGTTCGGTCTCGTTGGCAAGGGCACCGACTCTGTCATCGTGCAGACTGAGGATGGGTCGCCACGGACGCTGTACGTGCTGACGTACACGCCGTTCCTCTGGGGAAAGCGCGACATCGAGAAGCGTGATCCCGCATTCGCCTGGAGCCGGCTCAACCCGATGTTCGGGATCGTGCTTTCCGACGTGAAGAACAACTTCGTGGTCGGAGTGAACTATGACCTTATGTCCGCCGTCTACCTGTCCGCCGGATTGCACCTCGGTCGCGTGAAATCGCTGAACCCCGACGGTGGCGTCGGACTTGGTGGCGTCTTCAAGGGCACGAGCGCCCAGATACCGACGCTGACAGAATGGAAGGAAGATGTCTACTTCGGTATCTCGCTGGACCTGCGAGCGGCCAGTATGTTCTTCAAGAAGGCGCTGTCGGCGCCAGCGGGGTCGTAGTCAGCGCGCGCGTGATACACTGGTCGTGATTCGTGCTCGCGTTTTGCAGGGCCGGAGGAATAGGGTGGTACATGTACACGTTGACTTCATCTGCGCCATCGTACTTCCGCTCCGGCCCGTGCCAGTTGAGGCCAGCGACTCGGGCCACCTGATCGTCCTCGCCTGTGCGGGGAATACAGTCACGACCACATGCGGCGCGATTCATCGCCGCGCTGCCGTCGGACCGCCCGATGCCGCGCGGCCTGCTCGTCGACAGACCTGCCCGCCCTTCCCCTCCTGCCGTCCGGAGACGAACGCGAGGTAGCGCCCGTCCGGCGCGGCGTGCACTCGCTTTCCGGCGTGGACGTCAGTCGGATGCTTTGCCTTCCGTCTCAGGTGGGGATCCACGCCTCGGTGTCGGACTTGTCCTCGCCGAGCCGATCGCGGTGACTGTACGCCACCCATGCGCCGTCGGGCGAGAGCTGCGGGCCGGCGACGTTGTGGAGGAGGGTTCGGGTTCGACATCAAAGAGGCTAGTAACACCCAATACTGAATAAGAAGCCCATCTACGCAAGGCGCAGATGGGCTGTCCGTTGGAAAGGGCTTAAGAGCAGCAGTCCAAGGTAGCTCAGTGATGTGTCACCCGCACTCACTAAACCCACACACATGGCACTTCACACACCCCTCAGCATACTCGAGCTGTGACCCACAATCCGGACACGTCCCCATGAACGTCTCCCCGCCATTGTACGCCTCAAAACCGATCTGCCCCAGCTCCCCTGACGCCCCGGTCGTACGAGACACCACAACAGCATCCGCCTGAACCGGCGCCCCAAAGCTAGGCGTCTCCAGCCCCATCAGCGTCTGTTGCACGCCCTGCTTGTCCTTGATCCACTGCTCGAGCGCAATACCGATCGCGTCCGGCACTGACAGAACTTTGTTAGGCCCGAGTCCGACCGCACGATCCGACGAAATCCCACGCAGCTGCTTGTGAATCGAGTTGATGGGAATGCCCGAGCGCAGCGCGAGTGAGATCAGCCGCCCCATCGCTTCGGAGTCCGCCATCGCAGAGCCGCCGGCCTTGCCGAGCGTAAGGAAGACTTCGAACGGCTGGCCCCTGTCGTCTTCCGAGATGGTCACGAACATGGTGCCAAGCGGCGTCTCGAGACGATGCGTGGTACCCCGCAACTTCTCCGGACGCGAACGCTTCGCACGACGCTGAAGGTTCTCCGCCTCCGAATCGAACAACGCCTTCTTCAACCGATCGATCTCCGCGTCCTTCTCCGCAATCGTTCCATGGAGTTCGCCCATCTCGCGACGACTCTCACCCGACGAAGCAGGCTTCGAACGCTCCTCCGCCGCCTTCGCGGTTGCGCCCGTCGACAGCACCTGCGCGTCACGCGAACCATCGCGATACACGGTGACGCCCTTGCACTTCATGTCATACGCCATCTCATAGATAGCGCGCACGTCTTCAACGGTCGCTGCGTGGCCGAAGTTCGTCGTCTTGGAGATCGCGGAATCGCAATGCGCCTGGAAGGCGGCCTGCATCTTCACATGCCACTCGGGCGCGATCGCATTCGCCGTCACGAACACCTTCTGCCACTTCACCGGCACCTCGGCGAAGTTGACATGGCCCTCCTTCGCGATCTTCTCGATCAGCGCGTCGGAATACCATCCCTCGCGCTTGGCGATCGCGACGAAATCTTCATTCACGTCGGGCATCATGACGCCGGCCTGATTGCGCATGAAGGCGACGGCGAAGATGGGCTCGAGACCGCTGCTGCAACCAGCGATGATGGAAATCGTTCCTGTGGGCGCGACGGTGGTGACGTTGCAGTTGCGCAGCATCTGCATCGGGCGAATGCGCTCGCCGTTCTCGTCACGCGCGCAGGTGGAGTCGGGTCCCCAGATGCTCCGCGCCCACTCGGGGAACGGGCCACGCTCATTCGCCAAGCGCTCGCTCTCCTTCTTGGACTCGACGTCGAGGAACTCCATCACCTTCTTGCCGAACGCGACGCCCTCGTTGCTATCGTAGGCGATGCCAAGGCGAATCAACGCGTCGGCGAAGCCCATGACACCAAGACCAATCCGCCGGATGCGCTTGGAGAGCGCGTAGATTTCCGGCAACGGGTATTTGTTGGCGTCGATGATGTTATCGAGAAGATGCGTGCTGAGGACGATGTCTCGGCGGAAGGCATCCCAGTCCATGACGCCGTCCTGCACATACAACCCGACGTTGATGCTACCGAGGTTGCAGACGTCGTACGACAACAGCGGCTGCTCACCGCACGGATTCGTCGCCTCGTACGCGCCCAGGTGCGGGACGGGATTGTAGCGATTGGCTTCGTCGATGAAGAAGCAGCCTGGCTCACCGGTGCGCCACGCACCGAGGATCATCTTGTCCCACACTTCGTTGGCGTCGAGCTGGCCTACGACTTCATGGGTCCCTGGATCGATCAAGTCGTACGACGTTTTGGCCTTCAACGCATCCATGAACTTCTTCGTCACGGCGACGGAGATGTTGAAGTTCGTGATCTGCGTGAGGTCTTCCTTGCAGC
>JAQBPY010000110.1 GCA_028287285.1 Gemmatimonadota bacterium
TCAGCTCGCGTCTGTGGTCGGTGAATACGGGCATGAGCAGTCCCGTCTTCAACGCGCTGATGGACCAGATGGCGCTGTTGCAGTTCAACAGTGAGCAGCGAGTCGCCGCCGAGTATGTGGCGATCGAACGTCGGATCGGGACGTCGGACCGTCGTGGGCTGGACGCCATGATTCAGCCGCGCCGCTCGCCGGCCGAGGGTGTCCCCGACGATTCGCAGCCCACCTGAGCGACGCCAGCCCGGAGGAGTTGCGACGGGGTGACAGTGTCTCACGCCATCGTCGGCGCACGCGACCCTCGTCCTCTGTTCGAGCGAAGGAAGAAGAGTAGCGCAATCGGGAAACCAATCCCCAGGATGTTCGCGAAAATCGACAGCGTTGGATTCAGCCGGAAGACGAGCGCGAACGCAGCGAGGCAAGTGACAGCTGCTGCCTGCGATAACCCCACCGCCGCCGCCCAGTCGCGCAGCAGAGCGATGCCCGAGGCCAAGAGCAGGACACCGGCTACTACCACCATGGTCAGCGCAAGGAACGCGGAGCCATCGAGGTTAGCCATTCCCGCTGCCCTTCCCTCCACCAGCGCGTTGACCATCTCGATCGCACCAATCAGAATCGCCAGAATTGCCATCATCGTCTTCATGATTGTGCCCTCTCCGGTTTGGTTGTTCCTGCTGAACAGCTCACGCGACCGTTGAAGCCGCTGTGCCGGTGCGCTGCGCACCACGTCCCACACGATTGCCGCCCAGAATCGTGCGTCGCTCCCCCGATGCACTCGGCGCATGTCGCGGAACACCAGCGACATCTCGTGCGCGTAGGCTGCACGAAAGCTGGCCGGGTAGGCTCGCAACAAGAGCGCGAATACAGTCTCGGCCACACTCATGTGGGCTCCAGTCCAATCAGCTTCTTCCGCCGTGCAGTTCGCACGAGTGACTCGAGACGTCGTGCCTCCGCCCGCGCGACTGAGAGTCCGAATTTCGTGATCCGGTAGTAGCGACGTCGTTCATCGTCGCTCTCGGCGTCGCGACGCTCGGCGCTTTCGTCGACGAGCTCCTCTTCCAGCAAACGTTTCAGCGATCCGTACAGCGTTCCGGGCCCGAGCCGCACGGTATTCTCGCTCCGTTCGACCACCTCGGTCATGATCGCGTAGCCGTGACGCTCGCCGTCCACGAGGGCCAACAGGATGTGAAAGGTCGCCGGGGTGAGCGGGAGGTATGACTCCGGGCTGCGGCCCGTGGCCGGGGGTTTCGCCATGTTCGACTCTCCATTCGTGCGACGATCTAGATCGGCTGCGGATGTATCGTGCGCCGATATAGTTAGTCTACACGCCCTCGCGATCGGTGTCAATCAGGCGAATGACACGTGAGCCCGGTTCACGGTGCTTCGAGGCTCGGCGAATGAAGACATCGCCATCAGGACCGTGAAGTTCGTAGCGACGCGACCGTCCGTCGTGAACACTGCCGCTCCGCGATCCTCAGTCCCAGCGACGCAGCGTGTGAAGTGCCAGCGGCGTTAGAGTGTGTCTTCAGACAGGGAGTGTGGGCGACGCCGATGAGAAAAGTTCGCATCGAGCTGATCTCTCGCAGTCAGACCTTGTCCCATGGATTCACCCACGAGTGACGGATCTCGTAAGACTCGCGCTGCCATTCCTCGATCTCGGCCGGAGTCAGGTGACTCATGCTCTTCTGATATTGATCGAGCGCATCCAGCTTGCGCTTCACCTCGGCCTCCTCCTCGTCCGAGGCACCCTCATTGACGAGACGCGAGAGTACGTCCGATATCGACGTCTCCCACTTCCGTGCTAGCTCCTCGAGTTTGCGTACCGTGGGTTCGTCGAGAAAATAGGTTGCCTTGATCTTTGGTGTAGCCATACCAAAAACTTTATGGCCGTGGCCGACGTTGTCAATTGTCCTCGAAGTGCAGTTGATCCCTAGGCGACTGGTCGATCCGCCCGTCCTTTGGACTCGTCAATCGGATAGTTGATCGCGTTCTCCGCGATTTTCTTGTCGATTAGGTCCTCAAGACTTACGTCCATGCGGGAACAAAGGAGGAGCAGCGCGATACCCACGTCGCCAATTTCTCGTTCGATTCGCTGGCGATTTCCAACCTTCGTCGCATGTTCATCAGACTCGGTCGATTGGACCCAACGGAACTCGGCAAGCAACTCGCCTGCTTCGGAAGCGAGCAACATCGTCAGATTCTTGGGATCGTGGAATTGCTGCCATCCACGCTCTTCCGTGAACGATCGCAGACGGCGCGTCAGCTCGGAAAGGCTCACCATCAGCTACGACCGAAACAGCGTTGTATGATGCCAATCAAGAAACTCCAGCGCTGGCTTGTCAGATGCGTCTGCGGGCAATCGGATTGCTCGATCATGCATATCGTAATAAATCCTTCCGTTTGAATACTCGTCGCGCAAAGCAGCACTCACTCGGAATTTGTGCTCGGGGGTAACGGTGACGTAACCAAGATCAAATAGCGTATGAAGATCTGAGCGAAGTAGAAGTCCATTGTCCGACCGATGCGCGCCTCCCTTGCTCACTGGGACAATGTGCGCAGCCTGAAGTACCGGCAGCGTTTTCTCACCCGTTACCGCACAGCGTCGGTCGTAGTTGTCGGTGACCATGACGCGAAAGGCCCCTTGCCCGAGCCTTCTCTTCACAAGTCCCGGATTCCCATACAGTGATTCGACGCGCCTTTGCTCACTCACGGCGGCAGCAGGACGGCGTTGGAGTGCGCGCGATACCGACGCTACCAATTGTTGCGCGGAAGCACTGCTCGCGTCGAAACGTTTTCCCTGAACCAGATTCAGATGATAGTCGTCTGGCAGCGATATCCATTCGCTCTCTGGGAGGAAGAACGGCTCTTGGATAATGATGCATCCGATGCGCGCGTCCCCCTCCAGGCTAAGGCTCGGAACGCGCTTATAGCGTGCGATCAGTTCGCGAAGCGCCTCAAGTGTCGGAGTTCCGTTCTTCTCTCCAAACGCCTGCCAGGCGAGATCTACCGGGTAGGTCGACGCATGGGCGAAAACGCCTCCTCCGGTGATCATATTTGCAGGACTCTTCAATCGAAACAGGAACAGATCGCCAGGTACCAGTCGGTTGAAGACATGGCCGCCGCCCGGTTGCCAGAAGTTGACTTCGTCCAGGTGTGGACGGGCGGCCAAGTATTTGAACCATTTAAGATCGGTCGGATAGACGTAGACGTTCATCGAACTAAGCATGTAGCAGTTCAGTCGACATCTCTATGCTCGACTCCTGCGCTTCTTTCTCGTGCGCCATGAGTGTCTCGAAAATCGACTTGGTGCTCAACCGCTCGCACACGAACAGACGTAGCGTCCGCACGTCAAAGCTCAGCCGCTCTGCGGCGGTCGCCGCGCCTTGCGTCTTTTTCAGTGCAGCCATGCGGCGCTAATGGAACGGGTGGGCATCTAGCGCCGTCAGGGTGCGGCAGCGCGACATGCCGTCAATAATGGGGGCGCGTTACGCCGTGTTTCAATCCCTGGCCCGCCACACATGCTCGCTCCAGGGCCAGTGCTCTTATCGCCGCATGAGCAGGTACTCGATGCGATGACTGGCCAGCCAGCTTTCCTCGTGGTGCCTGCGAAGTGGAACGACCGGCCGCGCACCGAGCTGTCGAATCAGCGCGTCCAGCGAGCGAAGGTGACCTTCCAGTCGGAGCGTCACGGCGGCTCGCACCGATGCCTTGTCTGCGGAGCTGAGCAGCCAGACGTCATCGCCCTGCTCAGTGCGTTCGACCGCGTGAGCGTACAGATCTCGCTCGCCCTTGTCCATCGACAACGCGTCCGGGTACCGCAACGCGAACGCTGCCCGTGCATGTGGCGAGACAGGATGAACGACGGCGAGCCGAGACAGATGTTCGGTGGAAACCGGGATGTAACCGCGCTGCCTGCCGTCACCACGCACAGCTTCATCGCGACATTCCTCGACGGTCTCGACTCGGAGGCCGCCGGTAAGCGCGTTCCAGCAGCCCGTGCGCACGGCCTCGATGATGACGTTCGTGTCAACGAGGATCGTCGTGCGGCTCAATCCGATCCTCGAGACGGCCACGCTCAGGCCTGTGCAGGAAACTCGTAGGACAGCGAAAGATGGTACGCTCGACACAGGTCAGCGAACGCAACCACCGTGAGGTCGAGTAGCGAGGCCGCGCGTCTGAGCGACAATCGCCCGGCATCGACCGCCTCCTGCACGCGTTCCACGAAGGGACGGCTGAACAGTTCGGGCAAGTGCGCTGCTCCCGCCTCTTCCATTGCCTTCAGGCGCTTCATCGCCCCTTTGGTGATCATCCGCAGGTTCACGATGCGCCACTGAAGCGCATCCGGACTGACACAGAGCACCTTCGCTGTGAGCAGGACCCACGCAGTGACATCCAACTCTCCGCGACGAGCCCAGTTCGCTGAAACCACCGGCTCCGGCATCAGGAGCGCGGCCGCGAAATTGTTGGCCAGCTGCTCGACGCGATTTCCCTTCCTGGCCTCGACCGCCAGCGGCTCGACGCGCTGCGGAGGCAACGCATCCCACGTGAGCAGGTGAAATAGCTCGTGCGCGAGGTTGTAGAAGCGCCGTCCGCGCGGCTCGCGCCGATTGATGAGGATCGTGCGAAGACCCGGAAGCTGCGAGGCGGCACCAGATATACCCTTCGGTGCGTCTACGTGGAGCACGAGGACGCCGAGCTCTCGCGTAACTGCTTCTTCCAGCTTCATGGCCGGGACGTCACCCAGCTTCCACCGCTTCGCCAGGGACTCCGCGCTCGCCTGTACATGCTCGAATGAGGAGTCGCGACGAATGTCGAGCTTCTGGCTGAGCGGCTCTGCCTGTTGACCGGCCTGACGGCCGAGTTCACGATACGTCGCGATCCATCGGCCGGCCTGTTGCGCAAAAGAATCCACGGCGTCCGCTGTCGCATCCGGCTCGGCGCGGAAGTTGAAGTCCCCTTCGCCCGTGAGGCGGAAAGGATCAAAAAGGTCGTCGATGTCGCACTGCAGAATGGTTGCGGCGCTCACGAGCTCGTCAGGAGTAACGGCTCGATCCCCCGCTTCGATCGCCGCGAATGTTTGGCGATCCTTGAATCCCATCGCATCGGAAACCTGCTGCTGCGTCAGGTTTTGGTGCTCGCGATGCCACTTGATGCGGCGCGCGACGCGATCGGCAAGCACTGACGAGTCCATGTCTGATATACTAATCTTGCATACTTGCTTTTGCAAGTCCGCTCTTGGACCCGTGCATTCCATTGCATCACCGCCACCGATATCCGACCGGATACAACGGCGACGGACTGTCATGCGGAACGTCCGGCTTCTGCGCTCGCACCGCGTCCATCGATCGGGGCAACTCGAACGGCAGTCGCCCGACCGGTCGCT
>JAQBPY010000160.1 GCA_028287285.1 Gemmatimonadota bacterium
ACAACAGCGACGTCGGCGGCGCGGAAATGGTCATTCGCGCGCTGCTCGGCCAACGCGCGGAGGGTGCACGCGTCGCGCTCGTTGGAGCGGGGGGAAGCGCTGCGGCGATGTTGTGTGCGGCAGAACGATGCGGCGCGTCGGAGGTGCGAGTGTATAATCGAAACATGCCTCGTGCCCAGGTGCTCGCCGAGCGGTTCGCCCCCATGACACACGCTGTTGCCACGCTCGAAGAAGCGCTCGACGGCGCGACGCTCGTGGTGAATGCAACTCCGGTTGGCTTGCATGGCGATGTATTTCCGGTGCCCATTGACTCCCTGCCGCCGGGGTGCGCGGTATTCGACCTCGCGTATCGCGCTGGTGAAACGCCGTGGGTCACCGCGGCGCGCAACGCCGGCCATGTGGCGGCGGACGGCGAGGGCATGCTCATCGAGCAGGGCGCCATTGCGTTCGAGTGCTGGTTCGGCATCAGTCCCGATCGCAACGTGATGTGGAAAGCGATTCACTGAGCATGGCGCATGCCGAATTCCGACGTCCTTTGCTTCGCTCGGAGCAGTTTGCCCCGCCACACATGTCGCTGCGCGGGATGTCGCAGGCGTTGCTCGATCTGGTGCTCCCACGCGTCTGCGCCATCTGCGGAGCCGCGCTATCCGAGCACGAACGGGAAATGGTGTGCGGGAACTGCTGGCTAAAAGCGCAAGAACTCCCGCGTCCCCGGTGCGACCGGTGCGGACACCCGTACGATCCCACTCGCCGCGCCGTGGACTGCGCATGGTGCCCCTTGCTGCCGCCCTTTGTCCGATCGGCGCGCTCGGCATATGTGCTGCCTGGCGGACAGGCGGAGCACATCGTCCACGCGCTCAAGTATCAGGGCTGGCCCGCCGTTGCCGAGCCCATGGCGCGGCGCATGGCGCTGCTGCGATTTCCGGCCGACGTGGAACGAGAGCGCGCAGCGCTGGTTCCTGTTCCGCTTGCCCGGTCACGGGAGCGGGAGCGCGGCTACAACCAGAGCATGGAGCTTGCGCGGCATTTGTCCCGCTACTGGACAATTCCCGTCCGTGCAGACGTACTCGAGCGCACACGTTCCACGGCGACGCAAACGCAGTTGACACCAGGGGAGCGCAGGCGCAACGTTTCGGGCGCGTTCCGCGCAACCGTTCATCGCGAAGTCCTTCGTGGCCTCCATCTCGTGCTCGTAGACGACGTGGTGACCACGGCGGCGACCCTCAATGCGTGCGCCGCCGCGCTGCACTCTGGCGGCGCACGCATCATCAGTTTTGTGACCTTTGGCCGGGCGCCCGCAATTGGCGACCGGTGGTAACCACCGGAGAGTGAGAGAGATGGCAATTCGTGTTGGAATCAATGGCTTTGGCCGCATCGGACGTCAGGTGCTGCGCGCCGCCAAGCAGGCCGGGATCAAGGACATCGAGTTCGTGGCGGTGAACGACCTCACGGACACGAAAACACTTGCACATCTGTTCAAGTACGACTCCGTGCACCGCGAGTATCAGGGCACCGTGGACCATGACGGCAGCTCCATTACGGTAGACGGAAACAACATCAAGATCTTCGCGGAAAAGGATCCCGCGAACCTGCCCTGGAAGGAGCTCGGCGTCGACATCGTGCTCGAGTCGACGGGCCGCTTTACCGATGCCCCCAAGGCACAGGCCCACATCGCCGGCGGCGCGAAGAAGGTCATCATCTCGGCGCCGGCCAAAGGGGAGGACATCACGATTGTGATGGGTGTCAATCACACCAAATACGACGCGGCGTCGCACCACATCGTGTCGAACGCCTCGTGCACGACGAACTGCCTCGTGCCCATGGTCAAGGTCATTCGCGACAACTTCGGCTTCGTGCGCGGCTCCATGGTCACCATTCACAGCTACACCAACGACCAGAGCGTGCTCGACATGCCGCACAAGGATCTCCGCCGAGCACGTGCGGCGGCGATCTCGATGATTCCTACCACGACCGGCGCCGCCAAGGCCACGTCGCTCGTGATTCCGGAGCTCAAGGGCAAGATCGATGGCATGTCCGTGCGTGTTCCAACGCCTGATGTCTCGTTCACTGACCTTGCGGTGGTGGTCGACACGGCCGTGACGATCGAGCAGGTCAATACGGCCTTCAAGACTGCGGCCGAGGGTGAGCTCAAGGGCATCCTCAAGTACGCCGAAGAGGAGCTCGTGTCGGTGGACTACATCGGCAACCCGCACTCGTGCATCCTCGACTCCAAGTGCACCAACGTGGTTGACGGCCTGCTCGTGAAGGTGTCCGGCTGGTACGACAACGAGTGGGGCTACGCCTCACGGTGCGTCGATCTGCTGCAGTACGTCGGCGCCCGCCTCTAAGGCCATGCAGAAGAAAACAGTGCGCGACCTTGCTGCCGACGAAATTCGCGGCAAGCGCGCGCTCGTGCGCGTGGACTTCAACGTCCCCCTCGACGAGCACTGCCACGTCAGCGACGACACGCGGATCAGGGCCGCCATCCCCACGCTCGAGTACTTGCTGGAGCGCGGCGCGCGCGTTGTGCTGCTCTCGCATCTCGGACGTCCCAAGGGAAAGCCCGAGGCGAAATACTCGCTCGACCCCGTCTGCGGCGCGCTGAGCGCCCTGTTGCCGGGCCGCAACGTCATCTTCGTCGAATCCACGGACACGGACGAGGCAATGAAGGCGACGCACGCGCTGAAGGAAGGTGAAGTGCTGCTGCTGGAGAACACGCGCTTCCTCCCCGGCGAGGAAAAGAACGACGAGGTGCTGTCGCGACAGCTGGCGGAGCTCGGAGACTTCTACGTGAACGACGCATTCGGCACCGCACATCGTGCCCACTCGTCGACCGAGGGCATTGCGCGGCACCTCAAGCCTGCCGTCGCCGGACTGCTCATGCAGAAGGAGTTGGACTACCTGCACGGCGCGCTCGAGAATCCGGCGCGGCCATTCGTGGCCATCCTGGGCGGCTCCAAGATCTCGGGAAAGATTGACGTCATCAGCGCGCTCCTTCCCAAGGTGGATGCGCTGCTCATTGGCGGCGCCATGGCGTGCACGTTCTACAAGGCGCTCGAGCTGGAAACGGGCACGTCCCTCGTGGAGCCGGACCGCGTCGACATGGCGGCCGATCTCATCGACGAATCCGGATCGCTGCTCATCTTGCCCCACGACGCCACGGTGGCGCCCTCCATCGCCGAGGGCGACAAGGCACGGGCGGTGAGCCGAGAGAATATTCCGGCGGACATGGCGATGCTGGACATCGGCCCGCGCAGCGCGGAGTCGTATACGCGAGCCATCCTGAGCGCGAAAACGGTGCTCTGGAACGGCCCCATGGGCGTGTTCGAGACGTCACCGTTCGACAAGGGCACCCGCGCGATCGCGGATGCGATGGCGCAGGCAACGGCGAAGGGCGCCACCACAATCGTTGGCGGTGGAGATTCGGCGGCCGCGGTGGAGCAGGCGGGCCTCTCGTCAAAGATGAGCCACGTGTCCACCGGTGGTGGTGCATCGCTCGAGTTCCTCGAAGGCAAGACGCTGCCGGGCGTCGACATTCTCGACGACAGGTAGCGCGATGGCCATGCATGTGCGGCCGGTGCTGGCGGCCAACTGGAAGATGAACAACGGCCCCACTGCGGCGGCCGCATTTCTCGATGTGTTCCTGGCAAAGCACGGAGCCTGTGACGATCGCACCATCATTCTGTTCCCGCCCGCGCTCACGCTCGCAGCGGTGCAGGCGGGCCTCGCCGGCCGAGCGGACATTGGCGTGGGCGTGCAGAACATTCACGCCGAAGAGAAGGGCGCATACACGGGCGAAAGCTCCGCTGCGATTGCCGTTGACGCGGGTGCGACATATGTGCTGGTGGGGCATTCGGAGCGACGTCACGTATTTGGTGAGACGGACGATGAAACGGCGCGGAAATGTGCGCGTGCCGTGCAGCATGGCTTGACGGCCGTGCTCTGCGTGGGTGAAAAGATCGAGCAGCGCGAGGCGAGTGAGACGGAAGCGGTGGTGCTGCGGCAGCTGCAGGCCGGTCTCTCTGCGCTCGCGCCTGACGCAATTCGGGCCATCATCATCGCGTACGAGCCGGTCTGGGCAATTGGCACGGGGCGCACGGCAACGCCTGACGACGCGGCGGCGGTGCACCGTGTCATTCGCGCCGCGTTATGCGAGCTGGTTGGTGACGATGGGCATGCGATTCCCATTCTCTATGGTGGCAGCGTGACACCAGCGAACGTTGCGGCGCTGCTTGCCGCCGATGAGGTGGACGGCGTTCTCGTGGGTGGTGCGAGTCTCGATCCGCTGGGCTGGGCGGCCATCTGCGCAGCCTGATCCGGGCCGCCGCTCTCTGCGTGCTCCTTGCGCCGGGACTCGCCGCCCAGCGCGGCGTGTCCGGTGTCGTACGCGAAGATTCCACGAAACGACCACTCATCGGAATCACGGTGGTGATCGAAGCGCTCAACCGGCAGACCACCACCGACGCGCAGGGCCGATACACGCTCGCCGACTTGCCGGTGGGCTCACACATGGTGCTCGCGCGCCAGCCGGGCTGGGTGCCGAGTGCGGCGGTGGCCGACGTAAAGGATGGGGCAATGCAGGCGCGTGATTTCTCCATGTCTCGCGCGCCCGTCAACCTGGATACGCTCGTCATCAAGGACCAGCGGTCGTTCGGCGTTGGCCTGGCAGGCTTCGAGGACCGGCGGCGAAAGGGGTTCGGCAAGTTCATCGACTCCACCGAGCTCCGGAGCAGGGACTACCGGGCCATGGGCGACCTGCTTCGATCAATATCCGGTGTGTCGTTGGCGAATCCGCCGTATTGCGGCCAGCCCTTTGCGCGCGGCACCCAGCGGCTCGTGCGGCGCTACAACTGCATCGACAACCGGAGTTACCTCGTGGCCATGGGCGGCCCCATGTGCGCCATGCAGGTAATGCTCGACGGCGTGTCGTTCATCCCGGGCAAGAAGATCGACAATGAGGAGCCGCCTTCGGATCCCCCGAATGACTGGACGTCGACGATCGACATCGCGAGCGTGCCGTTGCGCGACGTCACCGCAATCGAGGTATATCGGAGGAACGGGGAGGTGCCGATGGAGTATCGCAGCAACAGCACCGAATGCGGACTCATCCTGTTGTGGACCCGCCGCGGCGCGCGGTGATCAAAATGTCGCGGCCCGCTTGACGACACCGGCTAACTCCCGCGATATTAAAAGGTTACCACAGGAATCGTCTCCCAGACCCGGCCGTCGGAATGTTCACGTTTCTTCTCGTCCTGCTCGTCATCGACAGCATCGTGCTGATC
>JAQBPY010000207.1 GCA_028287285.1 Gemmatimonadota bacterium
AGGACACCATCGGCACCGTGCAGATCCAGGCGACCGCGACCGGCTACACGGCGACGTCCGTCAACATGCAGGTGACGCAGCCGAAATTCACCTTGAACGTGAACCCGACGCTCTACACCACGTCAGCTCCGGGCTACATCACGGTCTACGCGACGGACGCCAACGGCAACGTGCATCCGGTCAATGCGGACCTCACGGTAACGCTGCTTTCCTCGGCGCCGAGTGTGGCGGGGATCGACTCCACGAGCGTCACGATCGTGGCGAACAACTATTACAGCACTGCCGCGCGCTGGGTGCCGGGCACCGTGGGGACCGCGCAGTTGAGCGCGTCGGATGATCGCGCCATTCGCTATCCGTATGGGCTGGCTACCGCGAATGTGGCGGTCCAGGTGCCTCCGGCGTCGCTCGGCATCTTCAACGAGTCGCTCGGCCTGGGGCAGTATATCGACACATACGTCTCCATCCCGAATACCCCGGCGTCGGCGGTCACGGTGCCGTTGGGCCACGCCGCCACACCCACGACGACGACACCAGCCAGCGTCGTCATCCCGAACACGACCAGCTACGTCTACTTCCGGTTGTCAGGAACCACGACGGGCCTCGATACCATCACGGCTTCGCCGCCGAACCACGTTCCGGCCGTTGGAACAGTGAACGTCGCGCCAGGTATCATCAGTCCACTCAACGGTTGGCCCTCGGCGCTGGCCGTGGGCGACTCCGCGCTGATCACGCTCTACACGCGCTCGCCGAACGGGGGAGCGATCCGCCCGGTACTCGCAGCGACGACCTTTGCGCTGGGCTCGAATGCGAACATCGTGTTCGTGAGCGGCGGCTCGACGATCACTTCGGCGGTCGTGCCCGCCGATGCATATTACGTCCAGTTCTACGTGAAGGGGGTGACCGCCGGGAGCGGAAACACCACCATCACGAACGCCAACTACGTGACGTACACCAACAGCCTTTCGGTGAGCAGTCCGCCATGAGTTATTCCAATCGCGCCTGCCAAATGGCGTCCCTACTCGGGCTCGTCCTGATTGGTGGCATCGCGGCACACGCTCAAGCGCCCAAGCGTCCGGTACCCCCACCATCGCAGGCGATTACGCCGCCTCCACTCATTCCGCTCACCGTGACCACGCCGTCGCCGCTCACGCGTCGGCCCGCGGCGCGCGCGAACGTCGCGATCGCGCCTGTCGCGGCCGCGGCGCTGCCCGCTCCACCGGCGCCAGGACCACGTCCGGATTCACTCGCCCGTCCACGAGCGCGTATTGCGCTGGTGACTCCCACTCCGCTCGTGCGCGCAGCGCCAGGGCCGAGGCGCGTTCGGGAATTCGCGGCGGTGCGGAACGACGTTGCACGCCAGCCTGCGCCGGCGGGTGCCACGGGCCGCTGCAAGGACGGCACGTACCTCACCGTGTCTCCCACCGAAGAGGCGTGCACGGGAAAGGGTGGCTTGTCCATTCGCATGCCGCGTCCCGCGGCCGCACCCGCGAGGCGACCGTAGCCCCCCCGGTCAGGATGGCAAGGTCGCTCCATCATCTGTTCGACAGCAATCGCGCGTGGGCGACCGCCATCACGCAGCGCGATCCGCAGTTCTTTCAACGGCTCTCACGCCAGCAGGCGCCGCAATACCTCTGGATTGGCTGTTCGGACAGCAGGGTGCCCGCCAACGAAATCGTGGGACTGCTCCCGGGTGAGCTGTTCGTGCATCGCAACGTCGCCAACGTCGTCGTGCACGGTGACCTGAACTGCCTGTCGGTCATTCAGTTCGCAGTGGACGTGCTGGGCGTGGATCACATCATCGTCTGCGGCCATTACGGGTGCGGCGGTGTGCGCGCGGCGCTGCGCGACGAAAGGCACGGCCTCGTGGACAACTGGTTGCGACACGTGCAGGACGTACACCTCAAGCACCAGGCGCAACTGGACGAGCTGTCAGACGAGAGCGAGCGCGTGGACCGGTTGTGCGAGCTGAACGTGGTGGAGCAGGTCGTCAACGTCGCCCAGACGACGGTCGTGCGCGACGCGTGGGCGCGCGGCAAGGCGCTATCCGTGCACGGCTGGGTGTATGGCCTGGGCGACGGATTGCTGCGTGACCTTGGCATCACCGTCGCCGCACCTGAAGAGATACACGCCCGAGCCGAGTTGGCGCGCACGGCTGGCTAGGCCAGCGACGTTCGCTGGAACGCGGTTGTATCGGTCGGAGTGAAAGCTTGGACCGCGTGTGCCGGCCGTCAGCGTCCCCTGAACTTCGCGATGGACGAGCGCGTGAACTCGGACAGCACCAGCGAGCCGGACATGCGAGCGCGCTCCGCGAGGAGGGTGTCCCAATGTTCGGTTCCCTCCCAGAACACGCGCTTCATTTCCTTCATCGCGGCCGGATTCGATGCGGCGAGCGTGCCGGCGAGACCGTTGATCGCGGCATCCATCGAGGCGACGTCGGGACACACGCGGCAATAGAGGCCGTGCCGCTCGCCCCACTCGGCGTCGCGCCAATCGGCGTCGACGGACATGGCGGCGTACGGTCCGTGCCCAACCCGGCGCTCGATCACCGGACCCACGACGACCGGCCCGATCCCCACGGTGAGCTCGCTCAATTTTGCTGATGCCGTCTTCACCGCGAAGGTGTAGTCCCCGGCCGCGGCGATTCCGACGCCGCCGCCGGCCGTCCTGCCGTGCACGCGGACAAGGACGAACTTGGGCGCGCGGATCATCGCGAGGATCACGCGCGCAAAGCCACTGAAGAATTCCTCGCC
>JAQBPY010000212.1 GCA_028287285.1 Gemmatimonadota bacterium
AGGACACCACCAAAAAGGACTCCGCCGCGAAGCAGATTTTCACGCCCGCCGTTCCACCGCAGGCGCCCGTCGCGGCACCGGTCCAGGTGCCAGGCGGGCTGCCGCCGGCGGCCACCGGCGAGACGCAGGAGATGATTGCCGCGCGTGCGGCGGCTGAAGTGATGCAGAAGCTGCAGGCCGCACAAAAACAGGCCGCGGCAGACACGCTCCAGGTGCCGATGGCGAACCGCATGGAGACCAAGATCCGGCTCGAGATGACGCAGCGCGGGCGTGACCGTTACGAGATCGAGATCAACAAGAAATTCTCGCTCGCCGCGGCGTGTCTCATCTTCTGCATCGTTGCACCGCCCATCGCGTTGCGCTTTCCCCGCGGCGGGGTGGGCCTGGTGATCGGCGTGAGTCTCACGGTGTTCGCGCTGTACTATGTGGGGCTCATTGGCGGCGAGGCATTCGCGAACAAGGGCCTCGTGCCTCCCTTCTGGGCCATGTGGATCACGAACATCATCATGACGCTCATTGGCGTGGTGATGTTGTTCCGCATGCGCCGCGATACGGGATCCGCGCGGGGTGGCGGGCTGCGCGACTGGCTCGACGACCGCCGGTATCGCCGCGAGCTTCGCAAAGCGGCACGGAGGGCGTCGTGACGCGCATTGGTGGCCCGCTCGATCGCTATGTGTTCGCGGAATGGCTGAAGATATTCTTCTCCACCGCGCTGGGACTTCCCATCCTGCTCGTGATCATCGACCTCACGGAGAAGATCCAGGGCTATCTCAACCGCGACATTCCGCCGGCGGACATCGCGCTCAGCTACGTGTACTGGATGCCGCAGTCGATGTTCCTGGCGCTGCCGGCGTCCGTGCTGTTTGCGACGGTCTTTTCCATCGGGACGTTCACTCGGCATTCCGAGGTGACGGCGGCCAAGGCGTCCGGCATCAGCTTCTACCGGCTCATCGCGCCCATCCTGTTTGGTGCCGTGCTTGCGTCAGGCCTGGATCTCGTGGTCGGCGAGCTCGTTCCCATCACCGAAGCGCGCCGCATCGACCTGCTTGGCGAGAGCAAGATCGGCTCGGGGATGCAGCGTACGAACTTCGCATACGCGGCGGAATACGGCCGAGTGTACAAGGCGCTGGCACTCGACATCACGCAATCGTCGCTGGACCGGCTGCAGATCGAACGGAAAGGCAACGGCAAGGATTACTTCACCGTCGTGGTCTCAACCACGGGCGCGAAATATTCCGGCGTCAACAAGAAGTGGACGATGGCGCAGGGCCAGATGCACGTGATGAACGACACGTCCAGCTTCAACATCGGCTTCGAGCGGGCAATCGACATGCGCATGACCGAAGGCCCGCCCGACCTGATGGCCAAGCCACGCGACCCCGCGGAGCTTCGCTATGCGGAGCTGACGCAGTTCATCAAGTCGCTGGAACGGTCCGGTGGCGACGCGAACCTGCTGCGGGTGGAACGCGCGCTCAAGATCGCCATTCCCGTGACCTGCCTGGTGATCGCGCTGTTCGGCGCCCCCCTGGCCACGAGCACCCAGCGCGGCGGCACCGCATACGGAATCGGCGTGAGTCTCGCGACTACGGTAACATTCCTCATGCTCATTCAGCTGACGAAGGCCATAGGCAAGGGTGGCGTGTTGGCGCCGGACATCGCTGCGTGGATTCCAAACGCGCTGTTTGCGGTGGTGGGCCTGATTTTGCTGTTCCGCGTGCGCACGTGACCACACTCGACCGGCCCATGGGCGACAAGAGGCCCACCGAACAATTTCCCATCGTGCAGCGGAAGGGGATCAATTTCTTCCGGCGCATCACGCAGGGCTTCATCGGGTTTTTTCGGCAGGTGGGCGCGCGGGGCTACTTCCTGCGGGACATTGGCCGAGCGTTCGGCGACCCGGCAACGTTCGTCCCGGAAACCATCCGGCAGATGCGCCGCATCGGGGTGGATTCCATTCCACTCACGGTGCTCGTGGCCGCGTTCATGGGTGGGGTCATCGCGCTCCAGACACGCTACCAGCTGTTTCCTGGCGTCCAGCTGTCGATCATTGGATTGTCCGTTCGCCTCATGCAGGTGCTGGAGCTTGGACCGCTTCTTACCGGCCTGGTGCTGACGGGGCGAGTGGGTGCGCGGATGACGGCTGAGATCGGTACGATGCGAGTGACGGAGCAGATCGACGCGCTCGAGACGCTGTCATATGATCCGCTCGCCTTTCTCATCGTGCCTCGGCTCCTGGCGTGTCTCGTGATGTTTCCCTGCCTGGTCACGCTTGCCGATGCGGTGGGATTGTTCAGCGGTTATGGCGTGGCCGTGTACGCCACCGACGTGACCAAGCAGGACTTCATCGCGGGGGTGCGGCTCGGTTTCGGCACGTTCCAGGTGTTCTACTCGCTGCTCAAGGCAACGCTGTTCGGCTGCGCCATCGCGCTCATCTGCTCGTATGAGGGCTTCGTGACCGAGGCAGGCGCGGAAGGCGTCGGCCGCTCGACGGCTCGGGCGGTCGTGTTCACGTCGGTCGCCATCCTCATCCTCGACTCGTTGACGGCGACGCTGCTCGCCCCTTACCTACAGACATGAAACGGCGCGACGAAGTCCTCGTAGGTGTCTTTCTGACCGCGGCGCTGACGATCGCGCTGCTGGGCACCATCTGGCTGATCAAGGGCGGCTTGTCGTCCGGCTATCCGCTGTACAGCAAGTTCGAGTGGGGACAGAACCTGAAGCCGGGCCAGCCTGTGCTGCTCGCGGGTGTCAACGTGGGCACCGTGAACAACGTCAAGCTCCGCAATGACGGATTCCTCGATGTCTTCCTCAACATCAGCGACGACATCAAGGTTCCGAAGAATTCAAAAGCGAGCGTGAAGCCCATCGGCATTTTCGGGGATGCGGCGATTGCGTTGACGCCGACGGGGCCGAGTACCGTGTCGTTTGCGCCGGGTGATACGGTGCCCGTTGGCGCCGGCCCGACGGACATTCAGGCCATCGAGGACAAAGTCGACTCCGTGGCGATCGTCGTGATGGCGATGACGAGGACGTTGAATGCGGAGCTGTTCGCGAGCGGCGGCATGAAGGACATTCGTGCGACGATGGCGAACGCGGCGAAGGCGTCGGCCAGTGCGGCGATGCTGTCCGCGCAGCTCAACACGATTGCCGCTGAGCAGAACCGGAACATCTCGGCGATCATGGCGTCGTTCAAGCGGGCGACGAGCGCGGTGGATTCGGCGTCGATCGATTCGACGCTCAAGAACCTGCGGAAGTCGAGCGAGAGCCTGACGCGGATTGCGACGAGTTTCGATTCGACGTCGAAGCGGGCGGATCGGCTCGTGGGTGGAATCGAGCGCGGTGAGGGCAACATCGGGAAGCTGATGAAAGACACGCTGCTCTATGCGGATATTCGCGGGCTCGTGACGCAGGCGGATTCGGTGCTGAAGGATCTGAAGGCGAATCCGAAGAAGTACATCAATCTGAGGATCTTCTAGACGGGGACGGGGGACGGCGCGGTCGCTGGCGCTCCCTTGACGGGGGACGGCATTGCAGCTGTCCGCCGTCAAAGTGGCGCCGTCAGGCGCCGCGGGCTGTCAAGCTTGCGCTAGCGAGCGGGCCGCCGTCCGACTGTTCCGTAATACACCGGTATCCCCAGCAGAATGATCCCCATCACCGCCAGCGTCGGCCACCGGCTGCTCGGATCGATGATCGCGTTGCCCAGCAGGAACATCGTCGCCAGGATGAACATCGCCGGCACGATGGGATAGAGCGGCGTGCGGAATGGCGGGTTGTAGTCAGCCCGCTTCCTGAACACGTAGATCGCGGCCACGGCGAGCGCGTAGAACGGGATGATCGCGGTAACGAACGTGTCGGCCAGCTGCTCGAAGGTGCGGAGCAGGACGAACACGATGCCCAGGCCAGTCACCAGAAGAATCGACACGTACGGCGTGCCATACTTCGGGTGCACGGCAGCCACCTTCTTGAAGAAGAGGCCGTCGTCGGCCATGGCGAAGAATACCCGCGGCGACGTGAGCAGCGTGCCATTGAGGGTGCCGAACGTGGACAGCATGACCGTCGTTGCAACGAGGACAACGCCTGGCGCGCCGATGAGCCGCTGCGCCACGTCTGCGGCCAGGAGCTTGGAGTGGCGAATCTCCTCCACCGGCATGACCGAGAGATAGGCCACGTTCGCCAGCAGGTAGATGAAGATGACGGCGAGCGTGCCGATGATGATCGCGCGCGGAAGATTCTTGCGCGGGTCCTTCACTTCGCCGGAGACGAAGCTCAAGTCGGCCCATCCGTCAAAGGCCCAGAGCACGGATACGAGCGCGAGTCCGAATGCGGCCACGTGGAAGGATCCGTCGGGCATGGCGGGGGTGAAGTGGCCCCCCGTTTTTGGCAAGCCAATGGCGAAGGCGAGCAGGATGATGAACATCAGGCCACCGTACTTCGCGAGCGTCGTGAGGTTCTGCACGAGCGAGCCCCACTTGAGGCCCACGTAGTTGAACGTGGCCGTGAGTGCGATGGCGACGGCCGCGATGTAGTGGACGTAATCCGTGTATGGGGCGACCGATGGATCGTAGCCCAGTACCCGAAGGAAATATTCGGCGAACGTGGTGCTGATGGCGCCCAGGGACGCGGCGCGGATGAGGGTGAGCTCCGACCAGCCAAAGAGGAACGCCGGCATACGTCCCCAGCCTTCGCGAATGAAGACGTACGCGCCTCCGGTCTCCGGAAACGCCCCGGAGAGCTCGGCCAAGGTGAGCGCTCCGCACAGGGCGAAGAGGCCGCCGGCGATCCAGACGGCCATGAGGGGAAGCGGTCCGGGCAGCTTGTCGGTGACACCGGCGGGGGAGCGAAAAATCCCGGATCCGATGGTGGAACCGACGAGAACGGCGACGGCGCTCCAGAGACCGAGCTGGCGCTGAAGTGAAACGGCTGGTGCGGAGGTGGACATGAAGGAATGGTACGGTTGATTCTTCCCCCCCGGAAGGCGACCTTTCGTGTTCTCCATTAAATAGTTGTCCGCCCGAACGCTGCACATGCGCCTCTCCTTCGCTTACGGACTCTTCTGGCTGTCCGTGGCGTGCTGTGGTATCGCCCAGTTCTTCATCATCCGTTCGGTCCGTGGCAGCCGGCACGTTCCCGAGCCGACGGCCGGCATCCCCCGCTCGCGCGACGGGATGGAATTGATGTGGGCGATTTTGCCGGCGGTGGGGCTGGTGGTGCTGCTGTATTTCACGTGGCGCGCGGTGCAGGGCCGGTGAACACGGTCCGCCGTTTTTCATATGTGGCCTTCGGGGCCGCGTGCACCCATCTGGTGTTCGGTGCAATCGTGCGCATCTCGGGCTCCGGCATGGGCTGCGGCCCATACTGGCCCAAGTGCCACGACAAGTGGTTTCCGCCGCTCG
>JAQBPY010000229.1 GCA_028287285.1 Gemmatimonadota bacterium
GTGGCGACACCGGTGTTGCCGCTGGCCCACGTCACCGTCTGTCCGGTGACCGTACGGCCGACCACGTCGCGCACCGTGGCGGTGAGCTGCTGCGTGTCGCCGGTCTTCAGCGACTTCGTCGCCGGCGTGACGTCGATCCAACCGTTCGGATACTGCACCGGCGCACTCACGTACACCGAGAAGATGAACGTGCCGACCGTCGCCGGAATGTGCATCCGCCAGTTCTTCGCCAACGACGTCTGGCCGGTCGCGATGATCTGGTTGTACTGGTAGTAGGGCTGGTTGGTCGCCGTGAAGTCCCCGTACCCATCCACGAGCGAGGTGCCGCCGACCGGATTCGTGAAGTCGATCGTGCCCGAGCCGCTCGTCGCGTGCGGCAGGTCCTCGAAGAAGACGCGCACTCCGGTGGGGTCGAGCGACACGCCGTCCAAGGTGCCAAGCTTCTGGCCGATGAGGTTCTGGACGGTGGTGTTGAAGGAGAAGACGTCGCCGGTGTAGGTGACGCTGCTCGAAGTCAAGGTGATGAACTGGCCCTGTCCGCCGACGATCAGGTCGCCCAGCACCTGCGGGGAACCATTGCGTGTGAACGCGGCGCCGGAATCGGACGCCGCGCAGGTCACCTGGTGGGCGCGCGTATCGGCGACGCAATTGACGCGGGCGAGGACGCGGGTGGGCGTCGTCGGCGCGATCGGAACCGGAGCCGTGGGCGACTCACCGCACGCAAGCGCGGCCAACACCAGCAGCGCGCGGCACACCTCTCGGCGAATGCTCGAACGACGTGCGGAGAACGAGACGAAGTTCTGCTCGTCACGCGGAGGCACCACCGACGTCATGAACGGCACACTGTCACCCTGAGCTTTGCCAAGAAAGGATTGACCGCCATCCGTTCCGGCGGCGCGAACGTGCCAGTGCCACACGCGCGAGTTGCCCTAGAAGACTGTACCGCCGCCACCGCCTCCGCCGCCGATCGGTCCACCCGTCACGAGCGTGAGCTCGGTGAGGGCGGGCAGCTTCTCAAGGCGAGGCACCTCCCAGCACTGGCGGGAGGGGCGATCGCCCGAATTGGAATCCACAGCCTTTCGGGTGTTGTCTTCCATGGTCTGAAATCCGGAGTCGACGGAGACGCACGGTCGACGATGAGCGGCGGGAGTCGAGCCCCACGCTGGGGGCTGGCCGGGGCGATTCTCTTGAACAAGGTGTCGTCTGTACCGGCCGTCGTCCAGACACTCGCCGTAGGTGGGCGTGTCGTGGCGCATCGACTTGCGGTCAGCCTCGATCGATCCGGGATTGCACGAGTGTTCGAACGCGATCGTCGATCGCGTCGACGTCTGCAAGACGCCGCGAGAGTTCCGCGACATTCACGACGCCCAGCCTGAGTAGCGCGCTACAGAACTCGATGTCCTTGTGACGCCCCGCGATGGCCTTGGATATCCAGAGATCGTGCGGCTCCAGACACCACGCCACGACGCCGCTGGTCGCGGGAGTCTCGAACCGCACCAATCGTTCGCGCCACTGCGTCGGAAGGATCGCGGTTGTCTCGGCCACGCCATGGGCGTAGTAGCCGAAAGTCGAGTGGAACATTGATGCTTCGCCAATGGAACCGTCGATGAGGTCGGCTCCGCGCGCGTTGGTGTCCTCGAACACTGCGACGTCAACTTCGACCGAGCGAGAGGCCTCATCCGGAAGGTCTCCAGTCATGCTTGCATGCAAGGCCTGGCTCCCGATGACGAGCAGTTCACTGATGCCGAGTACGGCGCCGGCGGCCCGTATGGTGTGCTCGAACTGTTCGCGGTTCATCGTGAACGATCCACGTGCTCTGCGAAGTCGCGATACACGGCGGTCCGTTCGCGCGCCGAAAGCACACCGCCAAAGGGGGAAACGTGTCGCAGTTCGCGCGCCCATTCGCTCAAGTCGGTGAGCACGGGCAGGAGGGCGTCGGTCGGTCGTTCGAGGAGGACTTTCCACTCACGCAGAAGCTGTCCGGCGCCAGGATGCCGCTCGCGCATGCGGGCCAGGTTGGCACGCGCCCGCGCGACCGTGACCTCCGGAGCTTCCCGCAGCCGCTCGGCGATTGCCGCGTGGAGGGCCAATGAGCGGCGCTCTTCGCGCGTGAGGCTCGAATAGACGCGAACGTCCAGGACTACCCCCGACGCGCCCGCCAGTCGTTGAAGCGTGCGGAATGTGGGGCTCTTCTGTGCCGCTTCGTAGGCCGCGATGGTGGGTTGCGACGTACCGGCCGCATGCGCCAGCTCGCTCTGCGTCAACGCGGCGCGATGCCGGATGAGGTGAACGGGGTTCATGCGTCAATATATCTGGTTGGATATGACGCGGAAATGGGGATCGCGGGAAGGCGACGGCGTGTCGGCGGTGAGCAGCTTGAGGGTCTCGAACGGCTCAGTGCCGTGCGAGACTTGTCCGTTGAACACTCTCCTACGAGGATCACTCACCTCGCCTCAGCCACGGTGCGCAACACTTCTGGTCTTCACTCTTAGTCACACCCTTATCTTCATCATCCGATCGCTCGCGCGTAGGTCATTCCGGGCCCTTTCTCGACGAGCGCAGTAGCGCAAGGCCGAGTCGCGAGAATTCGAAATCATCGCGAAGCCGGTCGGGCGCTGGAGCTGCCGATGGATCAGGGCGGCGGACAGGTTTGATAGAATCCGTTCGTCGTGCCGTTCGTCGTACCGAGTGACGGAGCGGCGATGCTCACCGTCGGAGCTCCTCCGTTCCTTGCCTGAAGGTACGTGCCTAGCGCCGCAGTGTTCGTTGTCGACCCGGTGTAGCCGGGAAATCCGATCTTGACGTCAAAGCGGTTGCGGATGCGGATGTCCGTCGATCCATTCGCGCCTGATCCGGTGAGCGAATTCGCCAGCGTACCAGCCCCGCCAAGCGTCATGCAGTACCGGCCGGCATCCCCCGTCGCCGTCCCCGCGGTGAGCAGGAATCCTTGTGATCCAAACGAGCCGGCTGTGTTGATCGTGTTTCCCGTCACAGCTGCCTGCACGTAGGGATTCGAGCTGCCGAACGCCCCAAACGTCAGGTTGATACCTTCGTTGTTGTACTGATAGAGGAAATTGTTGGTGATGCTGACGTTGGCGGCGCCAGCGTCGTTGAAGATAAACGCGATATCGGATCCACCAAACGAACCGCTGTTCGCCGTACCCTGGACGCCGATGGTATTGGCGTTGATCGTTCCCGAATAGTTGTGATTGGTGCCCGCGCCAGTACCCGCCCCGATGGCGATCGCGCTCGCTTTTGCACCTTGCATCGTATTGTTCGAGATGTCGAAGGTGAACGTATCGATCTGGTTCTGGCCTCCGCCGCCAAGCGTGATGCCGCCACCGAGGCTGTTGGTGTTGCTGTTCGACAGGGTGTTGCCGTGACCGACGCCGCCGAAGACGAGGTCCGAGGCGATCGTGCCATGCAGGTCGATTTGGAAAAGATCGCCGCGCGCGGCGGTAAAGGTTGAATTCTGGACCGTCACGTTGAGTGTGCCGCCAGTCCCCTGGAAGGTAAGCGCGTCGTTACCAGTGACGTCGGTTTGCGCAAACGAACAGAACGTGAAAGTGGCACGGTTCAGTATCTGCCCGCCGTTGTTCAACACGGTGAACGTGCTATATGCTCCGCCGCTGAAGTCGGAGTGGTCCACGACGGCTGAGCCGAAAAGGCCCTGGAACATGACGGAGCCTTCGCCGAACCCGCCGTATCGGTTCGTGCCCGTTCCGTTCGTACCGTTGATCGTGCTGTACGTCATGGTGAACCCGTTCACGCTCGTTCCCGCTACCGCGTAGTTCGAGAAATCGTGCAGGTTCATGTGATTCAGCGAGACGTTCTTGGTGTTGTTGAGATAGACGCCGACTCCCAGGGTGGCGTTTTCCACCGGCGAGGCTTCCGCACCCGTCGCATTCTGGATCGTGCCACCACTACCGTCATTCGTCGCGGAAACAGCGGTGCCGGTAACAGTCAGTCCGCCGGACGTGCCAGTGCTGGTCAGGACGATTCCATTGGAGCCGCCATTGGCGCTGATGCTCTTGAAGGTCAGACCGCCCGAGCCGATGGTCGTACTCGTGACATTCAGCGCGATGCCGCCCACGCTGGTGATAGTGTTGTCGTTCGTCCCGGTCGTCACCGCGACTGTCCCGCCACCCGTCGCGGAGAAGCCATTGCCGGTCGCAGTGGTGATCGCCAGGCCGCCGTTCGTGAAGTTGATCGTGCTGCCCGTGTTGCTCGACAAGCTCACGCCCACGTTCGTGCCGTTCGACGTCAGGGTCTTCGTGCCGTTCGTGAACTGGATCGTGCCGCCCGAGTTGCCGGACACCCCGATTGCGCCGCTCGTGCTCCCGCACGTCAGGTTGCTACACGTCAGGGCGCCCGAGAGGTCGATGGTGCCGGCGGTGTGCCCCGCGATGCTGACGAGCTGTCCCGCCGACGTCTTCGTGACCGAGCCGCTGTACGAGACGGGATTGGCATTGGCGCCGCTGATGGCGAAGGCGGTTCCCGACGCGCCGCTCAACGCGCCTGAGCCGAGGGCGATAGAGCCCGTGCCGAGCGTACCAGTGAGGGCGATGTTGTTCGTACCACCGGTGGACGATGTAGTGCTGAAACTGACGTTGGAGCCCGAGATGGTTACGCCGTTCAGCAGCAGCGCCGTGCCGCCCGACGCGCTGATCGTGTTGTTGTTCGTCCCCGTCGTCACTGCAAGCGTGCCGCCGCCCGTTGCGGTGAATCCCGTGCCGGTGGCGGTCGTCAGGGCAAGGCCGCCATTCGTGAAGTTGATCGTCGCGCCCGTGTTGCTCGAGAGGCTCACGCCGGCGTTGGCGCCGTTGGATGTGAGCGTCTTCGTGCCGCCCGAGAACTGAATGGTGCCGCCCGAGTTGCCCGTCACCTCGATGGCACCGCTCGTGCTCCCGCACGTGAGGTTGCTGCACGTGAGCGTGCCCGAGAAGTCGATGGTGCCGGCCGTGTGGCCGGTGAC
>JAQBPY010000242.1 GCA_028287285.1 Gemmatimonadota bacterium
ACCGGGACTTCCCCAGCGTTTCTTCCGCCGGGACAGAGAGGACGGTGACACCGTCGGTCAAGGATCGGACGGAAAAAGTGCACTTGTCATTGTTCTTGAGCCGCTCATCGCTACCCAACTCGTATCCGATCGCGAACAGGGCTGCGTTGGGGTCGCCCGTCACCGTTGTTCGGTCGGTGAACACCACATCATGATTCCGTTTGATCACCAGTTCACGGCTGACGTGCGATTCAGTGAACGGTAACGCGCTGGCGTGGCTGAGCAACCACCGATAGAGTGCCGTGGCGTCGCTTGCCAGCTGGCCACCATGGCGGAGTGCGAATCGCGCCTCCATCCGGCTCCGCCACGACGCCCACCCAAAAATTGCGAAACAGACGGCAGCCACCAGCACCACGTACACACCGATCACCAGCGCGTGGCCCATCGTGGACGGTTCGAGTTTCAGGAGCTTTGCATCATCCGCTGCGACCAGGTTCTTCAAGAGCCAAAGCGCGATCCTTGGAAGGCGCTCCATCAGATCGAGCATTGGCCACGCCCCTCCAAACAGGAGGAGTACGACGACAACGGCGATCCACCGTCCTCCAGGAAGGGAGTTCAGGCGCTCTTCGAATTTCACGGGAGAGGGGCGAGGGACGGAACACACGTAACAGGGCGGTAAAGATGATCCTGGTCACGGCTTCCGTCGAGTCTGGCATCCCGGAGGAAGTGCTCGAGCAAGTGCACAAAGGCCTCGACCCGGGTCAGCATCGCGCGTGCGAGTGGAACCAATCACGGCACCATTGGCGACACCATTGCTCCGGTATTCTTTGAATTCCTGTACACCACCCCGCCCTTCATCACGAACGTCGGCTTCTCCATCACCGTGATGTCTTTCGTTGGATCCCCGGGAACCGCCACCACATCCGCCCACTTGCCCGCGGCGAGCGTGCCGATGTTCTTGTCCCAGCCAAGGAGCTTCGCGCCATTGGACGTACCCGCGACGATGGACTGCATCGGCGTCAGCCCGCCCCATGTGACCATGAGCGTGAACTCGCGGCCGTTGGCGCCATGCTCGCCCACGCCGGCGTCGGTGCCGAGTGCGATGGGCACGCCATTCCTGAGCGCGAGTCGCACGGAGTTGCGCATGCCGGCCGCGGCGGCCAATGCCTTCTCGGCGCGCAAGCCTGTGAGACGTCCGCTTTTGGCGTAGTTCTCCACGACTTCACCAGCGCTGATGGTGGGTACCAGGAACGTACCCATCGTGGCCATGAGCTTCGCGCCCTCCTCATCCAGAAAGGAGCCGTGCTCGATGCTCGCGACGCCGGCCTGCACGGCGAGCTTGATGCCCTCGGTGCCGTGTGCATGCGCAGCGACCTTCCGGTCGAGCTTCTTTGCCTCGTCGACGATGGCCTTCATTTCGGGAAGGGTGTATTGCGTCGCGCCGACGGCGTCGCCCTCGGAGAGCACGCCACCGGTCGCACAGATCTTGATCACGTCCGCGCCGTACTTCACCTGGTAGCGCACGGCCTTGCGGGCTTCGTCGGCACCGTCGGCGACGCCTGTCCGATAGTCATTGTCCTGGAGACCGGGCTTGTAACCGTTCTCGTCGCAGTGGCCGCCGGTGATGCCGAACGAATGTCCGGCGTTCTGCATGCGCGGGCCGATCGCCGCGTTCTGGGTGATGGCCTGACGGAGGGCCATGTCGTCGAAGTTGGGAGAGCCGAGCACGCGGATGGTGGTGAAGCCGGCCATGAGCGTCTTGCGGGCGTTTTCCACGCTGAGAATGGCACCATAGCTGTCGTAATCCTTCACGACGGCCTGATCGGAACCGGGATCGGACAGCGGGCGCCCAATGATGTGGGTATGCGCGTCGATGAAGCCGGGCAGGAGCGTGGCGTCGCCGAGATCGACGATGCGGGCACCGGCAGGAATGGCGACGCTGCCGTCCTTGCCGGCAGCGACGATCCTGTCGTTGGTGACGACGACGACGCCGTTCTGGATGACGGCCCCGCCAGTACCGTCGATGAGGCGTGCGGCGCGCAGGACGACGGTGCCGGTCGCGGGTCCCGGGATCTGGGCGACGAGGGCGAGTGGCGCGAGGGTGAGCGCAAGGGCAGCAGTTCGAATTCGCATCGGGGCGTTTGAGTGGAAGTGTCGCCCTAGTAGTGCCGTGCCGAGGCGCCGAATGCAAGGCGGGAGGGCGCCGATTTCTTTGCGCCGGCAACGCGCCGCCGCGCTGGTTTCTCGTGCGACCGGCCCCTAAGCTTCGGGCATGAGCGACGACGCCCCCTCCTTCGTGCGAGGCATCTTCGCCGGCGCGATCCATGACGACCTGCTCTTTCCGTTTCCCGCTCCGCTGAACGAGCGAACTCCGGAAGAGGCGCGCACGGTGCGGCGGCTGCTGCGCGACCTCGAACGAATGTCCACCAACGGCCTCATCGACTCGGCAAAGTTCGACGAGGAAGAAACGGTTCCGGAGGAGGTCATCCAGGAGCTTGCGAGGACGGGATTTCTCGGTCTCACCATTCCGCAGGAGTACGGCGGACTCGGACTTTCTCCCGCTGCATATGCCCATGTCTTCGGCGCACTGTCGAGCCTCGACGGCTCGCTTGGCGTGCTCGTCGCCGTGCATTGCGGCCTTGGCGCAAAGGCCATCGTGCTCTTCGGCAACGAGGAGCAGAAGCAGCGCTATCTCCCCATGCTCGCCCGCGGCGATACGCTCGCCGCCTACGCGCTCACGGAGCCGGAAACGGGATCGGACGCGCAGAACATCGTCTCACGCGCCGAGCCGAACGAGGATGGAAGCTGGACGCTGTATGGGCACAAGCACTGGATCGGCAATGCGCATCGCGCCGGCGTGATCGCGACGTTCGCGCAGACGCCCATCGAGCGCGGAGGGAAAATGGTGAACCGGCCGACGGCGTTCATCATCCGCCCGGACATGCCGGGCTTCACGGTGGTGGGCACGGTGCGCAAGATGGGCATTCGCGGCTCGACGCAGGCAGAGCTCATCTACGACGGGCTTCGGGTGCCGGCGGATCACGTGCTCGGCACGGTGGGCAAGGGATTCGGCGTGGCCGTGCGTGTGTTGAATGCCGGACGTCTCACCCTTGCCGCAGGCTGCACCACGGGAACGAAGCGCATCCTGAAGCAGATGGTGACGTTTGCCGAAGGGCGCGTGCAGTTCGGCAAGCCCATTGCCGAATACGAGATCACGCAGCGCAAGCTCGCCCGCACCGCGAGCGACGTGTACGCCTCGGACGCGATGCTCGGCGAGTTGACACGGCTCGCCGAGGCGCCTGACGGCGAGTATGCGCTCGAGGCGGCGTGCTGCAAGGTGTTCGCGAGCGAGATGCTGTGGCGTGCGGCCGACGAGATGGTGCAGATCGCCGGTGGCCGCGGATTCGTGAAGCCGTATCCGTACGAGCGCACGCTGCGCGACGCGCGCATCAATCGCATCTTTGAGGGAACGAACGAGATCCTTCGGCTTTTCATTTCGTTGAACGGCATCCAGGGCCCCGCGGCGGCGCTGAAAGAGCTAGGTGCGGCACTGCAGCGGCCACTGCGGAACATGGGATTGATCAGCGGCTTTGCCGCGTCGCGCATCAGGAGCCGGCTCGGCGCTACACCCACGCTCGACGTGGAGCTCCACGAGCGGCTGCATGGACATGCGCGGCATTTCGAGAAACACATTCTCGAGATCAAGGATGCGGCGGAGCGGCTCATTCGTGCGTATCGCTCGCAGATCGTGGAGCGGCAGCAGGAGCTCGAGCGGCTCGCCGACATGGCCATCGAAATGTTCGCGACAGCATCCGTCTTGGCCCGCACCCAGAAGCTGTTGCAGGATCGTGGTGAGGCCGGCTGCGCCAACGAGCTGGCCCTGTGCGATCTGTTCATCGTGGAATCGGGCCGCCGGTTCAGGGCGAGCCGAGGGGCCTTGCAGTCGGTGCAGGACGAAGGCCGCCGCGCCGTGGCGCGTGCTGTGCGAGAGGCGGGGGGTTACGGAGTGGAGAGCACGATATTGCCGGATGAATCACCAGATACCGCGGGCGACGTGAAATGAGCGGGAAGCGCATCTATGACATCTCGATCACCGTTCGCACCGGCGGGCTGATCTATCCGGGAAATCCCGTCACGTCCATTACTCCGCAGCAGGCCATCTCGCAGGGTGCGGGCGCCAATGTTTCCCGTCTGGATCTCGGCTCGCACACGGGCACGCACGTCGATGCCCCGAAGCATTTTTTCGATGATGGCGCCGGCGTGGATACGATGTCGCTCGATGTGCTGATGGGGCCGGCGCGGCTGCTGGAATTTTCCGATTCGGTGCTGAGTGTTGGTGAAGCGGAGTTGCGTGCGCATGACCTGTCGGGGGTCACGCGGGTTCTCCTGAAAACGCGGAACTCGGCGTGGCTGGCAAGCGGGAGCTCGGAGTTTCATCCCGACTATACCTATCTGGCGCCCGATGGGGCGTCATATCTGGCTGGTCTTGGTGTTCGGCTCGTGGGGGTCGACTACCTGTCGGTGGAGCAGTTCCATTCGGGCCATCACATGACGCATCGCACGCTGCTGGAACGTGGGATCGTGATTGTGGACGGATTGTTGCTGAGTGAGCCGCCGGCGGGGACGTATGAGCTGCGGTGTTTGCCGTTGAAGCTCGCCGGGCTGGATGGTGCGCCGGCGCGGGCCGTGCTGGTAGGGTAGGGTGACGGACATTCTTTACACGGCAGACGATTGTCATCCCGCATGAGCGCAGCGAATGCCGGGAGTGACAGACATTCTTTACACGACAGACGATTGTCATCCCGCATGAGCGTAGCGAATGTCGGGAAATACTGTACTGGCCGCGTGGCTGGCGCATGGCGCAAGGAAGGTATCTCCCGACACTCGTTCGCTTCGCTCACTCCTGCGGGATGACAGAAAAACGATTGTCATCCCGCATGAGCGAAGCGAATGTCGGGAGATACTGTACCATCGCCAGGATGACGGACATTCAATTTCACTCGAGAGACAAACAACATGCAGCTCGCGATGATCGGCCTGGGAAAGATGGGCGGCAACATGACCGAGCGGCTCATGCGGGACGGACACACCGTCGTGGCGTACGACCGCGACGCGGCGACGGTGTCCAGGTACCAGGGCCTCGGCGCTTCGCCGGCGAAGGACCTTGCCGACATCGTGTCGCAGCTCGCGGCGCCGCGCGTCGTATGGATCATGGTGCCGTCGGGCAAGCCCACTGACGAAACAGTGGACGCGCTCGCCGGCCTCCTGTCGAGCGGCGACATCATCATCGACGGCGGCAACTCGAACTTCAAGGACACCATCGCCCGCGCCGAACGAATGAAGGCAAAAGGCATCAGCTTCATCGACTCCGGCACGAGCGGCGGCATCTGGGGCCTGGCCAATGGCTACTGCCTCATGGTGGGTGGGGCGGACGACGTCGTGAAGCATTGCGAGCCTATCTTTCTGTCGCTCGCGCAGGAGGGCGGCTACGCGCATATGGGCCCGCCGGGCTCCGGCCACTACGTGAAGATGATCCACAACGGCATCGAGTACGCCATGCTGCAGAGCTATGCGGAGGGCTACGAGATCCTTGCCGGCTCGAAGACGTTTCCGTCGCTGGACCTGCACAAGATTGCCGAGCTCTGGCAACATGGCAGCGTGGTGCGGTCGTGGCTGAATGAGCTCGCCGTCGATGCGTTCTCCAAGGATCCGAAGCTGTCCAAACTGAAGGGGTACGTTGCCGATTCCGGCGAAGGCCGGTGGACCGTTGCCGAAGCGATCGACATCGACGTGCCGGCGCCCGTGATCACCTTGTCGCTCCTGATGCGCTTCCGGTCTCGACAGGAGGATTCGTTTGGTGCCAAGGTCATTGCGGCCCTGCGCAATGAGTTCGGTGGACACGCCGTGAAGTCAGGTGGCGAGTGACGGCGCGTCCGTCGGGCTCGTTCACCAGAGTGCCGCAATCGAGCAACTTTGGTGCATTCGCTCCACATGCCGATCAGGCCGACCAGTGCACGATGGTGATCTTCGGTGCGACGGGTGACCTGACGAAACGAAAGTTGTTTCCCGCGCTGTATTCGCTCGCCGCGGAACATCTCCTTGCACCCGACTTTGCCGTGCTCGCCGTGGGACGCGAAGCCACGGAAACCGACCAGAGCTTTCGCGAGAAGATGCTCGCCGCGCTGAAGGAGTCGGATGAGGTCAAGAACTTCGACGACGCCGTGTGGCAGCTGCTCGCGCAGCGCGTGTTCTATTCAGGCGGCGACGCGAGCGACGCGCAATGTTACGAGGGCATCAAGGTTCGGCTCGCGGAGATCGAGCATGCGCGGCCGGAAGAAGAGCGCAATCGCTTTTTCTACCTCGCGGTGCCGCCAAGTGTGTTCGAGCCCATCGTGCGGCATCTGTCGGAGAGCGGGCTTGTGCCCAAGCACGAGGACTCCAAGGCGCGGCCATGGGCACGCGTCGTCGTGGAGAAGCCGTTCGGCCACAGCCTCGAGACAGCGCGGGCATTGAATGCCCTCGTGCTCACGTTGTTTGCGGAGCATCAGGTGTATCGCATCGATCACTTCCTGGGAAAGGAAACGGTGCAGAACGTGTTGGTGCTCCGGTTCGCGAATTCCATCTTCGAGCCGTTGTGGAACCGCCGTTGGGTGTCGCACGTGCAAATCACGGCGGCCGAGGCGGTGGGAGTTGAGGCGCGCGGCAAGTATTACGAGGAAGCGGGCGTGGTACGGGACATGTTCCAGAATCACCTGCTCCAGCTGCTGGCGCTTACCGCGATGGAGCCGCCGCCTGCCATGACCGCCGATGCGGTACGCGACGAGAAAGTGAAGGTGTTGAAGTCGGTGCGCTGGATGACGCCGGAATCCATTCCCACCAGTGCCGTGCGTGCGCAGTATTCCGCCGGCGCGGTCAAGGGCAACCTGCTCTCCGGCTATCGCGATGAGCCCGACGTCGCGCGTGATTCGCAGACCCCCACGTACGCCGCGGCGCGTTTCTACATCGACAACTGGCGATGGAAGGGTGTGCCGTTCTATCTGCGTTCGGGCAAGCGCATGGCAAAGCGGTACTCGGAAATTGCGGTCACATTTCAATCGCCGCCGCATCTGATGTTCGGTGGTGAGGGCAACAATCGCGAGCTGCAGCCGAACGTCCTCGTGCTGCGCGTGCAGCCCAATGAGGGCGTGTCCCTCAACTTCGAGGTCAAGGTGCCTGGCGCCGCCGTGGCGCTCACGCAGCATCTCGAGGTCGCGCCGGTAGACATGGACTTCAGTTACTCGGAAGCGTTTGGTGAGACCGCCGCGCCGGCGTACGAGACGTTGCTGCTGGATGTGATGATTGGCGAGATGACGCTCTTTACGCGCAGTGACGAGGTGGAGGCGGCGTGGAAGATCATCGATCCGTTGCTCAACTACTGGTCGGAGCACATCGCGAGTCCAATGCCGACGTATCCCGCCGGAAGCTGGGGGCCGGCTGAAGCGGACCGGTTGATCTCGCTGGATGGCGCAAGGTGGCGGACGCCGTAAGCGCGGTACGTCATACCAGCCCACCACCGCAAGCCTAACGTGCGCTGCGCCAGTCAGAGCGCTGCGGAAGCGAGCTCCGCGCGCTATTTATTGGATGCCCTGCAGGTGGGCTTTGGCGTTGATATGACTGGGCTGGTGTCAAGTGTCTAGTGTTTGCACATCCTTGTCGTGCGTGATCGTGGACCAACGTGGGCCCGAGGCAGCAT
>JAQBPY010000264.1 GCA_028287285.1 Gemmatimonadota bacterium
TAGCCCATCGCACCGGCGTCCAGCGCTCGGTGAATATCCTCGTCGCCGTCGTAGGTGGTGAGCACGATGATCCGCGCATCGGGAAACTCCTCGAGAATCGCCCGTGTGGCAGAAAGCCCGTCCATCACTGGCATGCTGAGGTCCATGAGCACGAGATCGGGCCGCGCCTCACGGTAGCGCTCGAGTGCCTCCTCGCCATTCGCCGCTTCGGCGACCACTTTCAGCTCTGGCTCCGTCGCGAGAAACGACGCGACGCCCGCGCGAATGAGATGATGGTCGTCGGCCGTGAGGATCCTGATCAATGCCGTCATTCGACCAACGATTCGCGCTCCCGAAGCAGCCGCCATACCTCGAACGAGGGAAGCGAGTGTCACGCCATCAACCCAAATTTTCGCGCGGGCGCGTGGGATTACAGACCACCACACTCGCGTGCCTCCTATGCGTATGTCCCGTCGTTCGCGTGGCACTCGCGCAGGAGCCGGTGCAATCACTTTCGCAGCTCTACCACACCGCGTGGACGACACGCGACGGCGCGCCGTCGGACGTCATGGCGCTTGCACAGACGCCGGACGGGTATCTCTGGCTGGGCGGAAGCGCCGGACTGTACCGCTTCGACGGCGTTCGGTTCGTGCCCTACCAGCCGACGGTCGGCGACGCGAAAGGGCTCATCAACGTCATGCGTCTTCTGGTGGCGAGGGATGGCCGGCTCTGGGTGGGCTCCCTCTCTGGCGCTGTGAGCGTGATCGCAAGGGACAGTGTTCGCAAGTACGACGACAAGGACGGCCTCCCCACTGGAAGCGTCTTCGCGCTGGCCCAGGACTCTTCCGGCGCGATCTGGGTCGGGACGCCGGGTGGACTAGCGACGTTCGACGGTCGGCGATGGCGCGGCGTTGGTGCGGAGCCAGGATCTACCGACGCTCGAGCCTCGGGAATCGACGAGGCGTCGTCGATCGTCGCAGATCATCGCGGGCAACTCTGGATTGCGGCCCGCTTCGGGATATTCAAGCGATCGCGGAATGGAGATCGGTTCGAGCTGATCGAGCGAAAACCGCCGCAGTCGTCCGGCGCTTGGGATCAGTACCTCGCCGAAGCGCCCGATGGCACCATTTGGGCGTCGGATCGCCGAGGTTTGCGCATCGTGGATCCTGTATCGCGGAAGAGCGTTTCATCGCTGCTGGTGCCCCCGGTACCCGATGCGCTCCGAGTGACGATCGACCGAACGGGCGCGATCTGGGTCGCGCTCCACGATGGACTGCGGCGCATCGTGCCCGGCACTCAACCATTCATCCCGCAGCACGAGCGATTGAGTCTGGAACAGGGGCTGTCAGGCGGCGAAGTGAACGCCATGCTCGAGGACCGTGAAGGCAACCTCTGGGTCGGCACTATGAGCGGGATTCATCGCTTTCGCCGATCGAAGCTGACTCGCGCCGAGTTGCCACCCGGCACGCGAGGGCCGTTCGTGCTCACCGCAGGCGACTCGGGTTCCCTCTGGATCGGCCCATCGAGTGATCGGCCAATGCGCGCTGGTACGACGTTGCAGTCGGTTCCCACGGTGCAGAAGCGCGTGGATGCAGCATACGTCGATCGCGAGGGCACCGTCTGGTTCGGCGGCGACAGTGGTCTCTGGCATTCGACGCGCGGCGGATTCACGCGCGTGCCGCTTCCCAAGCTGCACTTCGTCACCGTCCAGGCAATCGCCGGCGATGACTCCGGGAGCATCTGGGTCTCACTGACTCGACGAGACTCCGCTGTCTATCGAAGGGAGAAGGATCGCTGGGTGGGCAAGGGCGGCCAGGCGGGGCTACCGGACGGCATGGCTGTGGTCATGACGACCGACGATTTCGGGCGAGTCTGGTTTGGCTATTACAGACAGCATAGTGTAGCAGTGTGGAGTCACGGCACGGTGCGCACCTTTGGCGAAAAGGAGGGGCTGAACGTCGGCGGAGTGCTCGCCCTTAGCGCGCGCGGTGAGCGCATGTGGATTGGTGGCGAGTATGGTATCGCTATGCTCACGGGCGATCGCGTTCGGACAATCACCAGCAAGGACGGCCCCGCGTTCCGGGTGATCACCGGAATCGCCGAGGTGCCGAACGGCGATGTGTGGGTGCACGGGACATCCGGAATCGCGCGCATTGTTGCAGCCGAGGTTCGACGGGCAATGGCTGACACGACGTATCACGTGACCGCGGAGTGGCTCGACTACCGCGACGGCCTCGACGGCACGCCCGATGTGGGATCGCCTTCGGTGGTTGAAGCGTCAGACGGACGGCTCTGGTTTGGGACGCAGATGGAGCTCGCGTCGCTCGACCCGAACCGAATTCTGCGGAATCCGCTGCCGCCGCCAGTCGCCATCGAACGACTCACGACGGGCGACCGATCATTCCCCATCGCAAATGGTCTGACACTGCCCGTGCACACCCGGTCGCTGCGAATCGAATTCACGGCGCTCAGCCTCTCGATGCCCGAACGGGTGCGCTTTCGCTATCAGCTCACGGGCAGCGACGAGGGTTGGCAGGAGAGCGGCGGCCGGCGTGAGGCCAGCTACACCAATCTGGGCCCCGGTTCGTACCAATTCCGCGTCATCGCGGCCAACGAAGACGGCGTGTGGAATGAGACAGGGGCCACACTGGACTTCACGATCGCGCCGTCCTTCACGCAAACCCGTTGGTTCGTTGCCCTCTGGCTGCTCGCGTTGACCGCGCTGGCCTGGCTCGGATATCGAGTCCGCATGCGCCAGGTGGCCGCTGGGCTGCGCACGCGCTATGAAGCTGCTATGTCCGAGCGGAGTCGTATCGCTCAGGAGCTCCACGATACTCTGCTCCAGGGATTCACCGGCATCACCATTCAACTTCGCGCCATTCAACGCGTTCTCGGTCAGCGACCTGCCGAGGGAGCCGCGGCGCTCGAAACGGCGCTCACGTCTGCCGACGTCGCCCTCCGCGATGCCAGGAACTCGATTTGGGACATGCGAGCCGTGGAGCTCCAGGGTCGTGACTTGCCGGAGGCACTCGAGGGAGCGGTGCGATCGGTGATGGCCGGAGCATCCGTCGCGCTGGAGTTCACCGT
>JAQBPY010000277.1 GCA_028287285.1 Gemmatimonadota bacterium
GTGATGCTGGTGCTCGCGTCGGTGGCACTGATGGTGGGCGGCATTGGGGTGATGGCGATCATGATGGTTTCGGTCACAGCACGCACGCGCGAGATCGGCATCCGCAAGGCACTCGGTGCCACCCGGCGCGACATCCTCTTTCAGTTCCTGATCGAGGCGTCGACGCTCACGGGGATCGGCGGGCTGCTCGGCATCGTGGTTGGGCTGGTGGCGGGGCGGGGTGTGACGTTCCTGATGAATGTGCCGGCGGACGCGCCGCTCTTTCAGACGTTGATCGCGGTGGCCGTGTCGGTTGGGATTGGGCTGGTGTTCGGGGTGATGCCGGCGCGTCGCGCGGCGAAGCTGGATCCAATCGAGGCGCTGCGGTACGAGTAGACTCAGCAGGGACGAGTGGTTCGAGAGGTGTTTGGCGACGCACGGCCGATATGCGAGAGCACACAATCGGTTTCATTTAACCGCCCTCTGTGGTTAAGACTGGCGATGGCGGAATTCAAGCGCCGGTCATTCTCTGGCGCATGCCGGCAAGTCGCAAAAGGCTACGACCGCAACCCACACTGATGCCGAGAGAAGTCTCGTGAGCGCAATCTTGATAGCACGGTACCCGCAACCGTGAGCGATCCCCTGACCTTGGAAACGTTCGCTCCGCACGTGGGCGAGACGTTTCGGATGATCGTGAACGACGAGTGGGAGATTCACATGCGGCTTTCGAGCGCAACGCCGCTCGCCGGCGCTCGAGGCGGCAACCGTGCGCCATTCTCGCTCATCTTTCACGCGCCGCCGTTGGCAATGGTGGAGCAACAGCTCTTCGGCGTGGAGCACGAAACCATGGCGCCGTTCGTGCTGTTCCTCGTTCCGATCGGGCCGGACGACGCGGGGATGCGCTACGAAGCGGTGTTCACCTGATACTGCGCTAGCGCGGCGGGAAAATCCCCCCCACCGCGATGCAGAACCGAACCGCCAGGTACGGCATCATGTTGTTGTGCGGCGTGCTTCCACCCGTTGGCGCGAGGGTTTCTGGCGCCATTTGTGTGAGGTTCACCACGCCCTGGTACGCGTTGCCGCCGCGCGATCGTGCGAGCATCCGCGACGGACTCGGCGAGTTGACATTCGCCGTATTGGAAGACGCCAGCGCGTTATGAAAGTGCACCGGCATCTCGGTCTGGAGGAGCGCCACAGTCTCCACGCCGTCCTGCTGCCCGAGGAAAAAGTTGTTGTTGTCCGCGGCAAGCGCTGCGCGCCCGCGCAGGTCCGGCAAGGCATACGTGGTACGGCCGTCGCCACCGTACGTGGTGCCGAGGAGAGAGAAGAGCGCCGTGTTCTGCGAGATGACCAGGACCGCACCATCACAGTTGGCCCAGCCCTGGGGCGCAAAGGTGAGCGCGAACATTCGAATCTCGCCGATGAACTGGTCTGACATGCGTGTCCTCTCTTACGGCGACGGGAAGATTCCGTACAGGCTGATGATGTAGTTCAGCGCGAGGTATGGCTGCGCATTCATGTGCGGCTGACTACCCCCGGTGAACGACACTGCCTGCAGCGCCAGGTTTTGAGTTCCGGCTGGGGAGGCGTCATACAACTGCATCGTGGGACTCTCACCGAGCAGGCTTGCCACTGGCGACGCTCCGGTGGCGATGTCGGTTGCGGCCACGAAGGCGTGCGAATGGTTAGGCATCTGGTTCGAGTTCAACGTCACGGTGTCCACCCCGCCCGTCTCTGCCAGCTGATAGTTAGTCAGCCCGGACCCCTGTCCTTGGTGGATCGGCACTCGGCCCATCAGGTTCGGCAAGGCGAACGTGGATTGGCCATCCCCGCCGTACGTCGTGCCGATGAGCTGGAACAGCGCATCGTTATCGCTGATGGCCACGATTGCGCCGTCACAGAACGCCCATCCTTGCGGCGCAAAATTACCGCCGAACAGCCTGATCTCTCCAATGTACGGTGATGACACGATCAGTCCTCATGACAAGCGTGAATCCCTCGTGAGCGCCGAGAGCTGCAATGAAGGCGTGCAGAGCGCGGACGTCAGGCCGGAAACGTCCCCTGTACCGCAATGCAGATGTTCAGCACCAGGAACGGTTGCCGGTTCTCGTGCGGTTGGTTGCCACCTGAAGCCCCAATTGTGCTCGAAGAAAGAGTCGTGAGGACGGTTCCGGAGGAGTACATGGCAGGCTTCGTCGTCGCGAGCTCGCGTGCTCGTTCGTTATCCGGATCGGTGATGATGTCGGGCACGTAAAGATTGTTTCCCGAGCCGAGCACGGTATTCAAGGCAACGGGGGTGTTGGCGCCGGCTGCGGACGCCATGAATTGATGCGTGTGGGTGGGCAGCTGCTGCTGCGTCACCGTGTGGGCCTCCGTACCGGCTTTTTGTCCCATGGTATAGTTGCCCAATCCCGGCCCTTGCCCCACGTGAATCGGCACGCGCGAACGCAGGTCGGGCAGCGCGAAGGTGGTCTGCCCATTCCCACCGAAGTTGGTGCCGAGCAACGAAAACAGCGCCTGGTTCTGGTTGATCGGCAGGAACTGACCGTTGCACATGGCCCAGCCGCGCGGCGCAAAGTTGAAGCTGAAGATTATGAGCTCGCCCATGACAGGATTGGCGGTCATGGTGGACTGCGACTGCGGCTTGGGCGTCGCGTCCGGCGGCGCGCTTGGCTCGGTCGGCGACGTATCGAAGTCGCGGCATGCGGTACCCATCCCCGACAGCAGCAAGACGGATCCGCTGAGCGCCGCTCGGCGCAGCAATTCGCGCCGCGTCATTGGGTGCAGCAACTCCGCCGGAGTGATCGTCATGATCTTCCGCTTGCCGGAGCCGCCGTTGTTGTCACTCATGCGAACCTCCCTGCGAAGTAGACGCAGCACGAGGCGAGCGTCGTGTGCCGACAGGCAGCGTTGCGGACATCACGTCGCTCCGCGCCGTGGCGGGATCGAGATCGCGTGCCCCAAGCGTGTGTTCGAGCTCGTGGATGAGCGCCGTGAGCAGATCCATGCGCCCTTCTGCGAGGCTGCCGCGACGCGCGCGGAGCTCATGCTCTCCCGTTAAGACATTCACGACGTCCTCGAATTCTGCGTCGTCACCCGGCGTCGCATCCACGAACCAACCCCAGCCCGCGGCCGTTGGCGAAACGAGGATGCGTCGCGCCGTGGCTTCGGCGAGTTGACGCTCTGGAAGCGTCGTCACAGCGAAGCTCACATCATTGAAGCGCTGAACGTCGCCCAGCGGCGACACGCGCATCACGCGCGATACCGCCTCGGCGGCCACTGCTGCGAGGTCGGCGTCCGTGACAGACCGGACATCACGTTCCACGACGGGGCTTACGTCCGCCATGAGCGGCGTCGGCGTGGAGCAGCTGGACACGGAGGCAGGGCTCTGCGGCGGCGTGTTCGTGGTGCTGCTGGCAAACGCCGCCGCCACGCTCACGGTGGTGGTGCCCACGTTGCCGGCCTGGATCACCGACGCGACGGTACCGTTCGACAGGCCGTTGAGGTACAGCAAGAAGCTGGTCGTCGTGCTGGTTGCCTTGGTGATGAGCACATCGTGCACGTCGGCGGGGTCGCCGGCGGAGAGAGTGTTCTTGACGCCGCCGGCACTTCCACCGAGTGCAAAGTTGATGGCTCCTCCGTCTGTCGATAGCACTCCCGCCTCGACCGTCACTCCCGATGTGGCCAGTGCACTTGGCGAAAAGATGGTGTTGCCGTACACGGCGGCCTCGATGCCGGCGGACGATCCCTGGTTCGACTGGATGTCGATCCCCTCCTCGCCATACTCGGCGATGGAGTTGTTCTGGATCAGCGCGATGACCTTGCCGCTGCCGTGGCTCTGGATCCACAGTGCCGGCGACGAGCTCGAGCCGCCTGAATACGCCGTCCCGCTCACACCGATGAGGTTGCTGGCCACCGTTCCGCTGACGCTGCCGCTGGTGCTCGACGGCGACTTGAAGATGTTCAGCGACGAGCCCTGCGTGCCCTTGAAGCGGTTGCACGACACATCGAAGGTGAAGGCAGCCGTGCCCTTGTCACCGCCGGCCAGCGTCACGCCACCGCCGCCGCTCACCGTGTTGACGTCGAGATTGTAGAACCGGTTCTGCCGGAGCACGACGTCCATCGTCGCGCCGCCATGCCCCACTGCGTTGAGCAGGTCGCCGCGCGCTCCGTTGATGTTGCTGTTCGACAGCGTGAGGTTCATCGTCGCGCCGGACAGCCCCTCGAAGATGAACGCGTCACCGCCATGCGTGGCGTTGTCGCCGAGGGCGGCGAGCGTGACGTTGTCGACGATGAGCCGGTTGAGTGTGCCGCTGCCGTTCTTCACGCGGATGTTCTCGGAGTATCCGCCGCCGATTGTCGAATTCGTGATGGTCGCGGTCGGGAACGAGGCGCTCGTGAACAATCCGTCGAAGCGGATGGCACCCTCGCCGCCGAACTCGGTCGATCCATTGGTGCCGCTGATCACGGAGTTGGTCAGTGAGAACCCCGTGACGTTGGTGCCGCGGATGGCAAAGTTCCCGAAGTCGTTGAGCTGCATGCGCGTCAACGACACGCCGACCACGTTGTCGAGATAGATACCCGAGGCTTGCGTCGCGCTGCCGTCGGAGCCGGCGACCTTGTTGGAGATTGTGCCGCCGGAACCGGCGATCCCCGTGCTGGTGATGGTCAACCCGGCGAGCGAGCCGGTGTGATCGAGCGTGATG
>JAQBPY010000398.1 GCA_028287285.1 Gemmatimonadota bacterium
CGGAATACATCGTCAGGCAGATCGAGGACATGAAGACCGGCGCTCGCAAGAGTGCCATGGCGGGTTGGGCGCCGTTCAACAACATGCATCGGGTGGCAGACAGCGTGACCGCCGCCGAGGCGCGCGCCGCGGCAAAATATTTCGCGGGCATCCCGGCACGGCGCCACTTCAATGTCGTTGAGCGCGCGGAGATTCCCGTGGCGTATCAGGTCGCGTTCGTCTACGCCATCAAGAAGGATGGCGGCACCGAACCGCTCGGCGATCGCTTCATCGAAGTGGCCGACGACCTCGAGCGACACGAGCTGCGCGATCCGAAGGCGACCTACACCGCGTTCGTTCCTCCGGGCAGCATTGCGACAGGAAAGCGTATCGCAACGGCGAAGGAAAAGATTCCGCTGCGAGCGTGCGCGAGCTGTCATGGACCCGCGCTGCTCGGTGTCGGGCCGATTCCGCCAATCGCGGGCCGGTCACCGTCGTACCTGTTCCGGCAGTTGCTTGCATTCAGGAACGGCGCACGCGTTACGCAGACCAGCGCGCCAATGCAGAAAGTCACCGCCTCTCTCACTTTAGACGAGATGATCGCGGTCTCCGCCTACGCGGGCTCGCTTCGTCCATCTCGCTGATCGCACCATACGGAGATACATGCTTTCACGATCGTCCTCGACCGGCGCGCTGCTGTTCATCGGCGCGCTGACGCTTCGCGCCCAGGCTACCACCGCCGCTCACTATCCCGAGCGCGCGGTGCGACGCGACATTCCGATGACCAACGCGATCCGTCGCGCATTCGCCGCCGGCACGCGTGACTCGAGTGGACGTCCGGGTCGCAACTATGGGCAATTGCGCACTGACTACTCCATCGACGCGCGGCTCGATCCCGGCACGTCGCGGATCACGGGTCATGAAACGATCGTCGTGCAGAACAACACGAACGATTCGCTGTCGAGCATCGTGATGCGGTTGGACCAGAACCTCTTCCTGTTTCAGAGTCCGCACGCCGCGCCGTGGGTACCCGCTGAGCCGACGGACGGATTCGTCATCACCCGCATGACGGTGAATGGCCAGCCCGTGAATCTCGCGCCACAGGCGATGGGAGGTCGAGGACGAGGCGGGGCGGCCGCGGTAGCGCCGGCGGAGAACCGCGCATCGGGCATGAACACGAGTCGCGCGACGATCTCACTGGTCAACGCGATCGCCGCGAAGGGTCGCGCAACTCTCGAGGTGGACTGGAGCCACAAGGTGCCAGGTGGCCCGGGTGCGGCGCACCGCATGGTACAGCGCTGGGCCGATACGCTCTACCAACCGACACAGTGGTATCCGCGCGTCGCGGTGTACGACGACCTCCGCGGCTGGGATCCCGAGCTCTATCTCGGACCATCGGAGTTCTACAACAACTTCGGACGCTTCGACGTCCGCATCGATGTACCGGCAGGCTGGATCGTGAGTGGCACAGGCGTGCTCCAGAATCCGGAGGACGTTCTCACACCGGCGGCACGCGAGCGGCTCGCTCACGTGCTCGAGTCGGACGATGTCCGCACCATCGTCGGGACGAACGAGGTCGGTCCGGGACAGGCGACCACGGCGGGCACGCGGCTCGTGTGGCACTTCCTCGCCGACAGCGTGAACGACTTTGCCTGGGCAACCGCGCGGAAATTCAACTGGACGGCCACGCGCGCGACGATTCCCGGCAAAGGACGCGTGCCCGTCAACATGTATTTCCTTCCCGGCGATTCGTCGCTGTATGTGAACGCGGGCTCCATCGCGCGTCATGCGCTGGAGTTCTATTCGTCGCTCTGGTTTCCGTATCAGTTCCCGCAGCTCACGCTGCAGGATGGACCGAGTGCGGGGATGGAGTATCCGATGGTGATCAACTCCAACCAGGGCGCCGCTGACCACGAGACCGGGCACCAGTGGTGGCCGATGACCGTGAGCAACAACGAGACCTGGTACGGCTGGATGGACGAGGGATTCAACCAGTACATGAACATCCTCTCGGCCGCCGATCGGAATCACGCGTCGCCAATGCTCGACCGCCTCGGCCAGTCCTACGGCACCGTGAGCGGCGACGAGGCCGAGCCGCCGATGATGTGGGACGCGAACTATGCTGGCGCGCAACGGTATGGGTTCACGACCTACAGCAAGACGCCGCTGATGCTCTCGATGCTTGGCGGCATCGTGGGTGATACGGCAGTTCAGCGCGCCCACCGGCAATGGGCCACGACATGGATGTACAAGCATCCGTCGCCGTGGGACTACATGTTCTTCATGAACCACGCACTCGGGCGCGACCTGGGCTGGTTCTGGAACTACTGGCTGTTCACGACGGAGAGCGTGGACGGCTCCATTGCCGACGTGAAGACGTCGGGTGCGAAGACGACAGTCACGGTGCGGCAGGATGGTCAGATGCCATCGCCGGTCGTGCTGAAGGTGCAATTCGCGCCGAGCGGCGCGGCCATCAAGCCGATGAAGAACGCGGTGATGTTCGACGCCTCGACGGCGATTGTCACGTATCCGGTGGACGTCTGGTTCAGTGGGAGCAAGACGTTCAAGGCGGAGCTCAATTTCGGTGCACGAAAGATCGAGAAGATCACGCTCGATCCAGGTGCGCGGTTTCCAGACCGCAATCCTGCGGACAACGTCTGGCCGCGATAGAAGGTCCGCGCCGCGTCGGCGCCCGCACGCAATACAGGTGTGCACCCCACCCGCCAGCTCTCATTTCGCTACTGCGGACACGAGCTTCGCGAGCATTCCATCGAGCGCACGATTCTCATACCAGTGCCACACG
>JAQBPY010000409.1 GCA_028287285.1 Gemmatimonadota bacterium
CTGATACAGCGACCACCGGTTGACGAGGGCGTCGAAATCGCCGGACGGTGTGTGCACCTGGATCGTTGAAAGACGAGCGTTCCACGCATCGATCGACACCTGCGATTCCGCCCTGGCCTTGTCCGGAGCGCCGTAACACTCTATCAGCGCGCGCACCTGGTCTTCACCGCGCGCGGCGCCGAGCAGGATCACGATCTCGCGCGTCTGGCCCGGATGAAGCACGACCTCGCAACGAAGCGCCGCGCAGGGATCGAATCCCGCACCGGTTGTCTCATGCATCGTCTCGTATGCAAGCGCCGTTGGCGACGAGAGGCTGCAGTTCCGGCCGATGAACGCGGTACGATCGGCCGTTGCACTCGTGACGGGCTCGCTGATCCACGAGAATGCCACGTGCGACGCAAAGTCCTCATCGAAGAAGTTCTGCGCGAGGAGGGCCCCTGTCTTCTCGTCACGACGTGTGTGTACGTGATCGCGAGAGACCTCGCGCGTTGCGCCAAGGGCCCATTCGACATAGCTCGTGAGTACGAGGCGGCGCGGTGCCGTGCCATGGTTCCGGATTACGAGACGCGAGATCTTCACCGAATCCTCGCGCGGCATCGACAGCGACAACTCGGTGGAGATGCCGGCGCGGCCGTGCTGGAAGGTGGTAACACCGGGCGCGTGCACGACGCGGTAGGGCGCCGCGCCGCCCTCGTCATCCTTGGCCTGTTTCGGCCCGGGCGTGGGACTCCAGACGTCGCCGGACTCAACGTCCTGCAAATAGATCACCTCGCCCGCAGGATCACTCACCGGGTCATTGAACCATGGGGTGAGTCGATAGAAGTAGCTGTTTTCCACCCACGTGAATCCGCCGCCGCGCTCGGTGACGCAGAAGCCTGCATTCCGGTTTGCGATGACGTTGGCCCACGGGCCGGGTGGTACGTGGCTTCCGTCGACGTCGATGCGGTAGTCGTTTGCCTCCGTGAGCGCGCCAAAGCTGTTGGCGGCGGGAAGTGGGGGCAGCGGCATTGCATCGTGCACGTGCGTGACGGGCGGCGCCGGCACGGGCTCGTGCTCCGCAGGCGTGCGCGTGGTTGCCGCGACGATCTCGCCGAGTCCCACGCCGTCGCAGACGATGTGGATGCTTGCGATGGCGCGAAGCATCGCCACGTCGTCAGGCTTCAATACATCCGAACGGCGGACGTACACGCCGCCGCTCACCTCGAGCATGCCGCCTTCACTCGACGAGATGACCATCGCCGTGAGCTGATCCTGGAGCTCCTGCTGGTACGAGGGCTCCTTGGCGTTCAGGATCACGAGGTCGGCCTTTACGCCTTTTGTCCGCCAGTAATTGTGCGCCACGAGCAGCTGGCGAACGCTTGGCAGGCCGACCTCGGCGCGGATGGTCGCGAGGACGATCGGGGCATCACCGGAAATGCCGTGCGCCCACAACGCCGACTGCGGGCGCCGGTTCGCGTCGCGCTCGTGCTGCGGCGCGCGCAGCGACTCACGAGGATAGATGATTGCGCCGGCAAGCTCCTGATAGAGTGCGGCGTCATCGGGAGTCACGTCGAGATCGCGAAGCTCGATCTGCGCGACCGTCCATGACAGCGCGAGCGCACGCTCAGCCGCACCGAGATCACGATGTCTGTCCGCCGCAGCCAGTGCTTCATCGCGGGAGTTGGTCACGACAGTCGTGAATGCGACCGTGCTCGAACGACCGGGCTCGAGGCGTACCCGAACGCGTAGCGCGGCGATGGGATCGAGCACGGCACCCGCCGTATTCGAGAGCGCGCCAGGCGCATCGAGCGCCGCAGGCGACTGCACGGATCGGCCGCGGCCGATGAAACGCGCGCGATCGGTTTCGCAGGTGACCAGGGCAGCGGACTCCGGGCCGGTAGCCGCCACGTGCGCACACCAGGGCCGGTGCTCGCCCGACGCACGGGGACGCCGGCTGGCAAGCACGGCACATTGCGCCGGTAGCCATTCCGTCTCGACGAAGAGATTCTGGAACGCCGGGTGCGCGCGATCTGCGCCCGCTGTCGTCAGCACGATCTCGCCGTAGCTCGTCAGCTCGATTTCCCGCACCGAGCGCGAACGATTTGTGAGCGTCACGCGGCGGATTTCCGTGCGCTCGCGTGGAACGACGACGATTTCCGTGCGCGTGTCGATGCCATGATCCGTGTGCGTGAAGACGACGCGGTCGGCAGCGAACGAGACGTTGTATGCCGAGGAAGATGCGCACACGGGCTGGTGTGCGGCGGACCAGGTGGCCCCGGACACGACGTCGCGCAGGTAGATCCATTGTCCGGTTGCATCGCGTGTTCCGTCTGCACGCCACCGATAGATGTCCATGTCGCCCGAGCGGCTGTAGCCGCCGCCAGCATTCGTGAGCAGCACACAGTAGGACTGTGCCCCGAGCATGGCGATGCGCGGCTCTGGTGTGTTGGGCGTGTCGAACTCGCGGGCCACGGCTCGTGCACGCGGCGTGCGCACGAGCGGATCCGCGCTGAGATCCGTCTGGGCCGGACGGGTGGTATACCGCCTTGGTACTCTCTCATCGAGCAGGAGTGCGGCCGCGCGTACCGCCGGGTCCGAGAGAAACCGGCGCTGCCAGATGCCCTGCCCTCGCTCCAGATGTAATGCGTTGTCGAGCGCGACGATCGTCATTCCGATATGGTGCGCCATCACGGTGCGTACGATGGCAGGCCCGGTCACGCCCTCGGGCCTGGTGTAATCCAGCGCGTCGTAAAAACCGTTGGGCCCGAGAGCACCGATGTGCTCGATGTCGGCGAGGTTCCGGAGCGCCTCGTGCGGAGACACCGCAAGAGCGAGCGCACTCGCATAGGGGGCGACGACCAGCTCGCTGCCCAGTCCGCGTTTCAGCGCCAGATCGGGGACGCCGAATGCACGATACTGGTACGTTTCATGGCGGTCGCGCAGGTTGTACGCGGACTCGGACACGCCCCACGGAACGCTGCGGGCCGCTCCATAGGCGACCTGCCGCTTCACGGCGGCGATGTGCGTCTGGTCGAGCAGGGAGAAAGGGCGCGAGGGCATGACGAGCAGCGGCATGAGATACTCGAACATGCTGCCGCTCCATGACACCAGTGCGGTGCCGCCAACGGTCGTGGTAAGAGACCGGCCCAGGTGAAACCAGTGCTCCACGGGAACGTCGTCTTTTGCGACGGCCACGAAGCTCGCCAGCCTCGCTTCGGATGCAAGCAGATCGTACGTGCCCGCGTCCAGCCTGCCGGATCTCACATCGTAGCCGATGGAAAAGAGGCGCCGCTGCTCGTCGTAAAAGAGCGTGAAGTCCATCGCCATGGCGAACGCGCGCGCGCGGCGCGCAATCTCCGACGCGCGCATGTTGCCTGGTGTATCGCACCCAGCCATTGCCGCCGCGAGGGCGATGAGGTGTCCGGCGAGGTTTCCGGAATCCACGGCCGACGCATACGGCGGATCCAGGACACGAAGGTCACGCAGGTCATACCAGTTCATCAGATGACCGCGCACCTTCATCATGATGTCCATGGCATTCAGCGCGCCTTCGAGGCGCTCGAGCATCTGGTCTTCGGTGATGAAGCCCAGATCGCGCGCCGAGACGGTGGACAGGAGCTGTAGGCCGATGTTGGTGGGTGACGTGCGTGATGCAATGACGGGCTGTGGAGTCTCCTGGAAATTATCCGGAATGAGCCAGTGAGTCTCCGCCCCGGAAAACTCCTCGATGTATTGCCAGTGCGCGCGAGCCAGCCGAAGGGCCGTTTCACGCTCTGTCGACGTCAACTCCAGATCTACACGGACAATGGGCTCGCTCAGCAGGTGCGCTGCCTCCGGCGAACCGAGCCAACAGATGGTCAGCACGCCAAGCAGCACGAATCCCGCGATGCCATCGTGTCGCGCGAATGCGGAGACCCACATCATTCCAAGCGCCGCAGCCGCCACCGCCACGGCTGGCCACATCACCTTCCACTTCTGCGCGCGGGCATATCCGCTCAGATGCTCCACCTGCGACGCCGTTTGCCACTCGATGAGCCGGCGACGTGAGACGAACACCCGGTACAGCGTGCGGACGATCGCGTCCAGCGCAACGATGGCCTGATGGGGCAGCATGATGATCGCCACACCGATTTGCCGAAGCGACAGCGATGCGTCGTGCAACCAGGCCGCGTAGTAGGGCTGCCATGATTCACCCGTTGGAGGGCGCACGGCGGCAATGGCGATGGGAACCAGCCAGGGCATGGCAAGGGCTGCGAGTGCGAGCAGCGTCCACTCGAGGCCCGCGCCGGGCAGCACCGTCCACCCCGCGACGACCCACGCAAGCAGCGCAATGGGGGAGAAGCTCCGGCGGAGGTTGTCCAGAATCTTCCATCGCGAGATCGACGACAACGGATTGATCGTCCGGCCATTGGAGCCCGGCACTTCGTCGAACAACCACGGCGCAAGCTGCCAGTCTCCGCGAATCCAGCGATGTTGCCGGCGCGTGGCGGTGAGATAGCGGGTGGGGTAGTCGTCGAAGACCTCGACGTCGGTCACAAGGCCGGCGCGCGCGAATGACCCTTCGATCAGGTCATGACTCAGCAGCGAGTTCTCGGGGAATCGTCCGGCAATCGCCTGCTCGAAGACGGCGACGTCGTAGATGCCCTTGCCGGTGAACGTCCCTTCACGGAAGAGATCCTGATAGACGTCCGACACGGCGGTCGTGTACGGATCGACACCGGGATGCCCGGCGAATATGGCGGAATAGTACGAGCTGTTCGCGCTCGCCAGCGACACACTCACTCTGGGCTGCAGAATTCCGTAGCCGCGTACCACCCGGCCGACTTTTTCATCGAACACCGCACGATTGAGCGGATGCGCCATCGTTCCGATGAGCGCAGCGCCGGCATCGCGCGGGAGCACGGTGTCAGAATCCAGGGTGATGACGTAGCGGACATCATGCAACCATCCGGTTGCACCTTCGACGGTCGAAAAGCCATGCTCGTCGCGGCCAAGGAGATACGCATTGAACTCCACGAGCTTGCCACGCTTCCGCTCCCAGCCCATCCAGGTCTTGTCCGCTTCATTCCACCGCCGAGGGCGCAGGAAGAAGTAGAATGGCGACGATGAATCGTGCCCTTCGGCCGCATACCCCGCATTCAGCGAGCGCACTCCCTCCACGGCGGCCGCGACGATTTCGTCGTCGGTGTCTTCGTGCTGTTTGCCGGCGTCGAGGAAATCACCCAGCAGCGCAAAACGAATTTCCCGATCGCGATTGGCGAGATACTGCGCCTCCAGATGGTCCAGCGCTTCGTCCACCGCATCCACACTGCCCAGCAGGATGGGCACGACGACCACCGTGCGATTTTCGGTGGGGACGCCGTGCCTGAAATCCATCCGCGCCAGCCGGTCGGGTGAGAGCAGCAGCGTCACAAGCTGATTGACGATGGAGATCGCGCCGTCCGTGGCCGGCCCGAGCGCCAGTAGCACCGCGGCGACCGCGCCGAGACTCGCAGCTGCCCCTTCCAGCGGATCAAGAAAGAGCGCGAGCACCGCTCCAATGGCGACACCCACTGCGGCGAAGTAGACACGGCTGGGATATTTTTTTGCCGCCCGGTGCAGGCGTTCGCCAACGTGGAGCCGCGCACCAAGCGAAGCCTCGAGTGCCGGCCGGCCGTCGTCGATCAGGTGGTATCCAATGTGTGCGACACGCGCGTCCAGCTCCGCATCATGCGCCTTCTTCGCCGCGGCGATCACCGCCTCGGCCACATCGTGCTCGGGAGTATCGGCGCGCCGTGCGATGTGCTCCACGACGTGGCGGTACTGATCGCGCGTGCGAAACGTCATGCGCGGATAGACGCCGGCCGGATCACGGCGCAGAATCGATTCCGTCACGCTGATCGATTCCACGAACTCCGGCCAGTCGATGTTCCCGACGGCACGCAGGCTGGCAATACTGTTTGCCATCACCAGCTGCGTGACGGCGAGATACTGCGTGGACCGCTGCACGGCCTCTTCCACGCTCATCACTTCATCGGCAATCCATTGCTCCAGCCACAGCAGTGGCGTGAAATCAGCGCGGCGGCTGCGGATCTGCTGGAGGAAGCGCGTGAGAAAAGCGGGCGTGAGAAGCGGCGGATGGTGGATCAGCTCATCGAGCGCGCGCGCGAGCGCTCCTCCACCGCGATCCTCGGCCTCGAGGAGGCGGGTGACCCAGAGATCCGCCTCCCTGGTCTCGGTCACGTCCTGCGCTGCCCGGAGTGCCATGTGACGCACGTTCTCGAGGAAGCCCATGCGCAGCATGGCCGGCATCGCCCACAGCTCGCCCATCGTGAGCGGAGTGACACGCTGGTAGTGCTCCAGCATCAGCTTGAGCAGCGCGGAGTCCAGGCGTCCGTCGGTATGCGCAATGAGCTCGACCGCAATTTCATACACGCGCGGAAAGCCGGCGAAGGGACCGTCACCGGCCAGCTTGGGCAGCTCGTGGTAATACCCACTCGGCAGCGTGGCGCGGACCTCGCGGACCTGTGCCTGCACAACATAGAAGTTGTCCAGGAGCCACTCGCCGGCCGGGCTGACGACAACGCCCTCGTGCGCTACCAGTGAGAGTGTTGCGTGTACGTTGCGCAGCACGCGCTCGGTGGCCGCGAGGCGTGACAATAACGGCCCACGCCCGCGAGGGTGGATGCGTGGACCATCCACGACTTTTTGCGTGCGGGCCAAGTGCCGTGAATGTCGGGCGAGACGATCACTGCCGAACAACTCGCCGAGGATC
>JAQBPY010000414.1 GCA_028287285.1 Gemmatimonadota bacterium
ACAGTGTGGGGGCTGTGCGCCTGCGGGATAACAGTGTGGGGGCTGTGCGCCTGCGGGATGACAGTGGGGCGCAGCTGCGGGATGACAACGGGGAACGGCCGCGAGATGACAAGCTCGTTCGGTTCGAAACACCGATCCCGAAGTACGTCGAGGATGTCGTACACCGCACGGGTGCACTCTCGCGCCGGATGAAGATTGCGTACGACTGCGGCAACGGGGCGGGCGCGCTGGTGGCGCCGCAGCTCATGAAGGCACTGGGGCTCCACGACGCGGTGGGACTGTTCACGGAGAGCGATGGGCGGTTTCCGAATCACCACCCCGACCCCACGGTTCCGGAAAATCTCGCTGACCTGATTGCCGCGGTAAGAGAGAGCGGCGCGGAAATGGGCGTTGCCTTCGATGGAGACGCGGACCGCATCGGGCTGGTGGATGATCAGGGGCGCATCATCTGGGGCGACCACATCCTCATTCTCTACGCACGCGATGTGCTGGCACGCACGGGCCAGGGGCAGTCGATCATCTTTGACGTGAAGTGCAGCCAAGCGCTCACGGACGAGATCACGAAAGCCGGCGGCGTGCCGGTGATGTGGAAGACGGGGCACTCCCTCATCAAGGACAAGATGAAGGAGGCACATGCGCCGCTCGCCGGTGAGATGTCGGGGCACATGTTTTTTACCGAAGGATTTTACGGCCACGACGACGCGCTGTACGGCGCGGCGCGGCTGCTGCGTATCGTCGCGGATTCGGGGAAGACCGTACGCGAGCTGCTCGCCGACGTGCCGGAGTTCGTGAGCACACCGGAGATCCGCGTCGAATGCGGCGACGAGCGAAAGTTCGAGCTCGTGGAAAAGGCCGTCGCACATTTTCGTGCACTGCACGATGTGCTGGACGTCGACGGTGTGCGTGTGCTCTTTGGCGACGGCTGGGGACTCATTCGCGCCTCGAACACGCAGCCCATTCTCGTTACCCGCTACGAGGCCCGGACCGCAGAGCGGCTCGCCGTCATCCGCACCGAGATGGAGAGCTGGATCCGCGCGCAGGGCGTCACTGTCTGACGTGAGCGGGCGCCGAATTCTTGCCGGCGTCGTCATTGCCGCGGCGATCGTCCTGCTCGTGGGGCGCTGGACCGCCACAATTTACACCGACTATCTGTGGTACTCCGCGCTGGGCGCGCCCGATGTGTGGCGTGCGAGGGCGATGATGTCGGCCGTTCTCACCATCGTTTCGTTCCTGGTCGCGTCGGCGTTCGCATTTCTCAACCTGTATGCGGTACGGCAATCGGTGGTGTCACTGGTGCTGCCGAGGCGCATCGCGAACATCGAGATCGGCGAGGAGGTGACGAATCACCGTCTCATGACGGCGGTCGTCGCGCTGTCGGTGATCGTGGGTGCGCTGCTTACGTTCCCCACGGAACACTGGCACACGGCGCTGCTCGCCCGCATCGGCATTCCGTTCGGCGAGCGCGACACGTACTTCGAGACGGACCTCGGCTTCTTCGTGTACTGGCTGCCGTTCGAGTCCATGGTGCACGTGTGGACGGTGATCGTGCTGATCTCGGTGACGGGGCTGGTCATCGTGCTGTATGCGCTGACGCCAAGCCTGCGGTGGGATCGCGGTACGCTGTACGTGTCGGCGTACGTGCGGCGGCACTTCACGGTGCTGGGCGCCGTGCTGCTGGTACTGCTCGCGTGGAGCTATCGCCTGGCGATGTACCACGCACTCATGGAAGGAAGTGGACCGGCGGGCGTGTTCACCTCGGTGGACCAGAAGCTCCTGGGCCCCATGCTGCTGTTGTCGGTGATCACGCTGTGCGCGGCCGCTGTGGTCGCATGGGCCGGATGGACGGGGCAGATGCGGCTGGCCTTTGGTGCCGTGACGGTCATCCTTGGGCTGTCGCTCCTGAATCGCACGATCAGTCCACTCGTGTTTCGGCGCATGGCCGACACCGACAAGCGGCCGCTGGTGGAGAAGAAATACATCGCCACGCGCCTGACGTACACGCAGCGGGCGTACGCGGTGGACCGCATGCGGGCAGAGTCGCTCGGCGCCGTGGGTTTTGCCACGCCGGCCGACGCGGCGTCGCGGGTGGCGATCTGGGACGGAGCCACGCTGGCGCGTGCGTCGGAGCGGTTGCGGCGTGTGCACGTGATGGGGGAGGAGATCGCCTGGCAGGCGACGCCGAGCGGCATCGCGGCGCTCCTGGTGGAGCACAGCAATGAGGGGTCGTCGGACGGGCGCGACGTCTGGGGCGTGGGCCGCTTCGACCCTTCCACCGCCGATGAGCGCGGCTATCCACTGCGTGCGCCGGGCACTCCGGTGGTTGGTGACGAACTGCTGCTCGGGGAGCCGGCGGTCTACGATTCGGCGCCAGGCTACAGTGTGCTTTCCGACTCCTTGCGGCAACTCGTGGGGGTGGAGATGATGTCCACCCGCTCGCGGCTCGTGCATGCATGGAGCCTGCAGAACTTTCGCTTGCTGTTTGGAGACTTGCCGGCGAGCAAGCCGGTGATGGTGCAGCGCCGGTCGGTTCGGGAACGGGTGGAAGCGCTCGCCCCGTTCTTCGTGCAGGGCAGCGCGGTGGTTCCGCTCATCGCCAACGACTCGCTCTACTGGGTGATCGAGCTGTATTCGGCGTCGAGCACGTACCCGTTGTCGCAACGCTTCACGATCCTGGGCGAGGAGCGCAGCTATTTCCAGCACGCGGCCACTGCGCTCATTCATGCGGCGTCGGGTCGCGTGAAGCTGGTAATCCGGAGTGATCCGGATCCGCTGGCGAGGACCTGGTCGACGTACCTGCCGTCGCTCTTCCGGGAACAGAGCTGGCTGGCTCCGGCGGTGCGGCAGGCGCTTCCCCCCATCACCGACGGCGCGCGCGCCCAGGCGCTGGCCTTTGCGACGTCGGGATTTCGGGGTGACACGCTCGAGAGCAGGCACTTCGCCGTGCCTGACGGCGCGGACTCCGCTGCATCACGCGAGCCGATGCGCGCGATGATTCCCACGCTGGGGGGTGTTGCGTCGGTCTGGCCGCTGCTGGATTCGACGGAGCGGGTGCGCGGCGTGGTGGCTGCGGCGGGCGGCGCGGTGCGTTCGACGTCGTGGATTCCGCTGTATGGGGACGTGGGCCGGTGGGGCTCGGTGCTGGACCGTCTTCGTGCGGTGGACACGACCCAGCATGAGACGGCGAGCATGCGGCTGCCGGTTCGGGTGGTACCGGTGAGTGGCCGGCCATTCTATGTGCAGCCCACGTTTCAGTCGCGGCCCGGTGCGACTCCGTCGTTGCAACACGTGGCGGCGCTGCTGGACGACAGTGTGCGAACGGGGCCGACGCTGTTGGCGGCCATCGGGGCGAGTGCGCGGCCGGCAGTGCCAAGCGCCGAGGTAGTGCTCAGGTCCGACAGTCTGTACCGCGTGATGCGCGAGGCGCTCGGCCAGGGGGATTGGGCGTCGTTTGGCCGGGCGTTCGATGCGCTGGGCGTGTCTCTTCACGTCCGTCGGCCGTGAGATTGTCATTCCGCACGCGCCTATGGTCCGCGTCGGAAAGTATTTCCCGACACTCGTTCGCTGCTGATTCCTGTCATCCCGCACGCGCTGTGCGCGTGTCGGGAGATGCTGTATGGTGCTCGTGGCTGGCTCAAGGCGCAGCGAACGTATCTCCCAGCCGATGCAGCCTTCTGTCATCCCGCACGCGCTGTGCGCGTGTCGGGAGATTGCCGGACGGTGCTCGTGGCTG
>JAQBPY010000001.1 GCA_028287285.1 Gemmatimonadota bacterium
GGCGTCGGCGCGGACGCCGAAGTCATCGCGAACGAGATCGGCTCAGGGCGACGCAGGCCGCCCACCCTCATCCCACGAAAGAACGTACGCGGCCACGTCCTGGACGATCGCAAGGACAACCGCCTCCAGCGCGTCCCCTGAATCGACGAAGCGCGCCTGTTCCACCTGTGTGCTGACCGAAGCGAGGAGCGCATCAAAAGTGGTGGTGTCGGCAGCGGGTTCGAACCTCATGGCGTGTGCCATCTGACGCTCCGTGCAAGTGGTGTGCGGTGCAACAGCAGGATTGTACCGCAACATCACCCGCTCGGTCGGCGCGATATAGCACGCAGAGAGCATTCTGGTATCCGCTGATGATCGTGAGCGATTGGCGCGCAGAAAGTACCAAGACGCACGCTACGTGCTATAGCGCCGAGTCGATCACCGCGATGTTGCGAGTGCTTCCTCACTCGAACACGCGACCTCAGGATCGCTCATCACATGCTCAACAAGTCCCTCTATCGCGCGCTTTTGCTCTCGAGCGTTCTCACCTCGGCGACACTAGCACAGGACACACCGCAGGATACCAGTACCTCCGAGCTGGCGCGTCGCAGTTCAGGCGCCCTCTCGGTCATCCAGAGTCGCCCGCAGGGCACCCTTGGCAAGAACATCGGCCTCGGCTACGGCGTGGACGGCGCCTACCTCCTCCGCCTCGACGACGCCGGCATCTGGAGCCTTCGGGCCAACATCGGTGGCGTGAGCTACGGCGGCGAATCACGCCGAGCCACCCTGAGTGAATCCGTCGGCGGACGCGTGACGCTGGATGTCACCACTTCGAACTACATCGTGCCAATGAGTGTCGGCCCCCAGGTGAGCTGGCCGACCGGCATCGTTCGCCCGTATGTGAACGCCGGTGTGGGAGCCCAGTTGTTCTTTACAGAGAGCCGCCTCCAGGGAACTGGAGACTACACCGCATTCGCCAGCACGACGAATCACTCTGCATCAGCGGCAGCATGGTCAATCGGCGGCGGCGTGTACTTGCCGCTCTACGCAGGCAAGAGCCAGCTCGACCTCGACCTCGGCGTTCAGTATTTCGGCGGCGGTACTGCACGATACCTGGCCCAGGGGAGCATCATCGACCAGCCCGGCGGGCAGGTCACCGTTACGCCCCTCGAGAGCACGACGCACCTGACCATCATCCGCCTCGGCGCGCGACTGCGCCCGTGACCGTTCCCTTCGCGTGTGCCCAGGACTGTCAGCCTGGGCACACTGAAACCGTGCTTCCTCACTCGAATACGCGACCTCCGGATCGCTCACCACATGTTCATCAAGTCACTCGCGCGCGCTGTCACCTCTGCCGCGCTGTTCGCTATCGCCGCATGCCACCATTACTCCGGGGTGGTGCCCGCACCCGACATCGCGACCACCAAGACGTCCGAGCACGGACTCTACCGCGCTTCTGTGCGTCCAGGCACGACGCCCATTCCCGTCGGCAAGCTCCAGGCGTGGACGCTACACGTGGAGACCATCGCCGGCGCTCCCGTGGACAGCGCGTCGATCTTTGTGGATGGCGGCATGCCACAGCACGGACACGGCCTGCCCACTCGCCCGCAGGTCACCGCCGCCCTTGGCAAGGGCGACCACAAGGTAGAGGGACTCAAGTTCAGCATGGGTGGTTGGTGGCGAATGATCTTCGTCGTGCGCACGGCCGCCGGCGTGGACACGGTCGTGTTCAATGCCGCGCTATAAGCAGGTCCCGATGCCTGCCGCCAGGAGTTTCGGCCTGGTGGCTGCAACGAGCGTCGGTCTGTTCACGCTCGCGACGTTCGATCACAGGTCGTCACCGTCGGTGGCTCGTTCGACGATCGACACCTCTAACGTCGCACTAGGCATGGATACGCGACGCTGGTCCGCCAAGGAGCGGGCGGCGCTGTTCAGGATGTCGTTGTCGCAGCTGCCGCCCCTCGCGCCGGATCCATCCAACCGAGTTGCCGACGACGCGCGTGCCGCTGAGCTGGGACAGCAGCTCTTCTTCGACACGCGGTTGAGCGGAAATGGGAAGGTATCATGCGCAACATGCCATCAACCCGCGCTCGACTTTCAGGACACGATTCCCCAGGGCCACGGCATGGCCTTCGGTGGAAAGCGCACGATGCCGATCGCAGGCACCGCGCACAGTCCGTGGTTCTTCTGGGACGGCCGCGCCGACAGCCAATGGGCGCAAGCACTCGGCCCGCTAGAGAATCCGCTCGAGCACGGAGCGACGCGTACGCTCGTCGCGCAGGAAGTCTCCGCGCGGTACGCGCGGCAATACACAACACTGTTCGGCGCGCTTCCGGCGACGAAGGGTCTCTCACCCATGGCCGGCCCCAACAGCGATTCCGCGGGACGCGCGATCTGGAGTCGTCTCGGTCCCGCACGCCAGGAGTCGATCACGCGCGTGTACGCCAACGTCGGCAAGGCCATCGCGGCGTACGAGCGTCGCCTCGCCTTCGGCCGTTCGCGCGTGGACGAGTGGATCGATGCTGAGCGCTCGTCGCAGTCGTCATCCGCTTCGATGTCGCCAGACGAAATCAGCGGCGCGCGCCTGTTCGTCGGAAAGGCCAACTGCGCAACGTGTCATGAGGGCGTGCGCATGACCGACGATGACTTCCACAACACCGGCGTTCCCGGTGGACGTTCTGCCTCAGGTGTTGCGCTCTCCGTGGATGACGGACGCGCCACCGGCGTGCGAAAGGCGGTCGCCGGGGAGTTCGCATGCACCGGCCCCTACAGCGATGTGCACTCCAGGGACGCATGCGCCGAGCTGCGCTACGCGGACACGGCAAACGCGTTGAGCGTTCGCGCCTTCAAAACGCCTTCGCTCCGTAACGTCAGCCGACGAGCGCCATTCATGGACGCCGGACAGTTCGCCACGCTTGAGGAAGTCGTGGCCCACTACGACCGCGCGCCGCGCGCACCACTCGGCACCACCGAACTCCACCTGCTCACGCTCTCGGCGGCCGAGCGTCGCCAGCTCGTTGCATTCCTTCGTGCGCTCGATGCGGAGCCCGTCGCTACTCCCGCTTCACTTCTGCTGCCTCCCCTGCGCTTGAGCGAGCGCTCTCTAGCTCGACAATGAGAACGCTGTTCATCATCGCCGCATTCGGCACGGATCAAGAGAATCCGTCGGGGGTCGTGTGGATCGCGCAGCGGGCCTCTTGCCAAAACTGGCAAGAGGCCCGTAGAGGGCCCCCAAACACCGAGTTGTCGCGTGGGATGATTGCTCGGATTCTCGGAGCAGAGCGCATCCCAACGCCCCTTGGCCACTCGAACTCGACAGCTACCGCACTCCGGCGCTCCCCAGCGCTCGCGTGCCGGCCACGATCGGAATTGTAAACGATGAGTGCGCGAGATCGATCGTCAACTCCGTGCCCGCCTGCGGCCACAGCGTGAACTCGCGATCGCTCGACATGATCATCACCGCCAGTTGCTTGCCAGCAGGAACGAACTCGTCGTCGGGCTGAAGATCGAACGTGAGGTCGTAGAACCTGCCAGGCACGAGTGGCTCGCCGGGCAGCTTCGAATCGTAGTTGCCGCCCTTCGTGAGCGACTTGTAGTTCTGAATGTCGGCCCAACCGTGCGTGATGACTCCGACATGACTCTGCGACCCCGCGCGCGTGGAATCGTACGGCAACATCACCAGCCACACGCTGAGATTCGCCGCCGGCTTGCTCGACGCAATGCGCAACGTGACGCGCGGCGTCCCCGAAACGTGCACAGTGTCCGTCAAAACGGGCGTCGCGTAAAGCAGACGGTGCGACGACTGCGCCTCGAGGGCGTACGCACTGCCGCTCATGGCCACGTCGTCCACGAGCATGTCCGTACCGTTCTTCGCTGCGGTGAACGACAGCGCTGCGATGTTAGTGCCGCCAGCCCCGGGATGAAATTCAACCGGAACTGATCCGGGTACTGGAA
>JAQBPY010000005.1 GCA_028287285.1 Gemmatimonadota bacterium
TCATCAACGCGAAGGAAGCGGATCCGGCCTGGGTGCCCCCCGATTGGCACTTCGTCGAACAGGCTCGCAAGCGCGGCCTCGGCATCGTCCGCCTCACGCGCGGCCAGACCATCGCCGCGAACGACGGCTCGCAGATCACCGTGAATGGCACCGATGTGGTGAAGCAGTACGCCGACGGGCGGCAGGAGGCGATCGCGCCGGGCAAGGAGGGGCACGAGATCATCGCCGGCGGCAACATCATCATCCCGCCTTATGGCACCAACCAGCGCAAATACATGGGCGTGCTGGGCACCCATCGTCTCGAGATGGGCGATGGGTATGGCATTCATGGCACTGATGCGCCGGAGAGCATCGGCAAGTCGGCGAGCCACGGTTGCGTGCGTCTACTCAATGCGGACATCGACAAGCTGTACGACATGGTGTCGGTTGGGACGCCAGTCTACATCTACTGACCCATCGCCACCCCGCCGTTGCCCGTTTCCTAAGCGATTGCCGAGCTTTGCGACAGCCTGCTATCGGCCTCCGGACACTGCAAAAGGATCGGAATACGTGACAGGGTCGCCGGATGCAAACCCATACAGGTTCATCCCGCCGGCGAGGCCAATGGGGTCTTCCTGGGTGAAGTGACCGGTTGGGCCGTGCGTCTACGATTGGTGCGGACTCAAGTCGCTGACGTTTCTTCTCTTAGCTGCTCACGCCTCCCGGTTTTCCGTCATACTGTCGCCTTGAGGTGCACTTTTTCACCTGCAGCGCGTCGCGCGCACGGGTGAAAAGATGCGTCGCCGTACGCCGGGTGGCGAGCATGGTGGGTCGCGCGGCGCGAGGGACGTCGACCTCCTCACCCACGGCCAGCATCAGTTGCCGGGCGCTGACGGGACCGCGATCGCGTGGATGGGCATCGATCGTGATGAGCGCTGTTCTGGAGGGATTCGGGGACCGGCTCGCCGCGTTGCGCCAGCGTCGCGGGCTCACCCAGACCGCGCTCGGCGAGGCCGTCGGCGTCTCCAAGCGCGTGATCGCCTACTACGAGGCCGATGGCGCCCAGCCCCCGGCAGCGATGCTCATCGAGCTCGCCCGCGCCCTCCCGGTCTCGGCCGATGAGCTCTTCGGCCTCGCGCCGCTCCGCGACACGCCAAATCCCAAGGTCGCCCGCCTCTTGAAGCGCATCGAGCGTCCTCACCGAGCTCCCCGCCGCTGAGCAGCGCGCCGTCCTCAAGGTCGTCGACGGCTTCCTCGATTCCTTCACCCCCGCCCGCCCCCGGCGCCGCGCCGCTCCACCACCTAGAGCGAAACGCAAAGCCAGTTAACCGCTCGATAGCCGCAGCAGCTAAAGAATAAGAAGCCCGATCGATGTGCTCGATCGGGCTTCTCGCTTCACCTAGGTGGCGTTCGTCATACCCCTCGCCTAGTTGGTGAGATGTCTTCGTACATCGCTAAGCGAATGACAACAGATAACGGCTCCTAGCTGTCTTCACTGATTTCTGGGCGTCGAAGACGCGACTCGCCTCCATGCTGTGTTCCGATCTCCGCGTGGCCACGTAGAGAGCCACGATTGCTGGAGCAACGCCTTGGCTTGCGAGCCGCTCGTACACCTCGTTAGGCAGAATCTCACCGAGGACGCGCTCCTTCATGTGCAGCCGCCAGAACATGATTTCTGGAAGTCGTCCAAAACGGAACTCGGCAATATCCAGGACAGCCAATGCTCTCGGGTATGCCTCATCTACCATCCGTTTATCGATCTGATGGGCTGTGAAGTATCCCGGATCATTCATTACGAAGTACAACACCGCGAGGTCCAACAGCGTTTCGACCGCTACGCCCTCCTGCTGAATTGCGAGCTCATAGGCCCAAGCAGCGCTAGTCGGTAGCTCTTCGCGATCGAAGGCGCGGGCGAGTTCTAGATAGTTCATGGCTAGGGGTTGATTCCGGCGTTCGTGATCTTGCCTCCGATTACGTGAACCCAAACCTCTCCTTGACGGAACCGCTGTGTAAAGCCTTGCACCCCTGCTGCCTGTCCAGCTGCTGCGACAACGGCGTCATTGCGGTTTGCCGCATTGCCCGCCACAGCCTCGAATAGACCCATGTATCGAGCTTCTGACGTTGCTGTTCCTGGATTAACATGGCCTACGGCGTCGCGGAAGATATGGCCCATGGCCTTCGCTTCCACCTTTGGCCCATTCGCGACCACTCCGAACAAGGCCGACGCCCCAGCCAGAGCGCGCCCACCGGCGCCCTGCACACTTGGATTAAGGCCCGCGGCAGTCAGAAGATCCCCAAGGCCTGTTACTGCATTCACGAGCCCGGCCGTAACTTCGAGGGTCTTGTTCGCAAGGCTAGCGAAGGCGTCCGCCATTCCCTTATTGACCTGATCCATCATCGAAGGGCACGGCTCTTCGTCCTTCTCGCCGCAAAGCCCTAGCGGGTCCGAGAAGTTCACAGGATCACCGGATGCAAACCCATAGAGGTTCATGCCGCCGGCGAGGCCGATGGGGTCTTCCTGCGTGAAGCGTCCCGTGCGTGCACATAGTACCGGTTCCGCATATACTTCAACCCCGACTCGTCCCGCTTGTCGCGGATCAGGCTGCCGGCCCACCCCTTCGACCCACTCTGGTTCTCTTCCGCGTAGACGGTGATCTCGCTGCCGGGCCAATCGATGTCCCCGCTCGCTGCCGCCCCCGACGCGAGGGTCCCGCTATCGTACTCCCCGCGATAGCCCGCATGCGGCACGATCACCAGCCCGTTCCGGATGAGCGAGAGCGGCCGGTCGAGCGCGGCGCCATGCGTGTAGCCCACGATGCCGAAGTACACGGGCGCCGAGGTGCCGTACAAGCTCTCTGCCTCGAGCTGCGTCTCCGTCCGCGAATGCTGGCCTGGTTGACGGACTTCGTACAACAATTGATCGCCGTCCCAGACGAACCGCTCGATGTGACTCAGCGCGAGCGAGTCTGAGGTGGACGCGGCCGAATCGGCCTGCGAGCGCAGCAGCACGCGACGACCGAGCGCATCGTAGCGATACTCCTCGAACACGGGCCGTGTTTCCCGCGAGGTCGACGTCCCACTCCTCGAGTACACGCGCAACTTGTCATCCGCCCCGTAGTAGCTGGCCGACCCCAGATCGCTCACGGGCACCACCGTCGGCCCCTGCGCACTGTTCACCACCACTGACCGGTGCACGCTGTACAGGCGCGTGTTCCCCGCCGGATCAAACGACGTCTTGATCGTATCGACTGGTGCGCCGGTATACGCCTGCGTGAAGTCGACGCTGTCGCTCACGCTCGTGACGCGCTCACTGCCCGGGCCGAATGCCGAGTACTGCAACTCCTGATGCACGACATCCGTGAAATGGGAGTGACGCAGGATGTTGCCGTAGCCGTCCACCTGCATTTGCTCGATCGTCGGATAGGTGGCGTTCTTCGACCGGGAGGAATAGACCACGGCCCCCAGCGTGGCATACGCGGTCGCGTCATCATAGTTGATGCCCGGATTCACGCTCGCGGAGACATGCAGGGTCTTCCCGCGCGCATCGTATGCGAGCACGTCTTCGTGCAGGATGCCGTTCACGGAGGCGGTCGAATCCAGCCGCGTGACCAACTGGTCATCGAGGTCGTATGCCCAACGGCGCACCACGCTTCCCGGCGCCGTCGCGCGGATGAGACGCGACCGGCCGTCGTAGGCGAAGGTGTAGGGATTGCCGAAGACGTCCGTGGTCGTATTCAGCGCGCCCATCAGTGAATCGTAGGCGTAGGTCTGGGTGCACGTGCCACATGACCAGCTCGCGGTAAGCGAGGGGTGTTTCAGACGCGTGCGGCGACCACTTAGATCATAGGCCAACTCCAGCCCGTAGACGTGCTGGCTGAACGGCGACGCGATCGAACTGCCATAGGCGCGAATGCGGAGGGTATCCGTCTGCACCAGGCCGTTCGGGAAGTACGTCCGCGCGATCTGCGCGTCATGATTGTTCGCCGTGGTCAGGTTGCCGCCGACATCGTAGCCGAAGGTGGCCGTATCCGTGGGAACACTGACGGCGGAGCCATAGAACGGAAAGCGGTAGCTGCGCGAGGTGCAGGCGCTCTGGTCGAATCCCCAGAAGAAATTGCAGTTCGGGCTCGCACTGTAGCTGATGCCCGGCGTAATGCGCTGGGTCATCCGGTTCAGCGCGTCATACGAACTGGTGATGGTGAGTTGGCGGCGCGTCTGCACCGCGGTCACGTTGCCGGCGCCGTCCAGGGTATACAGTTCCGTGCCGCCGCCCGACGGTGACTCGCTCTTCCGTCGCTGCGCGGCGTCGTACGTCCACGAGGTGAGGAGTTGGCCGATCTGATTCGTGTCCGGCGACGCCAGCCGCTGGGTCGACAGGAGCGCGCCGTTCGCGTCATAGACATTGGTGACCTGGAGCGTCTCCGGCGGAACGGCGACGGTCGTCGCGCTTGTCGACAGCGTGTAGGAGGATGAATCGCCGATCGAGACTTGGGTGAGGACCCGATCCATCGCGTCGTACGTCTGCCGAACCCGGGTTCGCTTCGTCGACGTCCCGGCCGTATCGACCTGTATGAGAGTCAACGTGTCGCGCCCCTGCGCATCACGGACGATATCCCTCGCGAAGCCTTTTGCGCTCGTGGTGCGCGAGAGATTCCCCGTCGCATCGTACGTGTAGTGGATCTCGGATCCCGTCGACGCTTCCGCTCGAAGGACCGTCTCGAGCAAACCATCCGTCGAATAGGTGAGAGTATCGCGACTCGCCGCGCCGCGCCCATCCTGACGGCGGAGCACGAGCGGGCGCGCGGTGGCGTACAGGGTCATCATCCGCTCACCAGTCGGCGTCACGAGGGAGTCGACGCGGCGCCAGATCGGGTTCCAGTAGTAGCGCGTCGTTGCGTCGCCAGTCCCCATCGGATTGAGCACGCGCACGGAATCCGGAAGACCGCGGGCGTTGTACGTGGCGGCCGTCGTCAAACCATTCGCCGCGATCACGGTATCCGCGAGCAATGCGAAAACAGCATTGCGTTTCACGCGCGTGGTCTGCCCGAGCGCATTGACGACCGTATCCGGAGTGCCGAACAGGCCGATGGTGAAGATCGTGTGATCCAGGATGTCCGTTCGTGAGCCGTCCCACAGCGTGTAGGCATTCGCGATGAGCGGTGGCGTATTGACGAGGCCACCGCCACAACTGGTCAGGCCACGACTTTCAGCGGCGCAGAAGCCATTGACGATGGCCGGAGCAGAGGGACCTTCCGTGCGACGCATGTCGACCGACACGGACGTCAGCAGGCCAGCCTCATCGTAGGCATACGTCGTCGTGTCGCGCAGCCTGTTGATGCGCTGCACGAGTTGCTTCGCTGGGGAGTACGCGAACGACACCGTCCCGATGGGATCCTCGATGTCGGAGATCCGCCCGTTCGCCGAGTAGATGTTCGTGAGTCGCGAACCCGCCGTAGCCGTCACATGGTCGATCCGTCCGATTCCGGCGGAGTCCAGCGCGTAGTTGAAGAGGTACGTCGGCACCGTTCCGCTCTGCACCGGGAGGGCGATGATCGCCGGCACTGACCGTCCTCCGAAGGTGGTGTAGGTAAAGGTCGTCGCGCGTCCAAGCGCGTCGCGAGTCAGTAGGTGCTGGCCATTGTTGTCGAACTCGACGTAGGCACCGTCAGGCAGGTGCCGCCGCCACACCCCGCCGCCCGGCACGTACTCCAGCGTATCGGGGCGCGAGACCGCAGGGGTCACGAGCCAGGCGTTGTTCCCCTGGTAGGTGTAGACGCGCGTGCTACCGTCACCGCCGATCCAGAGCCGCTGGTTCGAGTTGCCTGCCACCGTCACGAACTGCTCCAGGCCGTCCAACCACCACCCGGCACCGAAGGGACTGTTGCGGCGATCCACGATGGCGACCACGCCCGTAATGGTGGCTTGGGCGATGATACTGCCGTTTCGATAACCCTTCACGTCGACGGTGTCGGGCAGGACCACCCCGGCGTTGCCGTTCGTCAGGCCTAGGTCCACCGCATCGATAGGAACGTGGACACGCCGGGTCTGACCATCGACCCAAGCCGTATCCCACGCAAAGGTGCGCACGCGCGACTGTCCGCCGATCCGGACAGTCGCTTCCACTGACGTGGGCTGAATGCCGGTCACCGAGAGATCGACCGCAACGATCGCCCCTGGCGCCGCGTGACCGCTATTGTATAGCAGCGTCGGCGTTCGTGTCTCGCCATACGTGGTCGTCGACGGAAGCGGATGCACCAGCCGCAAAGCGCCGCACTCGTACGCTGCATCCTCGCCGGCGGCGATGGTCAGGCACGCGTCGCGCGTGATGCTTCCGCCAGGAAATGGACCCGCGGCGGTCGCCACGATCGACGTGATGGCGGAGCGCACGCGTGTGGGCCTGGCGCGCGCTTCGGCGACGGATGGTCGCGCGAGAACCGTGGATGAGCCGATGCCTCTGGAACTGTGCGCCGCCAGTTCGTTGCGAACGAGCACGCGCTGCGCGCCAGATGCGAGTGTCGTTGTCAACAAGACGACGAGCGGGATCGCCATGCCGGCGACCTGGCGGATGCTGCTGATGGTGCGGCCCGCGCGCTGGGCGCGGTGAACGCGAATGCATTTCATACTGAGCTCTCCTCTCGTGGGAGAACACGTCGCGACGCGCCGGGTGCGTGCCGAGACCGTGTCCTTCACGAGAAGCACTCATCGGTGTTACAGCCGCGAAAAGCGCGCGATCACGGTGCCGAGGATGGCAGTTCCAACACGCTCCACGACGAGCGGTGCGTACGCCGGATTGAACGAGGCGAGCGTCAGCTGCGCGCTCGTAATGCCCGCGACGCGCTTCACCACGAAGCCATCGTCCGCGAGGCGCGCGACCACGAGATCATCCACCGTTGGCGGCGCGTCGAGCTTCACGAGAATGACGTCACGCGCCGCGAGCACCGGTTCCATGCTGTCGCCGGCGACGCGAAGCGCGACGTACGGCGACGAGGGAATGTCGGACGGCAACTCCAGCCAGGTGTCGCACGGCTCGTCCCAGATCGCGCGTCCCGCACCAGCCGCTGCGGCGAGATCGAGCATCACGGCCGCCCGGTGCTCGCTTGCGGCGTGCAGCCCCTGCGCCACCGTGGCCACCATGGGCGCGGGGCGACTCTGAAGCTCGCGGCGTGGCAACGCGCGCTGGGCACGCTGGATGGCGAGGCGCGCGACCATGTCGCGGGCGAACGCATCCGCATCGCGTTCGTCCGCGGCATGCTCGTCGCTGGAAAGTGCGCCACGCAGATCAGACGCGAGCCACGCCAGTTGCGCCTCGCTTTGCAAGGCGAGGTCATCGTCCTGCCGCTCGAGCGCGGCGCCCACGAGGCGCATCAGCTCGTCCGCTGCCTGTTCGTCCGATGGCATCATGGCTGGATCTCCTCAGAAGGTATGTGATCATCGCCGGATGTCGCCGGTGAATCGGCCGGCTCGTGCGCGGCGAGTGCCACGCCGGCGCGGCGAAAGAAACGCATCATTTCACGCTGCTCCTCGGCGTCCAACGACGCGACGTACGCCATCGCGACCACGAGAAAGCGCGCGCGCAACCGATGCACGCGCACACGCGCCGCGCCATAGCTGATGCCCGCCTGCGCCGCGAGCTCGCGCAGCGGGATGCGGTGGCCGAGGCCGACCATGAGGGCCAGCTCGGAGGTAGAGAGTGCCCGCGCCGATGCCGCCGCAAGTTTCTCGATCGCCGCGGCGAGCGGGGGTCGACGCTCCGAACCCGGCGCCACCGCCTCGCGCAACCCGTACTCGGAGTGACACTCGGCCACCACGCGCTGGCTGGTCGCGTCCAGAGTGGCATACGCGTGCTCTGTCGTGACGCGGCGCCGCTCTCGGTCGCGATGGCGGGTCCGAACGCGGTTGCGTAAAGCACCGACGACGTACCGCGAGAGGTCGCGCGGCGGAAACGAGACGTCCTGCAGGTGCAGCACGACGTCGTCGAGCACAGTGGTCACGAGCTCGCTCCGCTCGTCCTCTGGCACGCTCAGCTTCCGCGCCTGATCTCGCAGCAGGGGCGCGTAAAACAGAAAGAATGCCCTGAGCGCGGCGGGCTCGCCCTGGCAGAGGGCCGCCACGAAGCTCGCCTGCGACTGATAGGGAGCCGGGGCGAGCGGCGCCGCAGTGAGTCCGTCGCCAGCCGTGTCGTGCCCAGCTCCCATCCGTTCCCCCTGTGTGCGTCCGAACGAGCGTGTGTGGACATGGCTCTCATTCCGATGCACTCCAGGGCGTTACACCACCGGCCTCGGCGCGGCGAAGCCAGGCACGGAGCCGAGCTTCCACACGGGCGATTCTGGCGAGGGGAAGCGCAGGGAGGCGATTGACGCCTGTGCGAATGACCTGCGCTCGCTCGGCGCTGAGCCCTCGCCGTTCGGCCGCGTGAACGAGGCCGAGGACGTCGAACGCGGCGTTGGCCGCGGCCTGGAGCGCCGCGTTGTCACCGGGACGCGACACGGCCGCGCGGCTCGCGGCGGAGGCTTGGGTGGCGAGCGACAACCGGCGTCTGGCGCGCGCGGCCTTGTCCATCTCTTCCCGGCTGGGTCGCCGCGATGACGCGGTGAACCCGAGGTTGGCCAGCGCGCGGCCGATAGCGGACGTCTCGGTGTTCTCGAGGCAAGCGACGGTGTTGATGTCGCCGTCGCCCTCGCGCTCGGACGCCCACCCCGTAGCGGCGGGGACGGTCTCCGCGCCATCGCGATAGACGGCCGCCTTGAACGTGATCTCCTCGGCCACCCGGGAGACGAGCTCGGTGTTGATGCGGCCAGCGGGGTACTCCCGATAGAACAGCGTGATACGATCGGCTACGGTGGCGTAACCTTGGAGATCGGTGGTCGAATCGGATTTCGGCATTTGGCGCTCTCGTCTCGGGCGATGGCAGAAAGGTACAACCGAAGAAAGACCGAAGCAAGGGCGGATGCCGAAGTCCAAGCAGAGCGTCTGCAGTAACATGACTGATCGATCAGTCAGGCATGGGCGCCGCAGGTTGCGTTTGTGGGTTCCAATGGTCTTCTGATTGACTATCTTTCAGAGCTTCGAAGATCAGCCTTTGCCCGCCGGTGGAGGTGCCACAACCGCCAGTCGCCCCCCAATCACTTCCACCGGGGCACAATCCCCGCTCGGCGGTGTCTCACGGTCTTCGTTCCAGGTCGGTTGCCAGGGAGGCAGTTCAGGAATGCACAGCCATGAATCACGCAGCCTTCG
>JAQBPY010000023.1 GCA_028287285.1 Gemmatimonadota bacterium
CGCCGACGAAGTTCGCCCGACCACCGAGGTCACCGTCCCGGAGGGCGAGGTCAAGCCGATGGAGCTGGCGCTGGCCAAGCAGCTCATCGAACAGACGACCAATGAGAAGTTCGAGCCGCAGAAGTACAAGGACACGGTTCGCGAGCGCGTGCTCGATACCATCCAGCAGAAAATCGAGGGCCAGGACATCACCACCGCCGAGGCCGTGCAGGACGGCGGCGGCAAGATTCTCGATCTCATGGAAGCACTGAAGGCGAGTCTCACCGCGGCCGAGCCGGAGGCCGCGCAGCCGGAAAAGAGAAAGGGGCGGAAGGCATCATGAAGGTGCGCGCCGGTACCAGCGGCTATGCATTCAAGGAATGGAAGGGCACGTTCTATCCCGGCGACGTGAAGGATGCCGGCATGCTCGGCTACTATTGCAGCCGTTTCCCGACGGTGGAGATCAACAACACGTTCTACCGGTTGCCAAAGGAGCAGGTGCTGCTCGACTGGGCGGCGCAGGCGCCCGATGATTTCAAGTTCTCCATCAAGGCCAGCCAGCGCATCACACACTTTGCGCGGCTCAAGGCGGAATGTTCAGACACGGTCGAGTACCTGATGAAGGTCACCTCCGCGCTTGGAGAGAAGCTTGGCCCCATTCTCTTCCAGCTGCCGCCCAACATGAAAAAGGACGTCGAGCGGCTGCGCGTGTTCCTGGACATGCTTCCACTCGACCGCAAATTCACCATCGAGTTTCGCCACGACAGCTGGTTCGAGGAGGAGGTCTATGACCTGCTCCGCGCGCGCGACATCGCCATGTGTGTCATTGACCAAGCGGAGTTTTCGGCGCCGCTCGTTCCAACGGCATCATGGGGCTACGTGAGGCTACATCGTCTGGACTATGACGATGCGGCCATTGCCGGCTGGTCCGCGAAGATCGCCGCGCAGCCGTGGGGTGACGCATACGTCGTCATGAAGCACGACGAAGGCATCGGCTCCGGTCCTCCCGCCGTCGACGCTTTCATCAAGGCGTGCGGGGCCTGACCAGGCGGGGCGTGCGAAACGTGCCAACGCTACCATTGGCCGACGTCTGAGTGCGCACGCGCCTATACTAACGCATGATCGTGCATCTCGTCGACGGCACCTATGAGCTCTTCCGGCACTTCTACGGTGTGCGCCGCTTCAGCAAGGGTGAGGATCCTCCCTACGGCGCGGTGATCGGCGTCCTGAATACCGTGTTGCAGATGATCGAGACCGGTGGCGCTCACATCGGCGTCGCCACGGATCACGTCATCGAGTCATTCCGGAACGGAATGTGGGCCGGTTACAAGACTGGACAGGGCGTCGAGCCCGCGCTGCGGCGCCAGTTCACCCCGCTCGAGGAATCGCTCGTGGCCATGGGCGTTGCCACATGGCCCATGGTGGAGCTGGAAGCCGACGACGGACTCTCTTCCGCGGCGCATCTGGCGGCACGTGATCCCGCAGTGGAAAAGGTCTGCATCTGGACGCCGGACAAGGATCTCGCGCAGTCCGTGGTGGGCGACCGTGTGGTGCAGGTTGACCGCAAGTCCGGAAAGATCCGCAACGCGGACGGCGTGCGCGAAAAGTTTGGCGTGGGTCCCGAGCTGATCGCGGACTACCTCGCCCTCGTGGGCGATAGTGCGGACGGATATCCCGGCATCCAGGGCATTGGCGCCGTGAGTGCTGCGCGGCTGCTCAACCGCCACGGACCGATCGAGAGTTTTCCTCCCGACGTCCTCGGCCCCAATCACACGCTGGCGTTGCTGTTCAAGGACCTGGCGACGCTACGCATCGATGCGCCGTTGTTCGCATCTGTACGCGAGATCCACTGGCAGGGGCCCACGCCGGCGTTTGCCGCGCTGGCCGAGCGGATGGGTGATACGAAGCTGGCGGCGCGGGCAGAGAAAGCCGCAGTGCTGTAGGCTGGTTACCACGATGTAACCAATTGGTGCAGAGAAGCTTATGCCATTGCTTCACGCGTCAACTTTCAGCATTGCTGCCAGGGTGTACGTCTGCGCACTCTGTCGCCAGCGGTACGCCATACTGCGCGTGTGAAGCCGTAACTGCCCCGGCGTGATGCTTGATGAATGGCTTACTTTGGCCAGCCCGTTTGGGGAATTCCAGGCGTGATGCGTAGCGCGTTCTGGAAGTACACCTTCTTCAACACGGCATCCGGCAGACCAATGCCGTAGAGCTTCCAGAAGGCGTGATACCCGCGGTAGTAGTCGAAGTAGTCGTCGTTCGTTTCGAACACCCGCCAGTAGTACGGATACTCTTCCGGCTGGAATGAATCCTTGCCAAAGAGAATGCGGTCCTGGTATTTCACGAAAAAGTCATGCGCCGCGCGCGGCTGGCGGCCGATGTCGTAAAGCACGGCGCCCACCTCGGTGAGCATGTTGGGCATGTCGTCCATCATCTTGCCCAGGTGTCCGAGATCGTTCGCGTACCACGCCATGTGGGCGACCACGAACGTGGTATTCCGGTGCTTCGTGATCATGTTGTCGCGCTCCATCGCGAGCGTCTCGAAGCTCGGATAGCGGTCCTGCGGATAGCGGCGGTCGGGGAAGAGCGAGATCTCGAGCCAGCGCTCGTTGGTGTAGTCTGCCGGCTTGAAGAACTCCTGTGGATCTGCCGTGTGGATGAACACCGGCAGCTTGAGTCGCGCACATGCGTCCCAGATTGGATCGAGCTCGGGATCGTCTATCTTGAGACGGCTTCCGTCGGGCTTCCGGACGCTGAGACCAAAGCTCTTGGGAATCTCGCCAACGCCAACGGCACCTGCGGCGACGTCCGCTTCGAGCTGCGCCACGGCCTTCGCCGCCCAGCCCGGTCCCACATTCTGGAAGTTGATTCCTGCGAGCACACGCACGCGATCCTTCATCCTGTCCGACGCGCGCACGGCGGTGATCGTCGACTTGAGGCGGTCGCCCGACATGTTGTCCGCGCTGATCATCATGCGCACGTTGAGGCTGTCGAGCGACGCGCCAAGCCGGCCGAGTGCGTCGGCGGTGCCAAGGAGGCCCTGTGGGTGGCCGTGGAAATCGATGGCCGGATACTTTGCCGTGGGCACCATGTGCACGGGCGTCACGAGTGTGGATTTCGGGCGATAGTCGAGGATGTTCGGTGCCGGCGCCTCCGGCGCCATGCAAGTGCGTGGACGGATTTCAGTCTGGCCGGCGGGGCACGCCTCACCGGCTGGAATTGGCGTACCGCGTCCGCCGCGTTGCGCGCCGGCAGTTGGTGAGTTGAGAACGAGTGCAACCAGACCGACGGCAACGTGCATCCTGCGCATGAAAACTCCTCTGGGTGTGTCTGGCTCAATCTGAGGGAAAAGCGGGCCCTTCGCTACGCTCGACAAAAGGAAAAGCAGGTTTACAATCGATCACTCCATGAACGGCTCGTTGACGCAATGGTATCGAGCACCGCTGCATCGGTTGTGCCGGACGACTTGAGCACATGAAAGCTGTGGTCCGCGCCATCCACCCAGCGCATGTCCCACGGCGCGGTCACCTTGCCAAGCGCGCGCTCCATCAGCTCGCGAGTGACGAACGGATCACGGGTGCCGCAGAAACAGAGCGTCGGCATGGTGATCGCCGGCAGGTGCGCATCGCGCAGCTTGTCGGGCTGGCCTGGTGGATGCAGGGGATAGGCGAGCAGCAACAATCCATCGGCGTCGAATGCTTCCGATGCAAGCACCGACGCCACCCGCCCGCCCATGGAGCGGCCGCCAATGATGAGCTTTGTCGGCGACAGCTCCTCGCGGGCGCGTGCAATCACGGCCGAAAAAGTAGACGTGAGCTTTGGCATCGCATCCGGCCGCGCGCTCTTCTTTTCCTTGTAGAGAAAGTTGAACCGGACCACACCGATGCCATGTTTGCGCATGGCCCTGGCCGTAGCCATCGTACTCTTGTCCGCAATGTTGCCACCCGCTCCGTGCGCGCATACGAACAGCGCGACGTCTGCTCCATTGTCCGCCGATTCATATTCGGCGCTCGTCTCATCAGCGCCAACGGCAATCCGCCATGCAGCTTCGCTCATGGTGCTCCACCTGGTTTGAGTCCCATCTCGTCGAGAAACTGGTGTCCGCCCGTGGCTTTTTCTCCGCGCCGTGCGGCTCGCGTGAGCACAAGGCGATCCATCGTCCTCGTCATTCCCACATAGAGCAGTCGCCGCGCCTCTTCGGTCTCCTGCACCGTTGGCCCCTTCGATGGCGACCCACCGGGCAGCTGCGCGTCCTCGGCGCCTACCACGTACACGCGGGAAAATTCGAGGCCCTTTGTGGAATGCATCGTGAGCAGGTTCACGCGTAGGCGGTCGGGCTCGAGCCCATCCAATCTGGACAGGACGGCGCGCTCGAGAAAGAGCGACAGCTGTTCGGTAATCGGACCATCGGGGATTTCCGCGATCAGGCGGCGCAGGCGCATCATGGCCGCGGGATAGCGTTCGTCGGCGGACTTGACGGTACGAATCTTCACCATCAGCTCCGCTCCGCCAAGCAGGCCGATGACTTCGTCGGCACCGGGAATGGTGATGTCGTCACCGGTTTCCTTCTCGTACCAGTCCAGCGCGCCGCTATAGGCACCGAGTGCAAAGGGGCGGGTCATGTCGCGAAAGATGAGTGCTTCCTGCCAGAGGTCGTCGTCACCCGACAATGCGAGCGCGACCCCCAGATGACCCAGCAAATCCACGAGTGCCGTCTTGCGCGCACGCGCCAGCTTCATCGTGTTCAGCTCGAGCAGCACTTTCGCCAGGGCACGCGTGTCGTCGAGTGCGCGGTGTGACTGGCCGGCGTCGATCCCGAACTGCCGCGCGAGATTCTGCAGCTTGTTGCTCGTGGCAATCAATTCACGCGAGAGGGGCAGCGAGTCGTACGTGCAGAGGTCGAACTTCTCGCCGATTTCTTTTGCCATGCGGCTGATGATCTTGAAGTCAAAGTCGTAGCCGTTGTGCGCGACGATCACATCATTGCCGCAGAAGGCGCGAAACGCAGGCCAGACCTCCTCGAAGTGCGGCTTGTCGGCAAGCTCCTCATTGGTGATGCCGTGCACTTCCATGGCGCCACTCGTGAGCGGCACGCGAGGCTTCACGAGCTGGTTGAATTCCTCTTCGATCTTGCCATCGCGCACGCGAACCGCGGCGATCTCGACGATTTCCGCCCTGGCCGTATCGCGATCGGTCGTCTCGAGGTCGAATGCGGTAAAGCTCGTGAAGGTGGACGATATCTCGCTCATCTCCAGCAGTTGCGCTGCCTTGAAGACGCCGAGGGGCAGGCCAATTGATCGCACGTCATCCGGACCGAGGGACTCCGCGCCCGCCGGTGGAGCACCGCGCACCGCCCTGATGCCAAGCTCCACGAGCATGCCCTTGATGGGAATGTCGACACCATGCATGGGTGCAATCCAGATTGGCGTGTGATGCTCGCGCGCACGTCGCAGCCGCTCGGCGAGACGTACGACGTCGGGAAGAGTCGCGGGATCGCTGATCTCGTCGTGACGCTCGTCTAGCACGGAGCGCAGCTTGCCAACTCGCCTGGAGAGCAGCTCGGTGATCAACCCCGTCAACGTGGTGTGCTGCTTTCCCACCGCCTCCAGGTTCTTCCACTCCGTGAGCGCGCGGCGAATGGTGCGCGCGCCAGGATCCTTGCGCGGCAACTGCAGCGCCTTCCTCCGCAGCTGGATGCGCAGCTCGATCTGGCTCCGTTCTGCCTCCGCCTGCGCTTCCAGATGCAGCGCCCTGGGAAGCACGACCTTCAGGAATCCGTCGCGATAGTTGACGTCGTCCGGAAATGCGATGACTCGCGATGCCGCGAGCACGTAGGCGACAACGGGATCGTCGGCGAGTGCGCGGCCCTGGGCGAGCCGGCACGGAATTCCCGCGTTGAGAAACGCGCCCTCGAGGCGGTTGCCGATGTCGTGCGTGCGGTAGAGCAATGCGACGTCGCCCCATCGATGTCCGTGCATCTCCCTGTCGCGGCGAATGTCGTTGACGATCCACGCTTCTTCGGCGTCGTCGTCGTCAAAGCCGATGGTCTGTACGGGAAATACCGACACACGATCCGCGCGCGGTGTCACCCGGTCCGCAAAGATCGGTGTGTTGATCATGACGAGCTTGCGCGCGAGCGCAAACACATCCTGCGGACAGCGCCGATTTTCCTCGAGGTACAGCTTGTTCGAGAGCCCGAAGTCGTTGAGGAAGAAACCGAACACCTTGGGATCAGCGCCCGCCCATGAATAGATGGATTGTTCGTCGTCCCCCACCGCGAACACGTGCCTGTGATTCGTGGCCAACGCGCGGATCACGCGATACTGCACCGGGTTCAGATCCTGGAATTCGTCGACAAGAATCACGTCCCAGCGCCCGCGAATCTCCGCCGCTTCAACTGACGACTGCTCCAGCAGCTCGGCCGCCTTGATCACCAGTGTATCAAAGTCCACCAGCTTTCGGTCGGTGAGAAAGGCTTCGTACTGGTGAAACAGGGCGAGGTCATCGTGCAGGAGCGGATCACCGCGAAAGCGATGCGCTGAAAAGCGCGTCAGCGTGTTGCGGTGCCACCGCCGCGGCCCCTCGATGCGGCGCAATGTCGCGAGCTGATATTCCTCGTCGGCGATGCCGAAGCCCGGCTCGAGCAGCACGTTGGCGCCGAGCTCACGCAGGAGGTCGGCACAAAAGGCGTGGATCGTTCCGCGCTGGATCCTGTCCGCCTGGCCGGCGCCGAGCCGGTGCTCCAACCGGTGGGAGATCTCGCCGGCGGCCTTGTTGGTGAATGTGAATGCGCAGATTCGCGCGGCGTCGAAGCCATGGTGCTGGATCAGGTAGTTGATCCGCTCAATGAGGCAATACGTCTTGCCCGCGCCCGGGCCGGCCAGGACGAGGAGCGGACGTGGCTCCGCCTCGATCGCCGCGCGTTGCGAGGGCGAGGGAACCTTGATGAGCTCGTCAACGAGCAAGCCAGGCGTCATGACGCTGAAGTGTGTCGCCGCGCGCGCATCAGCTCAAGCGCAATTGCACGCGACAGCACGCATTTCCGTCGCCGCACCCTCCTTCCTCAGTGCCCTCCGTTGAGGAGCTTGCTCGCTTCGCTGAAGCTTGCTACAGCGTCCTTGATCGCCTGATCGCGGCCAACGTCCACACGGTATGCGCCTTCAGCGCCCCATTTCGCGTAGGCGATGCTCTGGCGGAGCGACTGCTGCACCACGTCATCCGCATCCGCCGGAACATCCACTCCCTGCTTCGAGGCGAACGAGCGAAAGTCCGCGAGCGTGGCGGGCGAAAGCGAAGCCGCCATGAACGCGTCCAGCGTGGTGAGCGTGGCACGGTTGGCGTCGATGTACGATCCGCTCCACGACATTGCGAGCTGCTGTTCATCGGCGCGCACGAGCCAGCGCGGCCGAGCGAGCTCCGCGGGGAGCATCACGTCCGGGTAGATGCCGCCGCCACCGTATGCGACGCGGCCTGCGTCAGTCTTGCACGACGGCCGGCCGGCCGTGTCGCGCTCAGCCCGGGCCATGCGATAATACTCGCGACGCGAGATGGTTCGATACTCGCGCTGCACCACGCGCCCGCACGGCGTCCTCACCTGCCCAATGACGAGCACCAGCACCGACCCGTCTGCCATGGGAAAACCACGCATCAGCAACGACTTGCCAAAGGTGGGCCGCCCCACGATGAGCGCACGATCGTGATCCTGCAGCGCGCCGGCCACCAGCTCCGAGGCACTCGCGGTACCGGCGTTGACCATCACGACAATGGGATATCTGCGCTCGCTCTGCCAGAACGAGCGCGAGACACGCCCCGTATCGGTGACTTCCGTCTTTCGCCCGCTCGATGAATAGACGACGGCACCACGCGGAAGGAATTCTCCGGCAACGCGGGCCGCCTCGGCCACGCTTCCGCCGCCGTTGTCGCGGAGATCCAGCACGAGCCGCTGCATGCCGCCCTTCTCCAGCTTGTCGAGCGCGCTGTGGAGGTCGTCGGCGACCCGCTCGCCCACGAACGTGGTGACACGCACATATCCCGTAGACGCGTCGAGCATCGTGGACACCGGCACTGCGGTGGCGTCATTCACTTTCTCGCGCTTCACGGCACGGTCGAGCTGCGCGAATGTCCCGTCGGACCGGCGACGCTCGAACACCAGACGTACCGTGGAGCTCTTCGGGCCGGCGAGAATGATGTCGAGCTCTTCGCCGCTATTCGAGAGCACTGGCTTGCCGTCGATGGACGTGAGCTCGTCGCCGGGCAGGATGTCCAGCAGCCGCGCCTGGGTACCGGCGGCAACACTGACGACAACGGGCGCACCGCCGATGAAATCAAAAGTGATGGGCACCGGCACCAGCTTGCCGTCACGCATCGCCTGCTCCTTGCCGGGCTCGAGGCGCATGGCGGGGATCACGTACGAATGCGGGTCGGCCGCGTGAATCATGCCTTCAACGGCCGCCATGAACAGCTCGTGCGGATCCACCGAGTCGGGATGATTCACGCGAATCTGGTTGAGTACTTGCCCGAACATCTGGAGGTCTTCGTACGCGGTTCGCCTGACCACTGGTGCCGGCGCGGTCTGCGCACTCACCGACGTACCGGCGAGCAGCACCATTGCGAGCATTCGAATGCGAATCACGGCTTCCCGACAGCGAGAATTTCCTTCAACTCCCCGGCACGTTCCATCGCGTACGCCCGTTGGCCGTCGCCCGCACTGGCCCGTGCTAGAAATCCCTGATAGGCGGCCAGTGCCTCCGGCCCTTTGCCGAGCTGCTCATAGACCTGGCCCAGCAGCAGATACGGCAGGGCATAATATGGCTCGAGCTCCACGGCCTTCTTCAACGCCGTGACGCCGTCGGCTGCGCGGTTGGAGTGCGCGAGCACGAACCCGTTCAGATAGTGGACGTGGGGCTCATCGGGCGCCAGCTGTGCCGACAACGCCAGCTCGCTGATCGCGGTGGCCGTATCATGGGTGCCCAGCGCGAGGAGTCCAAGCCGCGTGTGCGCAGGATAGTAGGCAAGGTCTTCTGTCAACGCTCGCCCATATGACTCGCGTGCGGCCGCGGCATCTCCGGCTCCTTCCTGCAATACGCCAATGCTGTATTCCGCGAGCGCCTTGGAGTTGTAGAAGACCACGAGGTCCTTCTGGTCCTTCGTGCGCATCTCGTCGAGGGCCAGCTTGAATTCCGCAATGGCACTCGCCGCCTGGCCCTGCATGGCGAGTATGCGCGCGCGCTCGATGCGAATGGACGCCTTGTCCCGCGCGGCACCCACAGCGAGTGCATAGTGCGTGAGCGCCGACGTGAAGTCCCCGGCGCCGTACGCCATCCAGCCGCGCGTATACTCGCCCGACGTGCGAAGATATCCGTCGATGGCGTAGTCCAGATCCCCGGCCTGATCATTGCCGCCTCGGGAGCGGATATCGCGCTTGACCGACTCCTTGAAGTAGGTCAGGAACATCGGGCGGTCGAGCTGCCGATAGAGAAATGGGCTGGCGAACAATGCGCGCAACTGGAGCGAATCGAGGCGCCGCATTTCCGGAGATTCCAATGTGCGGCGCGTGCCTTCCATCACGTTCTTGAGCAGCCCCCGATCGGACATGATCAACGCCGCGCGGCGTGCATAGATTGGCTCGCCCCAGGCCGGGTTGATACGGGCGGCCCAGTAAAACGCAGCCGATGCCTCGTCCGCATTCAGCTCGAACCTTTCGAGGCCCAGGTTGAAGTACGCGTGCGCGTCATTGGTATCGGTAACATCGCGCAAAGCCGGACGCTTCACGGGCGGTCCAAGCCGTTGTGCCTGTGCCGGCAGTGCCATGATGGCGGCGGCTGCGAGCACGACCAATACTGCACGCGCGATGCTGCACCGCACGGCGCGGCCGGCGAAAGTCTGGATCATCATATGGGGTCGAACGGCTTCTGGCTGGGAATCGCGGGCGCCGCACACGAATGGCGCGATGAGCTTCTCGCGGAACGTGCTCTCCGGCGCGGTCCTTGTCCAGCCCGGTTACCTGTTCCTAACCAACTTTGCCACCAGCCGTAGTCAAAACTTAGAAAATTCGGGTCTTCCGGCTTTAGAGTGGTTGCTGCTTAAGATTTTCTCAGCACGTGGGTCCAGATCGAGACCGCCGCTGTGGAAATAGATCGCCAGCTTGAACCGGTCGCGGTCCCTAAACCCCCGGGAGGAATACTTCACCCATTGGATCTTGGCGTTCAGTCCTTCCGTGACGGCGTTGGTAATCCGATGGG
>JAQBPY010000046.1 GCA_028287285.1 Gemmatimonadota bacterium
CAGAAAGCCTATTGGGAGAAGGAGTTCGCACGGGCAGGTTTCATCGAGGCGCCCGTTCAGGTTGGCGCCACGAAAATTTCCGGAGACTCCGCACAGGTGGACTTCATGATCGCACTCAAGATTCTCGACAAGACCACAAAGCAGGAATCCGCCACGAATCTCACCCAGCGTGCTACGCTCGTGAGGCAAGGCGCGAGCTGGCAAATCGCCGCGCTTCGCTGATCATGCGGCAAAAGGAGCTGTACACCACATTGCGGCGCGATTTGCTCGCGGCACGCGAGCGAATCGCGGCGGCTGTTCGGCCGCTCGATGCGGCGCGGCTCAATGAGCACCCGGAGCCAAAGGGCTGGAGCATCGCGGACGTTCTCGAGCACCTCTGCATTACCGATGGATTCTACGACGAACCCATTGCGGCGCTATTGAAGACGGCTCGCCCCGATGCGGGTGCGCCGAACCGTGAGTGGAAGCCCACGTTCATCGGCAACATGATTGCCCGTTCGCTCGAGAGGCCACGTCCAGTGTCCGCACCCAGGCTATTCCGCCCGGGCCAGTCGCCACGGAATGCTGTCGCGGAGACGCTGTTGGCCCGTGAGCTTGCCATGGTGAAAAATCTCGACCACGCCGAGTCACTCGATTGGCGGACGCTTCGCATTGCCACGCCCGTACTGCCGGCCTGGATGCCAAGGCTCAACCTGGGCGACGCATTCCGGATTCATGTGGTGCACCTGGGCCGTCACGCCGGGCAGATCGAGCGCGTCGCCGGCAAATTGTAGGTTGATTCGCCCCTAGCGCCGCCCAATCCCGGCGGCGCATTTTTTCTCGATGCGAATCGCGGTCCCACTCGAATCAGCACCTGGTGAGCTCCGGGTTGCGCTCACACCGGACGCTGTTGCCCGTCTGGTGAAGGGCGGCCATGAAGTTCGACTCCAAGCCGGCGCGGGGGAACGCGCCGGCTTTCCCGACTCTGCCTACTCCGATGCGGGAGCAACGCTGTCGGACGCGACGGCGCTCTACGCCGACGTGGCTCTGGTGTGCCGGGTGCAGCCTCCGTCACCGAATGAAGCCGAGGCGCTGCCCGGCGGAACGGCGCTGCTCGCCCTGCTCTCGCCCGCCCGCAACCGGCCGCTGCTCGAGCAGCTCGCGTCCCGAAACGTGACAGCGCTGGCACTGGAGCTCGTGCCGCGCATCACGCGCGCGCAATCGATGGACGTGCTCTCATCACAGAGTACCGTCGCAGGCTACAAAGCGGTGCTGATGGGCGCTTCCGCACTTCCAAAATTTCTCCCCATGTTGACGACGGCTGCCGGCACGGTGTCGCCGGCAAAGGTCTTCGTCATCGGCGCGGGTGTCGCCGGACTCCAGGCCATTGCGACGGCTCGGCGCCTTGGCGGTGTCGTCTCCGCCTTCGACGTCCGCCCTGCCGCTCGCGAACAGGTCCTTTCACTCGGCGCCACCTTCGTGGCGTCGGATGTGGTATCGCAGAGTGCGGAGACATCGGGCGGCTATGCGAACGTGCAGAGTGCCGATGAGGCGCAACGCACGCGGGACACGCTGGCCGCTCACCTGAAGGACATGGATCTCGTGGTCACCACCGCGCAGATCCCCGGACGCGATGCGCCTCGGCTCATCACGGCGGACATGGTTGCCGGGATGAAACCCGGTGCGGTCATCGTCGATCTCGCAGCGGAATCGGGCGGCAACTGCGAGCTCACCAGGGCGGGCGAAACGGTGCTTGCCGGCATGGTGTCGATACTTGGGCCGATGAACGTGGCGGCCACCGTGCCCTTTCACGCCAGCCAGATGTTCAGCAAGAACCTGCTCACGCTCATTGCGCACCTGTCGAAGGACAATGCGCTGGTGATCGATGCGGCCGACGAAATCACCGGACCGATGACCGTCGTTCGCGACGGACAGGTCGTGGCACCTTCAACCAGGTAGTCGGGACGAATGCTGATTCTCGAATTGTACATCTTCGTGCTCGCTGGTTTTGTGGGGTACATGGTGATCACGAAGGTTCCTCCGTTGCTGCACACACCGTTGATGTCGGCGACGAACGCAATTTCCGGCATCTCGCTCGTTGGCTCGATGGCGGCGGCGGGCTCACATCGCGGCACCATTGCAACGATCCTCGGCTTCGTCGCCGTGGTGTGCGCGACGACGAACATCGTGGGCGGATTCCTGATCACCGACCGCATGCTGAAGATGTTCAAGCGCGACGTGCCGAAGAAATAGATGCGTGAACTCATCGTTGGGCTCAGTTACGTCGGCGCGACGTTTCTCTTCATCATCGGGCTGCGTGGGCTGACACATCCCGACCGCGCGCGAAGGGGCATGCAGTATGCCGCTTTCGGCATGCTGATCGCGGTGTGCGGCACGCTCATCAATCACGAGATCGTCGACTACCGCTGGATTGGCGCCGGCCTCGTGATTGGCGCGCTCATTGGCTATCCGCTCGGCATGTGGGTGCCTACCACGGCCTTACCGCAGCGCATCGCCATGTCACTGAGCTTCGGTGCGCTCGCTGCGGTGCTCGTGGGCGTATCGGAGTACTACCACGCGTTCCATGGTGGCGAGGGTTCCATTCCAACCGCGACGATGGCCGCGCTCGCGTTCGAGGTACTGCTCGGCTCACTCACCGTGACGGGCGCATTGATGGCGTTCGGAAAGCTCCAGGAGATTCTTCCGTCGCAGCCCATCACGTACAAGGGGCAGAATGCGGTGAACTTCGTGTTGTTCGCCGGCGCAGTTGGCTTGCTGATCGCCGTCGTCATTCATCCGGAGATGACGGCCGCGTTTTACGGAATGATGGGCGTTGCCGCGATGCTCGGCATCCTCATGGTGATTCCCATTGGCGGCGCCGACATGCCCGTCGTCGTCGCGCTGTTGAATTCGTATTGCGGACTCGCGGCATCCGCGACCGGCTTCGCGCTCGGCAACAGCATCCTGATCATCTGCGGTGCGCTCGACGGCGCATCGGGATTCCTGCTTTCGATCCTGATGTCGAAGGCCATGAACCGTTCCTTCGCGAACGTGCTGTTCGGTGCATTTGGCGGCGGAGAGCCGGCTGCGGCGGCCGCAGGTGGAAGTGCCCTGCCTGTTCGCTCCATTTCAGCAGAAGACGCGGCCATTCAACTCGCCTATGCGAAGCTCGTGATCATCATTCCCGGATACGGAATGGCGGTGGCGCAAGCGCAGCATACCGTGCGGGAGCTCGCGGAACTGATCGAGAAGCGCGGTGGCGAAGTGAAGTACGCCATTCATCCCGTGGCGGGCCGCATGCCGGGCCACATGAACGTGCTGCTCGCCGAGGCGAATGTGCCCTATGATCGTCTGTACGACATGGACGAGATCAACGGCGAATTTCCGCAGGCGGACGTCGCACTGGTCATTGGCGCAAACGACGTGGTGAATCCCGCAGCACGCTCCGATCCGGCCTCGCCCATTTACGGCATGCCCATTCTCGATGCGGACAAGGCCAAACATGTCATCGTGCTCAAGCGCGGAATGGCGGCCGGTTTTGCCGGCATCGAGAATGCGCTGTTTCATGCGTCGGCAACGAGCATGCTGTTCGGGGATGCAAAGACGTCGCTCATGAAGCTGGTCAGTGAAGTCAAAGCGGCGTAAACTTGATCACTATTCGGATAGCTTGACGCACACCTGACGATGCAAACTCCTCATGTCACCCACGAGGAGCCATATGCTGACGATGCCCCCGAAAGACACGCACCTCGCGCTCGCCGAGCGCGTCCGCTCGTACATCGACGTGCATGTGGACGAGCCGCTCCCACTCGCACGGCTCGCGGCTGAGGCGGGCGTGAGCGCCGCACACCTGCAGCGCACGTTCACGCGCGTGGTGGGGCTGTCGCCCAGGCAGTACCAGGAACAGCTTCGCGTTGGTGCGCTCAAGGAAGCACTTCGCGAGGGGCAAAGCGTGAGCAACGCGACATACGAAGCAGGCTTCAACTCCGGCCGCCGCGTATACGAGACCGCCAACGACGCGCTCGGCATGACGCCCGGCGCGTATCGGCGCCGAGGGCGCGGGGTGACGATCCATTACACAGCGGTCGAGACGACGCTCGGCCTGCTGCTCGTGGCCGTCACCGAGCGTGGGATCTGCAGCGTTTCACTCGGTGATGATGAAGCGGCGCTGGTGGCAAAGCTGCACGCGGAGTATCCGGGGGCCACGCTCGAGCGTGCGACGGATGCGAGCGACCGGCTGGTGGATTCCGTTGTCGCCCACGTCGAAGGACGCGCACGTGCGGAGGCGCTGCCGCTGGACGTGCGAGCGACGGCGTTTCAATGGCAGGTGTGGCGCGCGCTGCAGCGTATTCCGGAGGGTGCGACACGATCGTATCTCGCGATCGCGACGGAGCTTGGACGCCCCACGGCGGCGCGTGCCGTGGCACAGGCATGTGCGAGCAATCGCATCGCTGTACTGATTCCCTGCCATCGCGTCGTGCGCGGTGATGGCGAGCTCGGCGGATATCGTTGGGGGATCGCGAGAAAGGCCGCATTGCTGGCTCGTGAGAGCGCACGGCTCGCCGTGTAACTCTCGCGGGTCCCGATCGTAGTGCTACATTGACGGCCGAGCCAAGGTCCCTCGGCGCAGGGCACTCCCATGACGGTGTTTCCAATGTCCCAATCGCAAGAAGTCGCTCAGGGTTCTGTCAACGGAGAGCAGCTGAAGCAGGAGATCAAGCAGACAATCAGGGATGCGACGTCTGCCGCAAGGGAAGCGGCCCAGGAGGCCGGTGGCGCGGGCCGAATCGTGATTCTCGCGCCTGATGCTCCAATGCCGCCGGGCAGTACGCTCATGCCTCCCGGGTTCCTTGACCCTGGAAATGCCAACAACAACGATATTCCTCCGCAGGCAGCGGAGATCGCCTTGATGTTCCTGGTGTTCCTGGGCGTCATCATCATTGGCTGGCCGCTGGCCCGCGCATTTGGGCGCCGGCTCGAGCGGCGCCCGGAAGTACCCGCGCTGAGTCCGGGCATGGCCGATCAACTGCAGCGAATCGAGCAGGCGGTTGATGCGATGGCAATCGAGGTGGAGCGCATCTCGGAGTCTCAGCGATTCATGGCGAGACTCCAGAGCTCACAGACCCCCGAGCGGGCAAGCTAACAGCAAGCAAGTCCTTCGCTCCGCTCGGGACGACAGCGAGCAGAGCGAAGGACCCGGTTGGACGGCGGCCTATGGACGGTGATTGTCGCGGCGGTCGTCACGCCGGTTGTCGCTGGCGTGCCGGTACCGATCGCGTTCCGTCTGTTCGCGGCGCAGGCGAGCGTCGCGTTCGAGCGCGCGCTCGCGCTGGATGCGCGCCAGCTCCCGTTCGCGCTCCGCGCGAGCCCACTCGCGTTGACGTTCGATCTGCTCGCGATTGCGTTCGGCGGCGCGCTGTTGGTCGGCGGTGTAGCGCCAATCGCCGTTGCGATTGCCGGAGTTGTAACCACGATCATTCGAGGTGTTCGCGCCGTAACGATCATTCGAGGTGTTCGCGCCGTAGATGATTCGCGCGTTTCGTGGTGCACGCGCGCGGGCCACATCGCAGTTGGTGGGCGCAGGTTGGCGGTTGGCCGGCACGCCGTCAATCCACACGCGGCACAGGCCGGGTGGCGCCGATTGGGCAGAAAGGTTCGCGGCGGCCATCACGAGTGCGGTCCCGGTGAGTGCAACAAGACGAAGCGAGCGCATGGTTACCTCCTGAGGTATTCGTGTATCGGTACGGAGCGGGGGCGTCCGCACACTCTCCGGTAGAGCAGCTTTGGCGCCAGCGGCGTGGCACGGCTTATATCGTTATATTACAATGACTTACGGGCATACCACCTCCGTTAGCAACGGCCTGTTCGTCCGGAATTGGCCACAGCGGTGTATTCCGGTGGGGACAGTGCAGGGATAGTTTGTGGGTGATGCATCGTGCGCTCCCCTCGTTCCATAAACACATGTTTCTGTCGTGACGAACCCTCCGGAGCCGAACGCGGAGCGGGCTGAAGCCACCGCCGCATCGATTCGCGAGTTGTTGGCCGACAGGACGGTGCTGGTGACGGGAGCAGATGGATTCGTCGGGTCGCATCTCACGGAAGCCCTGATCGACTATGGGGCCGATGTTCATGTGCTCGTACGGCCGACGTCGTCCGGCATGCTCAACAACCTGCTGGGCGTGCGCGAGCACATTCGGGTCCACCGCGCCGACATAACGGACAAGCAGTCGGTGTTGCAGGTGCTCAAGGCGCTTGGCGCGGCGGCAAAGCGCGAGCCGGTGATCTTTCATCTCGCCGCGCAATCGCACGTGGGCGAGTCGTGGAATCGTCCGTACGAGACGATGGCCACGAATACCATCGGCACGCTCAACCTGCTGCAGTCGATCGTCGATCTCGGACTGGAGATCTTCAAGTTCGACACGGCGGGATCGTCGGAGGAGTACGGGAACGTCAACCCCGAGCTGCACCACCACTATCGGTTTGGCGACGATGGTGGACTCACGCTCGACGCTGCATCGCCACTCAATCCACAGAGTGTGTACGCGACGTCCAAGCTCGCGGCAGATTTTCTCACGCGGAACTATCACGCGGCGTACGGGGTGCCGGCACTCGTGACGCGCATGTTCAACAACTACGGGCCGCGGCAGAATCCGCGGTTCGTCACGGGCACGATCATTACGCAGGCGCTGACGAAATCCTACGTGGAGCTTGGCTACCTGGGTGCAAAACGGGATTTCTGTTTCGTGAAGGACGGCGTGGAGGGACACATTCACGCGGCGCTCTTTGGCCAGCCGGGGGAAGTGTATGTCTACGGTCATGGCCAGCATCTCACCATTGGCGACTGGTATGCGCTCATTGCGCAGATCGGCAAGGAAGAAGGTCATTGGGGCGACGTCGAGCTGCGGCTCAACGAGCCGGAGCGCGGCCGCCTTGGCGGCAGTGAGGTGAAGGAGCTTCGTGTCGACTACGCAAAGCTTGGCGCATTGACCGAGTGGGCACCGCGCTTCTCGTGGCAGCAAGGCCTGCGCGAGACGATCGCCTGGTATGCAGAGCATCGCAACCGGTGGCTTGGCCGAGTGGATTGGCGGTAGGCATGTGGGGTGGCAAGCGGGTTCTCGTCACAGGCGGCGCGGGCTTCATTGGTGCCGCGGTGGTCAACGTGCTTCGTGCACGCGGCGTCGCGACTCGGGACATCGTGATTCCGCGAATGGCCGATTGCGATTTGCGCGTGGTGGAGAACGCGCGTCGTGCGGTACAGGGCTGCGATGTCGTGATTCATCTTGCGGCACCCACCGGCGGGATTGCGTTCAGCAATGCGCATCCGGCCACCCAGTACGCGGCCGCATCGCTCATCAACCTCAATGTGTTCGAGGCGGCGCGGGAAGCAGACGTCGCAAAGTTCGTGGCGGTGGGAAACCTGCTCGTCTATCCTGCGGTTGCGCTGATGCCGCTGCACGAAGATCGTGTGTTCGACGGACCCATTGCACCAACCCATCTTGGCATTGGCCAGGTAAAGCGTGACCAGCTCCTGATGGGCGAGATGTATCATCGCGAATTCGGCATGCCGGCCGTCAACGTGCTGTCGGCGAATGCGTATGGGCCTGGCGACCGCTTCGACCCGGGACACTCGCACGTCATTCCGGCCACGATTCTCAAGTGCTTTCTCGACGAGGATCTCGTGGTATGGGGCGACGGGGCACCCACGCGCGACTTTCTGTACGTCGATGACGTGGCGGAAGGCATCGTGCTCGCCGCGGAGCACCTCGAGAGCGCCGCGCCGGTCAATCTCGCCTCCGGCAACGAGATTTCCATCAGGACGCTCGTCGAGCTGATTGCGGAGCTGACGGGCTTTCGTCGGAACATCGTTTACGACACGACGAAGGTTGGGGGAGACGCGCGACGTGTGGCATCGACCGAGCGTGCCGAGCGGCTGCTCGGCTTCGTGCCAAAAGTTTCGATGCGTGAAGGGTTGGCGCGCACCATTGCCGCGTACCGCGCGAGCAGACAATGAGTGTGTTCATCCCGCAGATGGAGCCGGTCATTACCGCGGAGGACGCGGACGCCGTCACCGCGTACATGCGTTCCGGCGCGTGGCTGACGGAGTTCGAGCACACTCGGCGGTTCGAGCAGATGATCGCCGAGTATACCGGTGCGCGCTTCTGCACGATCGCCCCGAATGGAACGCTCGCCCTGTTCCTGGCACTCGTTGCCAATGGCATTGGCCACGGTGATGAAGTCATCGTTCCCGATCTCACGATGGCCGCGAGCGCGACAGCCGTCGTCATGGCCGGCGCGACGGTTGTATTCGGCGACATCGACCCCGTCACGCTGTGTCTGGACCTCACGCGCGTGGATGAGCGGATGACGCCGCGCACGCGCGCCGTGATGTTCGTGTCGCTGAACGGACGCGCTCCTGCGGCACTTTCGGATTTCGCTCGAGCCTGTCGCGCCAGGGGCATCGCGGTCATCGAGGATGCTGCACAGTCGCTTGGCTCGTTCGTTGGCGGCAAGCACCTTGGAACGTTCGGCGACTGTGGGTGCTTTTCCTTCAGCTCGCAGAAGATCGTGACGACGGGCCAGGGCGGTGCGGTGGTCACTGACGACGAAGCGCTGTTTCAGCGCATGAAGCGTATTCGCGACTTTGGCCGTTCCGCTGGCGGGAGTGATCACTATCTGTCTGTTGGCTGGAACCTCAAGTTCACCGACCTGCAGGCGGTGATCGGCGTTGAGCAGATGCGACGCCTGCCCCGGCTCGTCGAGGGCAAACGGCGCATGTATGCGTTGTACCAGCAGCACCTGGATGGCGTCAGCGGCATCGAGCTGCCGGCCACCGATCTCACGATGGTGTCGCCGTGGTTCATCGATGTGCTGGTGAAAGACAGACGACGTACGGCCCTTGCCGAGCATTTGAAGAGTGAGGGAATTGGAAGCCGGCCGTTCTATCCGGCGCTGCATGCCGAGCCTGCGTTCGGATATGATGGATCGTTTCCTGTCGCGCAATTGATTGCCGAGCAGGGGTTGTGGCTTCCCTCGTCGCTGAATCTCGGGGAGCACGAGATCGAGCGCGTCTGCGCATCGATTCGCCGTTTTTTCTAGTGCGCCCGCCGTTGTTGTCCGAGCTGCCACACCCCGGCAGCGAAAAAGTGGGTTGGCCCTGGCACGTTCCTGCGCCCATCGTGCACCACACCGTGCCCGAGGGATCGCGACTGCCGCGCATCAGCGTTGTCGTTGCGACGCTGAACCAGGGCGCGTACATCGAGACAATGCTCCGGTCGGTGCTGCTTCAGGGGTATCCCGATCTCGAGCTCATCGTGTTTGACGGAGGGAGCACGGACCAGTCGGTGGACATTCTTGGCCGGTATGATGCGTGGATCTCGCACTGGCGATCCGAGCCGGATGGCGGGCAGTCCGCGGCGATCAACAAGGGACTCGCGCTCGCGACGGGTGAGCTGGTGAGCATCTTTGACAGTGACGATTATTTTCCGCCCGATTGTCTTGGCGCGGTTGGTGCGTTTTACGCGGGGCACCGCGATTGTCTCATTGCCGGCGACGTCATCCGGAAGTGGGAAGGTCGCGAGGATGTGATGCAGGTGGCCGTGCGCGACTCGGATCTGCGCGATTACGTGAAGTGGTGGGAGATCGATCACGTCGCCGGCCCGGGCGTCTTTTATCCGCGCACGGTGATCGAACGCGCCGGACAGATTGACGAGACCCTGCATTATCTCTGGGATTATGAATTCACCATGCGCTGCCTCGAGCACGTGCCGCTCGTGGCGCTCGGCGTGGTCACGGCGGTGATGTTCCACACAAAGGGGAGCAAGTCCGCCAGCTCAGCGAACAACGGATTCTGGGAGCTCGCGCAGATCGTGAAGCGCTATTACGCAACGTTCCCAGAGCTCACGCGGGAAAGCAGGCGGCAGATTGCCGGCCTGCTGCTGGCGAGTGGTCTCAAGCGAATCGTTCGCGGACACCCGCACGGCTTCGCATCCGTCTCCGAGTCGCTACGGACCGCGCCATGGGCCGCGCTCACGTGGGTATTTCCCGGATGGCCGATACGTCGTCTCAGACGCCTGACCGGCCCATGAGCGCCGACATTTCGTTTCTTACCCCGTATTGGTCGGGCCGAGAGATGATGACGGTGCACCTCGAGTCCGTGCGGCAGTTCTATCCGGATGCGCCCATCATCATTTCCAAGCGCGATGGCGGGCACGAGGAAATGGACGCGCATCGGGTGCGGTTCGGTGTGGACTATATAATCGAGGATTGTTCGCACACCGATGCGGTACTTCGGTTGTTCACCCGTTGCCGGACGGAGTTTGCCTGCGTGCTCGATCACGACGTGGTGCTCCTGTCCACGCTCGATCCGTATGTGCGCGCCATTCGCGCCGGCGAGTACGACCTGGTTGGTTTTGAGGAGCGGGTTCGTGAGCCTGCGGAGCTTCGAGAGGCCAGGATCGCGCCGGAATTCAACGGATGGCTTCGATTGGCGCCCGGCAGTACTGGCGTGAATTTCCTCATCTTCAACCTGCGCGACTTTCTTGCGCGGTATGGCCTGCGTGGCGTGCGTGGCATGCGGAGGGGCGCTGGTGGCCATTTCGAGTATGACTACGGCATTGGGCAGCGGCTGATGCGTCACAAGTATCTCCTGCCGTATCACACGCCTCGGTACGGTGTGGGCAACCTGCTGATGGATGGTGCGGAGCGCGTGGCGTGGCATCAGTGGTATGGATCGCACGGGCGGCGGCTGTCGGGAACGGAGCATGAACGCTCGGACGAATCGGGTGTGGAATTGCGTGCGCAGTACGTGGCCCGAACCGAGCAGCAATTCCTGGCAGATTATCCACATCTCGATTTTTCGCAGCTGGATCCGGCGTGGGGCCCCGAGCTCGACGTCGCACAGGAGATCGGCGCGATCAGCACCCCCGGCTTCATCGCGAGGACGGCACGGCGCATTCGCCGATGGCCATCGTATGGTGTGAGCGGAATACTCGACAAGCTGCGAGTGCGACTGTCGCGTTGGCAGCACTTGTTGCGCCGCTAGGCAATGCGACGCCTGTCGCGTCTCACACGCGATCTTTTCACGGAAGTGAGGCTCCGCATTTTTGGCGCCGCCTGCGCGCATTCGCAAACCAATGAAGACGAGATCCTGCGCTCGCTCTTTGCGCGGCTCGGCGTAACGAACAGGGTGTGCGTCGAGATCTGCGCGGGCGACGGGATCGAATGCAACACCGCGCGCCTTGTCACCCACGACGGATGGCGCGGCTTGCTCGTCGATGGTAACGAGCGCCTGGTTGATCGCGGGCGCCGGTTTCATGGCCGAATGGGATCCGCGGCCACAATTGTCAGGGCATGGGTGACACGGGATTCCGTGAATGCCCTGTTGACGACGCACGGCTTTACCGGCGTAGTCGATCTGCTTTCCCTTGACCTCGATGGTGTCGACTACTGGATCTGGAACGCCATCACTGTCATCGAGCCGCGCGTTGTGGTGCTGGAATACCAGGACATCCTCGGACCCGAGCGATCCTGGACCGTGCCGTACTCTGACAGCTTCTCCGCACGCGATTACCCGATGACCAATGGAGCGCCGAACTTTGGTGGCGCATCACTGACGGCCTTCACGAAACTCGCCCGGCGAAAAGGCTACAGACTCGTGGCGATCAACACGCTCGGCTACAATGCGTTTTTCGTGCGCAATGGAGTTGGAGACGCCGAGGTACCGGAGATCGACGTCAGGAGTTGCTTTGGCCATCCGCACAACATCAGGGGGATGGCCGAGCGGTTTCCGACGGTCGCGCATCTTCCATGGCAGGAAGTGTGAGCACCGACCATCAGTCGCGCTGAAGGTCGAGCGTTACGCAGTGCATTGCGCCACCCAGCGTGCGCGCGTGCCGCATGGGAACCGGAATGACCGTGAATCCCTCGCGCTCGAGCATATCGATCAACGGGCGCTGGGACTGTTCAACGATTGCCGTCTGCTCGTCGAGCATGAGCAGGTTCATGCCGATCCACGTGCTGGCATGCTCGTACGGCGCACCGAAACCGATGTCGACCGGCTCAGGACACCATAACACGCGCCAGTCGTCAAAGAACTTCGGGAGATTGTTCGTGTTGAGCCGAGCGGGGTTGAGCAGCGCCACGCCCGGCTTGAGGAGGCTGATGGTACT
>JAQBPY010000064.1 GCA_028287285.1 Gemmatimonadota bacterium
GCCGGTGAGCCGGCTGGCGCGCAGGTGCAACGCGCCCCGAGCGCCAAGCACGCGCATCACCGCGCATGCGACGTCGATGAAATCCGGACGGCCTATGACTTCGTCGGTGGTGATGGCATGAACCACCGGCACTCCGATCGTTCGCATGCCCGCCTCGCCTTCCAGCGTCATGCTCTCCCTACGAGGCGGGGCTGCCGTCGGTGTCGAAGCGGTCGCCCACCGCGATTCCGCGCCCGTTCGCCCACTCCAGCGGTGACAGGCGCTTTTTTCCGGACGGTTGCAGCGACTGGATGCGCACCGCGCCGGAACCGCAGGCCACCAGCAGTCCCGCCGAATCCACCGCGAGCACCTCGCCAGGTACGTGCGAAACGCCTCGTGGGGCCACGCGAGCGCCGAACAGCTTGACCTCGAGGCCGTTCACGGCGGACCATGCGGCCGGCTTTGGATCATACGCGCGGATGTGGCGGCTCACCTGGTATGCGTCGCCGGTCCAGGACACGCGAGCGGCATCGCGTGTCAGCTTGCCCGCGTACGTGGCGCGGCTGTCGTCCTGCGCTTCCGGTTGGGCGGCGCCGAGCTCGATCAATGCGAGTGCTTCGATCAGTGCGTTCGCGCCGAGCTCACTCAGCCGCAGCGACAGCTCGAGTGACGTTTCATCCTCGAGAATGGGCGTGCGCGCGACATGGACAATCGGGCCGGCGTCGAGCGCGGGCACCATCTGCATGATCGTCACCCCCGTCTCGGCGAGTCCATCACGAATGGCCGCTTGTATTGGCGCGGCACCGCGCAACGCCGGCAGCAGCGATGCGTGAATGTTCAGGGTGCCCAGCCGCGGCAGGTCGATGACGGCTTTAGGAAGGATGTGTCCGTAGGCGACAACGACGCTCACGTCCGGTGCTAACGCGCCGATCTCCGCGACGAAGGCGTCGCCGCGCGGCTTCTCGGGCTGAAGCACCGGAATACCTTCGGCAACAGCGACCTGCTTCACCGGCGACGGCTGCACCGTGGAGCGCGACCGGCCCACCGGCTTATCCGTCTGGGTCACAACGCCCACGACGTCGAACCCTTCGCCAATGAGCGCACGCAGGGGCGCCGTTGCGAACTCCGGTGTCCCCCAGAACAAGACGCGCACTATCCCCGTCGTCCTGAACCAGGTGTGGGGCCTGCTTTCATCATCACAGCTCTTCGTCCGGATGCTGATGCTCGTCCAGGTCTTCGGGCGTCTCGAGCGACACGCGCCGAATGTAGCCCGGGTAGTCGTCAGCCTGGAGCTTCCACTTGGCCAGTGCGGCCGTTCGCTTCAATACACTCAGGTAGTCGAGAAACAGCTTGCCGTCGAGATGGTCGATCTCGTGCTGCAGGCAGCGCGCGAGCAGATCCGTGGCCTCACGCTGAAACGGCTTCATGTTCCGGTCGAGCGCCATCACCGTCACGCTCTTTGGTCGCTCGACGTCGGCGTAGATGTCCGGAATGGAAAGGCATCCCTCTTCGCCCTTGGCTTTGCCCGCCGACGAGAGCACGATGTCGGGATTGATGATCACGAATGGATCCTTGCCGAGGTCCAGCACGGCGAGTCGTTCGGTGCGGCCCACCTGTGGCGCGGCGAGCCCGATGCCGCGCGCATGATGCATCGTTTCGAACATGTCGTCGATCAGGCGCTGTATGTCCGGCGTCATCACGTCCACCGGAACGGCGGCTTGGCGGAGTATCTGATCTCCGAGGACACGAATGTCGAGAATCGTCACGGCGCTTGCTTAGCCGGCGGTTGCGTCGGAGCCGCGCGCGGCCGGTGCCGTGCTCACGCCAACGATGCGCGCAATGCGGCCGCGCTCGATGATCAACCGCGATTCCGCGGACTTGATCGTGATGTGATCCTCGAGCGGACGTGCGGTGCCGCCCTCTCCCGTTGACGTCTCCCGTACGTGAACCACTTCGCCCACGATGCCGCCGGCCGTGATGATCTGGTCGCCGCGCTTGATGTTCCTGAGCGCGTCCTCGTGCTTCTTCTTCTGCTGCTGCTGCGGACGAATGAGCAGGAAGTAGAAGATCGCGAAGATCGCGACGAGCTGGACCAGGAACGGGGCCAGGGTGCCGCCGCCCAGGCCGCCAAACTGGATGGCAAGCAGGGCGGGAAAGAGGCCGGTATTCATCATACGGAAATCGTGGGAGTGCGTGAGTGATAGCGCTGGAGCCATGCCGTGCTCCATGAATCGAACGTGCCGGCAAGGAGCGCATTCCGCGCCTCCCGCATCAACAGCACGAGGAAATGTACATTGTGCAGCGAAAGGAGGCGCAGGCCGAGTATCTCGTCGGCGAGGAAGAGATGCCTGAGGTACGCGCGGCTGAATCGCGTGCACGCCGCGCAACCGCACTCCGAATCCAGCGGCCGTTTATCCGCCCGGAACTCGGCGCGCTTGATGTTCATGCGGCCGTCGCGCGTGAACACCGCTCCGTTTCGTCCCATGCGCGTGGGCGCCACGCAATCAAAGAGATCCACCCCGCGACGCACCCCTTCCACCAGGTCTTCCGGAAATCCTACACCCATCAAGTATCTCGGCCGGTCCGCCGGAAGTACGGTGTGGACGTCTTCCAGGATGCGATACATGTCAACCTTTGCCTCGCCAACCGATAGCCCGCCAATGCCGTACCCTTTCCAGTCGCCCATGTCACGAATGGCCACCGCTGCTTCCTTGCGCAGGCCGGCGTGAATTCCGCCCTGCACGATTGGAAAGAGCGCCTGCTCGCCGCGCCCGGGAATGGGATCTTCAATGGTGAGCTTTTGGAATTCAGCATGACACCGTGCGAGCCAGCGAAGACTGCGCTCGCTGGCATCGCGCGCGACCTCCGCTTCACTCTGCCCCGGGATGACGTGATCGAATTGCATGATGACGTCGGCACCAAGGTTCCGCTCGATCCGCATCACGCTTTCCGGCGTGAATTGACGCTTTGATCCGTCAATGTGGCTGCGAAACTCGACACCGCTTTCATTGATGGTGCGGAGGGTCGCGAGTGAGAACACCTGGAAGCCGCCGGAATCGGTGAGGATCGGCTTGTTCCACTGCATGAACTCGTGCAGACCGCCCATCTCGCGCACCAGGTCGTCGCCTGGACGCAGGTGCAGGTGATAGGCGTTGGCGAGAATCATCTGCGCGCTCATGGCATGCAGGTCATCGGGGTCGAGCGCCTTGACGGACGCCAGCGTTCCCACCGCCATGAATGCAGGGGTCTCCACCACACCATGCGGCGTCGTGAACAGGCCGGCGCGTGCGGCGTCCGGTGTCGTCTGCAGCTCGAAGCTAAACGATGTCATCCCGAGAGTCTGTCGTCCTGGAGCAAAGCGAAGGACCTGCTTTCCGTACTCAAAGAATCACCATCGCATCACCATACGAGTAGAATCGATAACGATGCGCGATCGCTTCGGCATACGCCCGCATGGTGAGCTCGTATCCCGCAAACGAAGCAACGAGCATCATCAGCGTGGAGCGCGGCAAATGGAAGTTGGTGATCATCGCGTCCACTGCACGCAGCCCACGCGGTGGGCGAATGAAGATACTCGTCTCGCCTGCACCGGCGGTGATTGTTCCATCCGCAAAGGCGCTCTCGAGTGTCCGAACGGTTGTCGTTCCCACGGCCCACACCCGCTGTCCAGCCGAACGCGTCGCCACCCACGCCGAGGCCGTTTCATCGGGCACGGTAAACCGCTCTTCGTGCATCACATGCTCGGCGGGGTCTTCTACGGCAACAGGCTTGAACGTTCCTGCGCCCACGTGAAGCACCACGTCTGCGCGATTGACACCACGTGCGTCGATGGCGCCGAGAAGCTCCGGTGTGAAGTGCAGCCCCGCCGTAGGGGCGGCAACGGAGCCCGCTTCGCGTGCATACACGGTCTGATATCGGTCCACGTCTGCCGCATCGTCGCCGCGCGCGATGTACGGCGGCAGGGGAATGTGGCCGTGTTCGTCAATGGCCCGCTCGATGTCGACATCCGCGCGAAGTTGAACGATTCGTGTCCTGCGCTCGGTTACGCTCAGCACTTCTGCCGTAAAGCCCGGCGTGACCTCGACCACGCGGCCCGGCTTGAGCTTTCCACCGGGTGAGACAAGGGCCTCGTACCGGCCGTCGCCAAGCGGCACGAGCAGAAAGATCTCTGCCGGTGCGCCCGATCCCACACGCGTGCCAAGGAGCCGGGCCTTCACCACGCGCGACCGGTTGACGACGAGCAGGTCGCCGGCATTCAGCAGCGACGGCAGGTCGGCAAAGACGCGATGCGCGATCGTGCCCGCCGCACGATCGAGCACCATCAACCGGCTCGCGTCGCGTCGCGCAAGTGGCGTCTGCGCGATGAGCTCCTGTGGCAGCTCGAACTCGTAATCGGACGTGAGAAAACCGGCGGTCAATCTGCGGGAGCGAAGGGTGATTGTGTCGTGAGCAGCGTCTGTCGTCCTGAGCGAAGCGAAGGACCTGCTTTCCATCTTCATCCTGAATCGGCCGTTCTCGCCCGTGACGAGGCGGGCTCCTCCTCTCTGCGGTTCCTCTGCGGTCCTCCTGGCTCATGAGCTCTTGAAAAGCTCTTAGAAGAGCAACGCCTGCTCACCCGCCAATGATGGCGGCGTGTACCCAAAGTGCCGGTACGCCTGTGCCGTCGCAACGCGCCCGCGCGGTGTCCGCTGCAAAAACCCCTGCTGCACCAGAAATGGCTCGTACACCTCTTCGAGCGTATTTGTATCCTCGCCAATGGCCGCCGAGATCGTCGACACGCCCACCGGACCCCCGTCGAACTTCTCGATGATCGCCTTGAGAATACGCGCGTCCATGTCGTCGAGCCCGAACGCATCCACGTCGAGCATCGCGAGCGCCGCGCGCGCCACGTCTTCCGTGATGATCCCGTTGGCGCGCACCTGCGCGTAGTCCCGGACACGACGCAACAAGCGGTTCGCCACGCGCGGTGTCCCGCGCGACCGGCGCGCAATCTCCCGCGCGCCGGCAACCTCGATCTCCACCTTCAGCACATCCGCCGTGCGCTGCACGATCAGCTCGAGATCTTCGGGGGAGTAGTAGTTGAGGCGCTGCTCGATACCGAACCGCGCCCGCATGGGCGGTGTGAGCATGCCAAAGCGAGTCGTCGCCCCGATGAGCGTGAATCGCTCGATGGGCATCGTGATCGTCTGCGCCTTGGGTCCCTCGCTGAGCCGGATGTCGATGCGGTAGTCCTCCATCGCCGGATAGAGAAATTCCTCGATCACCGGGCGCAGACGATGGATCTCGTCGATGAAGAGGATATCGCCAGCGCGGAGGTTGGTGAGCGTGCCCACGAGGTCGCCGGGCTTCTCGAGCGCGGGCCCCGACGTGGTCCGGATGTTCACCCGCAGCTCCCGCGCGATGAGCTCGGCGAGCGTCGTCTTTCCAAGGCCCGGCGGCCCGTAAAAGACGGCATGATCGAGCGGCTCGTTGCGCGCCAGTGCCGCGTCGATGGCCAGCCGAAGGTTGTCCTTGACCTTGTGCTGCCCGATGAACTCCTCAAGCCGCTGCGGACGCAGCGACAGCTCGACGACCGACTCATCGGCCAGCTCTTCCGGCGTGGTAATCTCAGCGCGCGACATTCGATCTACTCTACTGGACTGGAGCCGCGGCAGCCAACTGTTCACCAGTCAACGAATACCGAATGGATGCCGAAAGAAGGAAATTTGCGGCCGGGACTCCAGATCTGCAATGGAATCGGCCGACAATCGTCATATCATTGTCCGGCTCGTCCTCCCGTACTTCCCATTCAATTTCAATGCACCTACCAATACTTGCCCGGAGAGGCAGGCAGTATCGACCGCTGCCAATGCTGTCGGGGCTGCTCGCGCTTTCATCGCTGGCGGCGTGTGACATCCCCACGTCGGCGCCCATCATCGACGTGCGGTGGCTCGTGCCCGCCCAGACGTCGCGCATCTCGGTCTCCACTCTCCTGCCTGGCGGCGTGTCCATCCTTGCGGACAGCAGCGGCTTTACGGTGAACGCCGCATCGGCCACCGTGACCCGCGCGCTTTCCGCGGACTGCGCACCATGTGCGGCCGGAAATGGCTTCACCGGTCCAAAGCCGGCGTTCATCGCCATCGCGTCAACGTCGACCTCCGTGCCGCCGGACATCTCATCGGCGAGCCTCACGAGTGGCTCGCTGGTCATCAACGTCGCCAACAACTACACCTTCGATCCACTGCGCCCCAACGGCACCTCGGCGCCATTCGGCAATGCGACGATCACGGTCTCCAACGGATCGACGTCGCTCGGCAGCACGGTCATCAATGGGTCCACGACGGCGCTGAACCCCAATGGCACGCTCTCCATCACGGTGCCGCTCGCCGGCCCGATCTCGGGAGCATCGCCCATCACGATCGCCTTTACCGTGAACTCGCCTGCCGGAGGTGTTGTGCAGATGGATGCGAGCCGCACCATCGTCGTGACGGTGATACCCACCGCGCTCAAGGTGGCGAATGCGAACGTCTCCGTAGCGGGGCGTACGTTGAGCTCGTCACTCAACATGAATCTCGACGTCGATTCCGCGATCACCAATCGGGTGATCGACGGGAAGATGCAACTCACGATCGTGAACCCGTTTGCCGTAACGAGCACCGCGACCGTGAAGTTGCAGCCGGACAACGGTGCCGTCATCAACAAGATCGTCAGCCTCGGTCTCAACACCACCACCGCGACCATCCCGCTCACGCTCGCCGAGGTGAGGAGTCTCTTCGGGCACAACGTGACGATCACCATTGCGGGCGCCGCCAATGCCACCGGCCCCGTGTCGGTCTCGCCAAGGCAGACCGTCGTGGTGACAACCAGGTTCGACCTCACGCTCGAAGTGGGGAGCTGACCAATGAAGAACATTCGCATGTTCGGCGCCGCCGTTGTGTTGGCACTCACGGCGCGCGCAGCCAGCGCGCAACTGCCTGATGCCAGCGCGGCAGGTTTTGGCATGGCGGGAAACTATACGGCGGTGGCGCGCGGCTTTGACGCGCCCGCATTCAATCCGGCAAACTTGGGCTTGTCGCAAAACCCGGCGTTCTCGCTCAGTCTTCTCGCCTTCGGCATCAACACGGGCATCGATCCGGTCAAGCTTGGCGACGTCAAGCCGTTCGGTGGCAAGGTCGTGCCCGCCGCCACGAAGGAAGCATGGCTGCAACAGATCGGCACCGGCCGGGAAAGGGGCGGCGCCGATGCCGGGTTGTCGATTCTCGCGCTCAGCATCAGGAACATCGGCTTGCAGGTGGGCCTCGTTGGCACCGGTGAAGTGAACCTGAACCAGGATGCGGCCGAAGCCATTCTTTTTGGCAATGCGGGCCGGACCGGCTCGGCCAGGGCGTTCAGCTTCAGTAACTCCAGCGCCAGCGGCTCGGCGTTTGGCGTGGGCGCAGTGAGTCTTGCCATTCCCATCAGCGGCGTTGAGCAGGGCCAGCACCTGTCGTTCGGCGTGACGGGCAAGTACATCGTCGGCCTCGTGGCCGGTCGTGCAATGGACAACGGGTCATCCGTCACACCGGACAACATCAACGTCCAGTTTCCGGTGGTGTATACGGACTCGTTGCACGTCGGCAGTGCGGGCAGTGGCGTTGGCGTGGACCTTGGTCTCGCCTGGGGCGATCAGAAAACCACGTTCAGCGTTGCCGCGAAGAACGTGTTGAACACGTTTGCATGGTCGACGGACGCGTTCAAGAGCCGGCCCGGTGGCTTCACCTTTGACGGCACGAACAGCAAGTCCACGTTCGTCGAAGCGCCGTACTCGGCGGCGCCGGCCTCCATGCGTGCCGCGCTGGAAGACGAAAAGTTCAAGCCGGAGATCGCGGCGGGCATTGCGCACAAGACCGGAGAATTCCTCCTGTCGGCCGACGCAGGCCAGCGTATCGGCGACGGCATCGCACTTGGTCCCAAGATGCACGTTGGTGTGGGCGCCGAGTTTACGGGCATTCCGTTGCTCGCCCTGCGCGGCGGTGTCGCGGCGATCACGCAAGGTTACCAGGCCGCCGCCGGTCTTGGCCTCCACCTTGGCTGGTTCGAGCTTGGCGCCGGCGTGATGACGCGCTCGAGGAACAACAACGGGCAGGAGGTTGGCGCGATGGTGAGTCTGGTGGGGATCAGATAGCGTCCGGCTATCTGATTATCCGACTCAATACCTCCAGACTGCCGTCCACCTGCGGTACACGTTCCAGCCGCAACAGCGCCGCCACGAATGGATAGACATTCACGTTTTCCAGCGGCGGGATGATGCCAAGGGGCCGCACGCCGGGTCCCGCCGCGAGGAAGATGCCGTGCATGTTCTCCACCAGCGGATCCCAGCCGTGCGCGCCTTTTGACGTGACCTTGTCCGTGCTCCGGTGCAACAGCACGAACCCGTCTTCGGCGACCAGAATCAGGTCGCCGAATTTCGGGTTCGACGCCACGTGCCAACGTGGGGGCGTTTCAGAGGGACGATACACGCGCGCATTCGTGAGGCCTTTCGCGAGCGTCTCGTACGAACGACGGAGCCGAGTGGTGTCGCCGTCGAACCACAGAGACACAACCGGGCCGTTGTCGCTGAAAACGATGCTCGTGGTGTCCACGCCGCCGTGCGCGAGCAGGTCACCCACGGCGATGGCGCGCTGCGGCGAGATCGTCGACATCCCGTGGTCCGAGACGAGCACGATGTTCACGCTGTCGCGCATGGGCAGCACGGCAATGCTGTCGAGCAGCCGCCGCAATGCACCGTCGACGTCGGCCACGGCGCGCGCCGTCTGCACCGTATCCGGCCCGAACTTGTGCGTGGTGTCGTCCACTTCGTTCAGGTACATCATGAGCAGGTGCGGCCGCTCGCCGGCCGGCTTGCGGAACCATGACACCAGCGCGTCCACCCGCACTGAATTCGGGCGTTTGCCGTCGAAGGCATTCCAGATGCTCGGCCGCATGCCGCCGATATCCGCTTCGGAGCCCGGCCAGAAGTAGATCCCCGTCTTTACGCCATTGCGCTCCGCCGTCGCCCAGATCGGCTCGCCGCTGTACCACCGCGCATCGCGTATCGTCGAATCGTTGTTGCGGTACACCGCCTTCGTGGCCGGATCGTAAAAGATATTGCCGACGATGCCGTGGTGTCCCGGATAGAGTCCGGTGGCCAGCGTATAGTGATTGGGAAATGTCTTGGATGGAAACGACGGGATCAACGCGCTCGCGCGTACGCCGCGCGCTGCGATCTCCTCGAATGCGGCGGGGTGGTACCGCTCGATGTAATCGTGCCGGAAGGCATCGAACGAGATCATCACCACATATGGCCGCGAGGTTCCTGGCTCCCTCGCTATTCCCGGCGGTGACGCGCAACCCAGCGCCGCCGCCGCCGCTCCAGCAAGTGCAACGTTGCGAAATCCCAAGATCTATTCCAGCGTATGCAGCAGCGACGGCAGTGACCGCAGTCGATGCTCCGCGTGCTTGAGCGTCTGCAGCTTCTTGGAGAACGAGAACCGCGTGAGCTGCGCGCCATCGCTCTTCTTGTTGTAGAAGCTCGATCCCGGTACCGTCGCCACGCCAACCTCGCGCGCCAGCCACATCGCAAAGGTCACGTCGTCCTTGCTGCTGATGTCCGAGAAGTCCGCGAGAATGAAGTACGATCCTTCGGGAAGCTCGAACTTGAAGCCGACGTCCCGCAGCACCGGCACGATCATGTCACGCCGCGCGCGATAGTCGATCATGAAGTGGTTGTAGTAGTCGGCGTCGAAGGCCATCCCGGCCGCCACCGCAGCCTGCAACGGTGCAGGCGCACCAACGGTGAGGAAGTCGTGAATCTTGCGGATTGCACCCGTCTGCTTTTCCGGCGCAATGATCCAGCCAATGCGCCAGCCGGTGCAGCTCCACGTCTTTGACGCACTCGAGATGGTGATGGTGCGGTCACGCATGCCTGGCAGCGTGGCCATCTCGTGATGATGTCCAGAGTAGACGAGATGTTCGTACGGCCCATCCGTGATCACCCACACATCGTGCTTGATGCACAGCTCCGCGATCTTCGTCATCTCGGCGCGGGTGAACACGCGGCCGGTGGGGTTGTGCGGCGTGTTCAGGATGATCGCCTTCGTGTGCTTCGTGAACGCCTTTTCGAGACGATCAAAATCGAGCGCCCACGTGGGGCGCTCGAGGGGAACAAAAACTGGCTTGGCATCCGCGAGGATCGCATCGGGGCCGTAGTTCTCGTAGAACGGCTCGAGCACGATCACTTCATCGCCGGGGTCGATGAGCGCGAGGAACACCGCGGCCATTGCCTCCGTGGCGCCGCAGCATACCGTCACCTCGGTCTGGTGGTCCACGTCCATGCCGTAGAAGCGGCGGTATTTTTCCGCGATGGCGATGCGCAGCGCCGGGCTGCCCCAGGTCACCGCGTACTGGTTGATGTCCCCGTGAATGGCCGCGCATGCCGCTTCCTTCATCGGCTCCGGCATGGGGAAATCAGGGAATCCCTGCGCGAGGTTCACTGCCTCGTATTGACTCGCCACGCGAGTCATTTCACGGATCACGGATTCAGTGAAGGATGCGGTGCGGCGGGCAGCGAACATGGGAGGTGGTTGGAGGTCAAAGAACCTTATTCGCGGAGCAACAATCGGCTAGAGCCGAAGGGTTCACCGCCCGGCAATACGCGCGAGCGCCGCCCTGATCAACTCGGTGGCCGTCACCGTCTTCGCACCCGCCTCGATCGCCCCGCGCACCGCCTTCTCGGCGTCAGCATTGGAATAGCCGAGCGACACCAGCGCACGAATGGCGTCATCTGTCGACGGCGATGCCGAACGCCCAACGCCGGACTCCGCGCCCGACGATTGAAGGGTGTCCATCTTGTCCGCGAGATCGAGGATCATCTGCTCGGCCTTCTTCCGCCCCACCCGGGGAACGCTCTGGAGGATCGCGATGTCCTTCTCGCGCAACGCCCGCACGAGCCTGTCAGCCGTGAGCGACGATAGGAGGCCCAGCGCCAGCGCCGGACCCACTCCCTTGGCACCCAGCACCTTGTGGAATACCCGCCGCTCATAGGCGGATGTGAATCCGAACAGCTGCCATCCGTCTTCCTTCACCACGAGATACGTATGCAGCATGCACTTTTCGCCGACCTTTGGCAGCGCCTCGAACGCACTCAACGGCACCGCGAGCTCGTACGCCACACCGCCACTGGTGAAGATCTCCACGCGGTCCAGCTCCTTCGTGATCAGCGTGCCGGCAACCTGGACGATCATGGCAATCGGGTAACGGGAAGACGAACGATGGAGCGTGATGGCTCCCGCACGCGCGCGCTGCTCTCCATTCGCGGCACCCCGATGCTCAGCAGGCATGCGAGCGCAGCGGCAACGCCGTCGGCAGCGTCGGACGGCTGTGGTGCGGTCTTGAGGCGAAGGAGCCGCGTGATCATGAATTGCACCTGCTCCTTGGTGGCGCCACCGGTGCCCACCACGGCCTTCTTGATTTCCGCGGGCGCCATCTCGTTCACCAGCAGCCCGTGCTGCTCGGCGGCAAGCAGAATCACACCGCGCGCATGGCCGAGCACGATCGTGGTGCGCACGTTGCGCGCGTAGAAGACGTCTTCCACCACGAGCGCATCCGGCTGGTGCCGCTCGATCAACTCGGCCACACCTTCATGGATCTCGCGCAGGCGCGCGGGGAGCGGATCGCGTGCCTTGGTGCGAATCACGCCACACTCCACGAGTGTGTTCAGCGCGCCGTGTCCGCCGCGCACAACGCCATACCCGGTGTTGGCCGTGCCGGGGTCGATGCCGAGGACGAGCACGCCTCCTCAGTGCCTAGAGGTCTTCGAGATCGGCGTCCGCGACGTCGAAGTTGCCCCACACCTTCTGCACGTCGTCCAGCTCCTCGAGCGCCTCGATCAACTTGAACAGCGTGGCGACGTCTTCCTTCGCGACGGGAACCGTGTTCTTGGGCACCATCGCGATTTCGGCCTCGGTAGACACGTAGCCCCGCGCCTCGAGCGCCGCCTTTACCGCGTACAGCGACATCGGCTCCGTGGTAACCATGTACACGTCGCCATCGCGACTGAAATCTTCCGCACCGCATTCGAGCGCCGCTTCCATGGTCGCATCCTCGTCGGTGTACTTCGCGGCATCGAGCTCGATCTGGCCTTTCTTGTCGAACATGAACGACACGGAGCCCGGCGTGCCAAGGTTGCCGTTTGCGCGCGTGAACTTGTGGCGGACGTCGGCCACGGTGCGCGTGGGGTTGTCCGTCATGGTGTCCACGATCAACGCAACGCCGCCGGGGCCGTAGCCCTCGTACGTTGCTTCCTGGATGTCGTTGCCCTTGAGCTCACCCGTTCCGTTCTTGATCGCCCGCTCGATGTTGTCCTTGGGCAGCGATTTGGAACGTCCCGCGTCAATCGCGAGCCGAAGACGCGCATTCGCCGACGGATCGCCACCGCCCAGCTTGGCGGCCATCGTGATCTCGCGAATGAGCTTGGTGAACAGGATGCCCCGTTTGGCGTCGGTGGCAGCCTTGTAGTGCTTGATGTTCTTCCATTTGCTATGGCCAGCCATATCGAATCTTTTCGAGAGGGTAGGCTAGCAATATAACGGCCCAAACCGGCACCGCGCTTCGTGCAACCCATTCATTTCACGTATGGTCTGCCCTCCTTCCCAGACCGGATTCCATGAATCGCGGCCACCTCGCTGGCTATCGCGCCATGGTTCACCCGAGCCATCCCCTTTTTCTGTTGCCTCGTTAGCCTTACTGCGACACGCGAATTGCGAGCTGCGCGCGGAACCCTGTAAACAAGGCGTGCACCGGGTTGTTGATCGCGTCCAGCGTGGCCAGCTGACCAAACGTGTATCCCACACTGGGATACGCCGCAAAGCCCACGGCCTCCAGGCGGGTGCGCAGCCCAACGGTGCCGAGCGCGCTGTACTGTGACCGGTCGGGCAAGCTGCTGCCCGTGGAGGCAACCACATTCTGCAGCCAGTGACGCGCCTCGAAGCTCGGCTCCACGATGGTGCCGAACATCTTGAGCCCGAGCCCCAGGTAGCCGTTGGCGATGTTCTCGCGGCCGGCCGGATCACCCGAGGCATACTGGCCGGCCTGACGGAACACATCATAGCCGGCGAAGGTGACGTCGGCGCCGGCAATCTGGCTGGTGAGAACGGTCTGCCCAATGATGCGATTGCCCGTGCTGTAAATGGAGCCGCCCGCGTCGTCGTTCGCGAACGCCGAATAGGTGAGCCCGAACGAGACGCGCCCGGAATTCGTGGCGCGGTCGAGCCCCACGCGCACGCGATACTCATTGCCCGGCGTGAACTTGAGCGTCTGGCCGGGAATGCTGAACGGGTCGTACGCCTGCGATTTCCGCAACGCGCCACCAAAGCCCACGTTCCAGTCGCCCAATGGCTGGGCGACTGCGACGCCCGCCGTCGCCGCGACGCCAGTGCCCATGTTGGAGATGGGGAAGGCCAGGAAGTCGTTGCCGATGCGGCCCGCGGCGGTAATCTGGTCCAGCGTCACCGACGACTGGCCGGTAGGCAGGTTCAAGCCGGCGGTGAGAATGAGAAAGTCGCTGCCCAGCGTGAGGTTGCCACGAATCTGCGTGTCCGTGAGGCCACTGATCTCGCTCACTGCCGTCCCATTGGACACACGCGCCCTTGCGAACGCGGTACCCACGTCCATCGTGAAGCTCGGCCCGAACGGAATGCTCACGTATGCCGGAATGGCGAGCTCGGAAATAGTCTCGTTGCTCGGTGACTTGATCTGGTACGTCAGGAACTGCGGAGCAAGGCGAAGCTCCGAGTCGAACACGGACTGCGCACTGAGCGCTGGCGCGGCAACGGCCGCGAGAACGAGAGGAAGGAATCTACGCATGTTCGGGCTCATGGCGTCCTTGGACGCGTGATGACGATCGTGACCTTTGCCGTACCTGTCGGGTTGTCGCTGCCCGTTCCCGCCGAGGCGGGATCAACCTGGCCTGGCTGGGAAGCGCCGCCTGATCCACCACTGCTCGACGCGCCGCCCGTAGCCGACCCGCTCGCAGACGGATTGAGATCGGCGGCGGCCGTCTGTGCGGAGCTGCCAAGGCCCGAGGACGTGTTGCTCGCGGTGTTGCCGCCCTTCGCGGCATTCACCACGCCGCCTTCCGTGGATCCCTTCAGGCTCGACTCGACCGTCGCGGCCGAAACCTGCGCGCCAGCGGCGATTGCCTTCGCTTCGGCACTCTTGGTCTGTGCGGCACCAAAGTTCGGATCGATACGGACGGCATCATTGAAGAAGCGGCTGGCGTCGTCATAGCGGCCTTCGTCGCCGGCCTTGAGCCCGTTGCTGTACGCAATGAATGCCGCCAGCGAGCGCGTTGGACGCTGTTCGATGGCATTGCGCTCCGCGGGCGTGAGCGTGACCCCAAGCTCGGTGAACAGCTTGAGGGCAAGATCCTTCTCGAGGCTGAAGATCTGCTCGAGCAGGTTGGACGACTGTGCCGTACCCTGGACCTGGCTGGTGGAGACGTTCACCACACCGGCCGTCACGTTCACGTTGTTCGGATCGACCTGCAGGATGGAGCCCTGCACGACGCGGCCAGCCTTGATCAGCTTGCCCACGCGAACGTTGGTGCCGGCGTCCGTGGCGCCGCTCTGCTGAAGGCTGATCTCGTCGATGATCGCCTGCATCCGCGTGCGCTCCACCAGGGTGAGCTGCGAAGAGCGGGCAAGATCGGTGGTGAGCAGGTCCGCCAGGCCGCGCTCGAGCGGCTTGAGCGTGGTGTCCGCGCCGGAAAAGCGGAGGGGCAGAACGGCGATGGTCCGCGCATCACCAGCCTGGCCGGCAATGGCACGCTCCTGGGCGACCGTAGCCTTTGCGTCCGCAACGAGCTCCTTTCGCGTCAACGCGGCGAGGCGCGACTGCAGCTGGCTGCGCACGCGGCTCGTGCGGCCGAACTGGATGTACGAGGAGTACGCCGCCTTGGCCGCCGGCAGGTCGCCAAGCTCCTCGTCGGTGAGCCCGAGGTAGAGCGACGTCGTTCCGTCCTTCGGATCGATCTTCGCCGCGGATTCCAGCGCGCGCCGCGCGTCCGGATATCGCTTCACCTCATAATACGCGATGCCGAGCGAGCGATTGACCCCCGCCGCCGTCGGATTCGCCTTTTGCTGCTGCTCGAGCCGCGCCACCGAGTCTGCGGGGTTGAGGGCGGCGCTGGCGCACGCCGCGACACTGACGAGCAGCAGGTTCGAAATGACAGGTTTCAGAATACGCATGCAACCGCCTCCTAGCGGTCCGGGTCCAGCATATCTTCGAAGCGCATCCACTGCGCATAGAAGTACAGATCTACATAACCGATGGCGCCGTTACGGTTCTTGCGCACCAGCAACTCGGTCGCGCCCTCTATCTCACGGGCGGAATCGTACATCCCTTCGCGGAACAGTGCGAGTACCACATCCGCACGTTCCTTGACAGCGCCCCCTGCCCCGAAGTCGTCCAGCAAGGGGCGCCGGTCCGGCCGAACGGTCATTTCCGGTAACGGTGCCGTAACAAGGACGGCAACTTTGGCGTCCAGCGCAAGCTGTTTCAGCGCGCGCATTGCGGTTGCCGCTTCTTCGCGCGTGTCGCGAAGGCCAGGAAGCAGCGAGTGCAGCCCATCCACGACCACGAGCTCCATGCCACGCAGGGCAGAGATCTCGTCGGCGATGGCGGCGACGCCGCCAAGAGGCGCACGTTCCACGATGGGCAGCTCGTCCCGCAGGCGCACCGCCGCCGCGCCCACCCCCGTCCGGGCTGCGTCGTCCAGCGTACCGCGGCGAAGATCGTCCACGCGCGTGCGGCCCTCGATGGCGAGGACCCGTTCCAGCACGCGCTCGGGAAGCATCTCGCCGGAATAGAAGAGCGTATCGTGACGGCTTTGCGACGCCCGCAGGGCAATGGCGAGTGCAAACGCACTCTTTCCACTGCCAATGTCCCCACCAAGGACGATCAGATCGCCGCGGCGAAGTCCGCCTCCGATGATCTTGTCCAGGCTCGGAAATCCGGACGGCACCGTATCCGCCGGCATCGCACCATCGGCGACGGCGTCGACTCGGCCCAGCAGGAGTGAGAGAGGAGAAATGTCAGCGCCGCGCAGCATGCTCCAACATAGGGCCTTCAGAGCAAGGTGAGCAATGACGTAAATCACACATCCCGGAGCGTGGAGGCCAGGGAGTCCAGCTCCCCGCGCGACGGGCCATCGAGATACGGGCTCGCGGCCAGCGTCAGGCCGCCAAGCTCCTGACCGAGAAGCGCGGCCCCTGCGTCAACACTCAGCTCTGCACACTTGATGGCGTGGGTTCGAACGGCGGGCGGGAGGGCGAGCGTTCCAAACCACGCTTTTGCGCCTGCGCACCGGGCAACGCGCGCCGGTCCCGCTTCTTCCAGCGTGACGACGGAATCCGCTGCCAGCCGTGCGGCAACGAAGCACGCCAGCGCCACCTCGCGCGCTCCGCCAATGGGCGCTCGCCCCGCAAGGTTGGCCAGGTGCCAGAAGCGGAAGGTGGGCGCCGGGATGGCGTAGGGGGGCAGGGTGTGCGGCACAGCAGACAATGTGTAGGGGCTGACGGGATCACGGGAAGGCGTAAGGACACAAAAATGCTGTCGTCCTGCCGTCCCCACCCAGTTAGCTTTCCGGCATGCCCCACCAGGTAAAGTCCGTCCTCTGGGTCGACGACGAGGCGGAGCTGCTCGAGCCGCACTGCATCTTCTTGCGTGACAAGGGGTTCGACGTCGAAACCGCCACCAACGCCGACGATGCCATTGAGCTCGTCCGGCGCCGGCCGTTCGACCTCGTGCTCCTGGATGAGCAGATGCCAGGCACACGCGGGCTGGAGGCGCTCAAGGAACTGCGGGATATCGATCCCAACCTCCAGATCGTGATGGTGACCAAGAGCGAAGAGGACACCACGCTCAACGAGGCCCTCGGCAAGAACATTGGCGGGTACCTCGTAAAACCGGTGACCCCACGCCAGGTCTATGCGATGGTCGCGCGTCTCCTGGAGGGGCCGCGCATCCGGCAGCAGGCCGTCGCACGCTCGTTCGTGGACCGCTTTCGCGCGATGCAGGGCGAGTCGCTCCGAGATCTGGAGTGGCGCGGCTGGATCGACCGGTATCTGGAGCTCGTGCAGTGGGATCTCGATCTCACCGCCGCCGACGAGATGGGACTCCACGAATCGCTGCGCGGACTCTTTCCCGAGCTGCGGCGAGAGTTCGCGACGTTCATGACGAAAGCGTACCCCGGATGGTTGGCCAACCTCGAAGGGGATCGCCCGCCGCTCTCCATCGACATCGTCGGCGAGTTCCTCATGCCGGTGATGGAGCACGACAAGTGCGCCGTGTTCATCGTCATCGACTGCCTGCGCCTCGACCAGTGGAAGGCCATCGAGCCCGTCATCGCGCCCCTGTTCGAAATCGAGACGACACACTATTTCGGGGTGCTGCCCACGGCCACGCCGTACGCGCGCAATGCACTGTTCAGCGGATTGTTTCCCAACGAGATCGCGGCGCGGTTTCCGGATTGGTGGGGCGAGCGTGAGGACGAGACCCTCAATGCGCACGAAAAGGATCTCCTCGAGGCGCAGTTGGTGGAGCTCGATCACAAGGTGCCGGTCAAGTACGAGAAAGTGTCGTCGTCGCACGAAGCCGACGAGATCGAGCGGCGCCTGGCCAACGCCATCGCCCCTGACGGCATCAGCGCGTTCGTCTTCAATTTCGTCGACCTGTTGACCCACGGGCGCTCCGAGTCGGCCATCCTCTATGAGGTTGCGCGTGACGAGATTGCCCTCCGCCAGTTGACGCTGCAGTGGTTCAAGCGATCGGCGCTATTTAGCGTGCTGCAGGAAGCGGCGCGCCGCAAAGTGAAGGTGCTGGTGACCAGCGATCACGGGTCGATCCACTGTCATACGCCCGCCACCGTCTTTGCCAAGCGCGATGCGACGCAGAATCTCCGCTACAAGTTCGGTGAGGACCTGCGCGCAGAAAATCCCGATCTTGCACTTTTGTTCAAGAATGAAGATGCTCTCAAGCTGCCGCGACGCGGACTCGGGGCCAACACATTGCTGGCCACCGGCGACAGCTTCTTCGTCTATCCCACGAAGTTGCGCGAGTACCAGAGCCGGTATCGTGGATCGTTCCTGCATGGCGGCGTCACGCCGGAGGAGTGCATCCTCCCGGTGTCGCTGCTGACGCCCAAGCGATAGCCCGTGTACGCGAGACTGCTGCAGTTCCTGCGGCCGCATGCCTGGCGCATGGCGGGCACGATTGCCTGCAACATCATCGCGGCGGCACTCGACGTGTTTTCATTCACGTTGCTCGCGCCCTTCCTGAACGCGCTGTTCGGCGCCTCCGAATTACTGCCGCGCACGTCCACGAAATGGGTCGTGGTGCTGCAGAACAGGATGGTGGGCCAGTTCCTGAATCCGGCCGACCGGCTTGGCTCGGTGACCACCATGATCCTGGCGATCCTGTCGCTCGTCGCGCTCAAGAACGTGTTCGTCTGGATGGCTGGGCAGCTCGGAGCGTCGCTCCAGGAGAATGTCACGCGCGATCTTCGCGACAGCGTGTTTCGTCACCTGCAGCGTCTTCCGCTCGCGTACTTCCTGCGCACGAAGACCGGGCAGATCATCTCGCGTGTCCTGTCGGACACCGAGCAGACCAAGGCGCTCATTACGGAGCTCGTGACGCGCACGCTGCAGAACGCCGCACAGATCATCGGGACGATCATCATCCTGCTGGGCTATTCGGTCCGGCTCACCTTCATCTCACTCGTGATTGCGCCGCTGCTCACGCTGTCGCTGCAACCATTGCTCCGCAAGTTGCGAAAGGGACATCGGCGCCTGCGCGGCGACTATGGCGAAATCACCAGTGTGCTGCAGGAAGTCGTGAGTGGCGTGCGCCTCGTCAAGTCGTTTCGCGCCGAGCCGTACGAGGACGAGCGGTTCATGGAGTCGAGCGCGCGGTATTCGGCGGGAATGGTGAGAATCACGCGGGTGTCGGCACTGTCGCAGCCCATGACGGAGCTGATCGGTACCGGCGTGGCGATGCTCATTCTCTGGGTCGGCGCGCGCGAGGTGTTTCTCAATAGCGGCAAGATGGACAGCGCGACGCTCATGACCTTCATGATCATGGTCGTTCGGTTGCTGCCGCCGCTCAAGCAGCTGTCGCAGGCACCGACCACGGCGCAGCAATCGTTTGCGTCGGCGGAGCGGTTGTTCGAGGTGCTGGACCTTCCGACGGAAGCGCAGACGGACCGTGGAACGCGTGAGGTGTCAGGTATCCAACAGTCGTTGGAGTTCCGGGATGTCTCCTTCGCGTATGAGACTGAACCGGTGTTGAGCCACGTGAATTTCGTGGCGAAGCGGGGGCAGGTCATCGCGTTGGTGGGGGCGAGCGGGGCAGGGAAGAGCACCCTCGTGGACCTCATTCCACGCTTCTATGAGCCCACGAGCGGCATCATCCTGCTGGACGGCGTTGATGTGCGCGAGATCAAGCTCGAGTCGCTGCGCGGGCTCACCGGTATCGTGAGCCAGGACACGGTGCTGTTCAACGACACGGTGCGGAACAACATCGCGTACGGTTCGGCTACCAAGTTCACGGATGCGCAGGTCGAGGCTGCGGCGCGTGCGGCGAACGCCCACGGATTCATCGCCGAGCTTCCCCAGGGGTACGCGACCATTCTTGGCGAGCGCGGCACACGCCTTTCCGGTGGCCAGCGCCAGCGTCTCGCGATTGCGCGCGCGCTGCTGACGGACCCACCCATCCTCATTCTCGACGAGGCCACTTCGGCGCTCGACACGGAATCCGAGCGACTGGTGCAGGAGGCCATCGACAGGCTGCTGGCCGGTCGCACGGTGTTCGTCATCGCCCACCGGTTGTCCACCGTCGTGCATGCCGACCAGATTCTGGTGCTCGATCAGGGTGCGATCGTCGAGCGTGGTACCCACGCACAGCTGCTGTCCAAGCGCGGCACCTATTCACGCCTCCACGACGCGCAGCTGCGCCGCGGCGAAGGAGACGCAGCATGAACGGACGCAGAGCATGTCAACGGCGGGTCATTCACCAGTGACTTGGGACGACCAGTAGCCATGCGCACTCTTTTCTACCACACCTCGCACCATTGGACCGGCGCCTCACGCGCCTTCGCCGTCGCTGCACGAGGCATGGCCGCCAGGGGCGAACAGGTTGTCGTGATGTGCGTGGGCGGCGCACGCGTGGAGCAGAACTTCCTGAAAGAAGGCCTCGAGGTCGTCCACGCGGAACTGGGCGTAGGTACCGCAGAATCCTGGCGGCTTCGCAAGGTGCTCAAGGAAAAATTCATCGAAGTGGTGTTCGTCCACTCCGAGCGCGAGCACCTGGTCGCGAGCTCGGCACTCCGTCTCGCCGAGCGCGGCGTCGTAATCCGCCGAATTCCGGCCGGAGGCAGCATCGGTGCGGGGAAATCAGGCAAGCTCGCCGCGAAAATGGGGTCATCACGACTCCTGTTTACCACCGAGGCGGACCGCGCGCGCTCAGGTCTTGCCGACGGCGCGTTCCTCGCGCCACTTGGCGTGGACACGGTGAGGCTCGAGGGCGCGCGTGACAAATCGCGCACCACGCTCACTGTCGCCGAGGGCACGCGTCTCATGGTATGTGTCGTCGATGACCGGTCCGGTCATCGTGTCACCACGGCCTTGCGCACGCTCGCACTCCTCGCCGAGCGGCACCCGGCCCTCAGGCTCGTGATTGTGGGGCGCTGCGCAGACGAAGACGACATGCGCATGCACGCCGCAGCGCTCGGCGTCACCACGCTCGTGCGATTCCTCGGCGAGCGCGACGACATGCCCGAGGTGCTCGCGGCAGCCGACGTCGGCTGGGTTGCGACCGAAGGAGACGAAGGCGCGTTCAGCTGCCTCGACTTCATGTCCGCTCGCGTCCCGGTCATTGCGGAGCGGTCGCCACTGCTCTCGCACTATGTGCCCGATGGAATTGCGGGCGTGCACCTGCCGGCCGCCGACCCCAGCGACACGGCATCGGCGGTCGCGCGGTTCCTCGCGGACGAGAACCAGCGTGCGGCGATGGGCAATGCGGGACGCACGCGCGTCATGCGCGACTTCGGCGAAGCGGCCATGATTGACGGATTCGTGGAAGCCTCGCACGCGGCGGGCGACCGGGCGGCATGGGCGGCTCGTTGAAGAAACCCACGCTGTCCCACCGGCTCCAGGTCCTCGGCATTCGGGGGGCCGTCGGGGCACTGCGTTTCGTGAATCTCCAGCGGGCCGGCAGCGTGGGCGCATTCCTCGGCAAGCTCGCCTACCGGCCATTCGGCATTCGCCGCGCCGTTGTGGAGCGGCAGATCCGTGCCGCGTTCCCCGGGCTCGATGAGCCCGACGTTCAGCGCATTGCACTGGCATCATATGCGCATCTTGGCCGCATCAGCATCGAGGCTGCGCTGGTGCCCGGCTACAAACACGAAATGGTGGCCGAGCTGTTCGAGCGTGTGGAAGGCTGGGACTGCTTTGCCAACTCCATGAACGATATGAGCGGAGCGATGATCGTCACGGGTCATCTCGGCAACTGGGAACTCGGCGGCGCTTACATTGGACTGCGTGGGTCACGCATGCACGCCGTGGCCCGTGGCATGGAGAACCCGTTGTTCGACGAATTCATCACGGAGAATCGCGAGCGCCTCAACGTGAGGGTGATCCACGACTCGGACGCGGTGCGGAAAGTGCCTCGGGTGGTGCGGCAGGGCGGAGTCGTTGGATTTCTGTTTGACCAGGGAGCAGCCGGACTTGCATCAACGTGGGTGCCGTTCTTTGGACGATATGCCAAGACGCCGCGCGGGCCCGCGGTCTTTGCGCTTCGGCTCAAGGCACCGCTCGTCTTCGCCGTTGCCATTCGTCAGCCGGCCGGCCGGTACGTCCTTCACATGGAGAACGTTCCCATTACCGACACGGGTAACGTTGAAGCGGACGTCGATGCCATTGTTGCCGAGTATACGAGAATTCTGGAGCGCTGGGTGCGGAAGTATCCGGAGCAGTATTTCTGGCAGCATCGCCGCTGGAAACACCAGCGGCCGGGAACGCCACCCGAGCTGGGAGATCCGTCATGAATGAACGTGCCTCACGTGCGCTCAAGGGCGACGCGCGCGCCTGGTTTGGCGTGAGCGTGATCATCCTGATGGTCCTCATCGCCGTGCTCGCCCCGCTCGTCGCGCGGCACGATCCGTTGCGCATCGACCTCGTGAACCAGCTGCAGGGCCCGTCCACGAGCCATTGGCTCGGCACGGACATTCAGGGTCGCGACGTGTGGGCCCGCCTGGCGTACGGAGCGCGTGTGTCGCTGTCGGCGGGCATTGTCTCGCAGGCCATCGCGCTCGTCATCGGTCTCACCATGGGACTGATCGCCGGCTACTACGGCGGCTGGACCGATGAGGCCGTGATGCGGCTGGCCGACGTCACGCTCGCATTTCCAACACTGTTGCTGCTCATTGCCATGGCTGCGGCGCTGCAGCCGTCCCTTGGCGTGGTGTTCCTCACCATCGGCATCGTAGGGTGGGCGAGCATGGCTCGTCTCGTTCGCGGGCAGGTGCTCGTGGTCCGGCAGTTCGAGTACGTGCATGCATCGCGAGCGCTGGGCGCCGGCGACACGCGCGTCGTGCTGCGACACGTGCTTCCAGGTGTCATTGCGCCCGTACTCATCGCCGTGACCCTCGGCGTTGCCGCCGCCATCATGGCGGAGTCGGCGCTGTCGTTCCTCGGCCTTGGTGTCCAGCCCCCGACACCGAGCTGGGGTTCGATGATCGCCGATGGCCGCGACCTGAATCAGCTGCGCAATGCGCCCTGGACTTCGCTGGCGCCCGGCCTGGCCATTGGTGCTGCGGTGCTTGGCTTCAACCTTCTTGGCGATGCGTTGCGTGATGCGTTGGACCCGCGGCACGCGAGCAAGGCCATGGAGCTTCCGCGCACGTAGGCGCTGGCATCCGGGTTCTGTCATCCCGCGCGACCGTAGCCCCGGCCCTGTCATCCCACGCGACCGCAGCCCGGCCCTGTCATCCCGCACGAGCGTAGCCCCAGTCCTGTCATCCCGCACGAGCGTAGCGAGTGTCGGGAAATACCTTCACTCCCCGGAACCCCGTGTCGCCACTCGATCCCGACCGCCTTCGCCGTGAGCAGTTCGCATGGATGAACGCCGGCGACACCATCTACATGAATGCCGCGAGCACCGGCCCGTCGCCACAGTGCTCCGTCGACGCCCAGATCGATTTCGTTCGACGTCGCGCGATGCCGCAAACCGTCGGCTTTGACGATCAGTTCGGGATACTGGACAAGTGCCGCACGCTGATTTCGGGAATGACCAACGCTGACGTGAGCGAGATCGCCCTCGCCATCAACACCGGCGCGGGCATCAACCTCGCGGCGTGGGGCCTTCCGCTTGGCGTGGGGGATGAAGTCGTCGTCTCCGACGGGGAATTTCCGGCGAACATGTATCCGTGGCTCGCCGCGGCACAGTCGCGCGGCTTCACCGTACATGTGGTTCCACTCCGCAACGGCGTTCTCGATGAAGATGCACTCGTCGCCGCGCTCCACCGGCCAGGGGTGCGCGCCTTGTCCGTGTCCTGGGCAGGCTTCGCATCCGGCATCGTGGCGGACCTCGATCGTCTCAGCGCAGAGTGCCGCAAGCGCGACGTCTTCCTTGTCGTCGATGCAATCCAGGCGCTTCCCGCGCTGCCGCTCGACCTCGCCCGCACGCGCATCGATGTACTTGCCTGCGGCGGACAGAAGTGGCTGCTGTCGCCCTGGGGAACGGGTTTTACGTATGTCAGGCGCGACATATTCCGGATGCTGACGCCGCAGCCTGTAAGCTGGATGGGCGTGCGTGACTCCGACGACTTCCGCCGGCTGGTCGACTATGATCTCACCTGGCGTGACAACGCGCGCCGCTACGAGCAGGTCACACTCGCCTACCAGGACTTCGCTGGAATGGCGGCGAGCCTCGAGCTCTTGCGCGACCTGGGCATTGCAAATGTCGCAACGCATATCCATCAGTCAGCGCAGCAGCTGCTCCAAGGAGCGCGCGAAAAAGACATCGAGACCGTGAGCCGGATCGAACGCCACGCTGGCATTGCATCTGTTCGTCCCGCCGACGCAGCAGTCACCGGCGCTCGCCTGGAACGGGCTGGCATCATTCACTCCGTTCGCGAGGGCACGATTCGCCTTGCGCCCCACTGCTATACCACCGCTGACGACATCGCACGCACACTGGACGCATTGTAAACGCCGTATGCACGTTGTTAACGCTGTTACTGATAACCCGACACCCGCTCTTTCTTTTAGCCCCCGACCTTGAGCAGCGCGAAATCCCGCTTGCCCTTGCCCACGACCACATAGCCGCCGCTTAGCGTCGCGCCACTGACAGCCACATGCCGCTCGGACGCCGCAACCTTGCGCTTGTTCACCGAAACGCCCCCCTGCTCGAGCAGCCGCTTTGCCGCGCCATTCGTGGCCGCAAGCCCCGACATCGTCAACAGCTTGAGGACGTCGAAGGTCTCGGACGATCCCTCACTCAATACGGTCCCCGCATCAACCTGCGCAAAGGGCGCCTCCGCGCGAAGAATGGCGAACGCGTCACTGGACAACTCCGACGGATCCAGCCCGCCAAAAAAGAATCCGGACACCTGCTCGGCAGCCAGCAACGCCGGCTCGCCATGAACGCGACGCGTTACGTCGCGCGCCAATTCGCGCTGGCCCACGCGCTGCTCCGGCGCGGAAAGCACGGCGGCCTCCAGCTCCTCGATCACCGGACGCGGTAGCAGCGTGAAAAACCGCAGGTATCGCCCGACGTCGCGGTCTTCCGTGGAGAGCCAGAACTGGTAGAACGCATAGGGCGACGTCCGCTCGGCATCCAGCCACACGGCGCCGGCTTCCGTCTTGCCGAACTTTGTCCCGGATGAGCTCGTGACGAGCGGCACCGTCAAGCCGTGCGACTCCGCCCCGTCAACACGTCGAATGAGCTCGATCCCCGCCGTGATATTGCCCCACTGGTCGCTGCCGCCCAGCTGCAGGGTCACGCCGTCTCGCCGACGCAACTCCATGAAATCGTACGCCTGCAGCAGCATGTACGAGAACTCCGTGAACGAAATGCCTGCATCCATGCGGGATTTCACCGAGTCCTTCTGCAGCATGTAGTTCACGGTGAAATGCTTCCCCGTGTCGCGCAGGAAATCGACCAGCGACAACGCCGTCAGCCAATCCGCATTATTGCGCATTCGCGCCGCGCTCGGCCCCGAAAAGTCCAGGAATCGCTCGAGCTGGGCGCGAATTGCCGCCGTGTTCGCTGCAACCTGCTCCGTGGTCAGGAGTTGGCGCTCGACGGTTTTGCCGCTGGGGTCGCCGATCATGCCCGTGCCACCACCCACCAGCGCCACCGGGCGGTGGCCGTGGCGCTGCAGATGCACGAGAATCATGATGACCAGCAAACTGCCCACATGCAGGCTGCTTCCGGTGGGGTCAAACCCGATGTAGGCCGACGCCCCTTCGTTCGAGAGAAGGTCCGCCACGCCCTCCGTCCGCTGGTATACCAGCCCCCGCCACTCGAGCTCGTCGAGCACTCCGGTTGTCTGCATGGCACAAAAATAGACTGCTGAGGTCTCAATTGTCAGTGAATGCGCCTTGGTGGACTCTGTCGCCGCGCATTAACGTTCCCGAGTGAGGTCTTGGGCGACGTCCGTCGCCCGGCCACCGCTCTCCTTCGACCGCCGATGTACTTTCCGTTCTCCAGGAATTTTCGCCGCAAATATCCGAAGCTCTCTCGCGGCCTCGGTGTCATCCTCGCCTTCGGCTGCGCATTCGTTGGCGGATTCGCCTACGCGAGCTGGTCGCTGGTCTGCCGAGCGGGGGCGTGCCCGTCGGTGGACGTACTCGACGAGTATCAGCCCAGGCAGACGTCGAAGCTGTTCGCGGCCGATGGGCGGTTCATTGCCGAGCTGGGCCTCGAGCGACGGACCCTCCTCAAGCTCGACCAGATTCCGCCCCTCGTCCAGAATGCATTCGTCCAGACCGAAGACAAGCGCTTCTACTCGCACGTCGGTGTCGACTTCCTGCGCATTCCCGGCGCGCTCTGGGCCGACGTCAAACGTCGCAGCTTCGCCGAAGGATTTTCCACGATCACCATGCAGCTCGCCCGAAACATCTTCCCCGAGCGGCTGTCCCGCGAAAAATCCCTCGTCCGCAAGCTGAAGGAAGCCAAGGTCGCGCGGGCCATCGAGGCGAAATATCCAAAGGAAAAAATCCTCGAGCTCTATCTCAACCAGATCTCGCTGGGCAACGGCTCCTTCGGCGTCGAAACAGCCTCGCAACGCTACTTCGGCAAGTCGGCGCGCGACCTGAACCTCGCGGAGGCCGCCACACTGGCCGGCCTGCCCAAGGCCCCAGAGCGCTATAATCCGCGTCGTTTTCCCGAGCGCGCCATTCAGCGTCGCAACACCGTCATCGAGCTGATGCGCTCACAGGGCGCAATCAGTGACGCCGACGCCAGCCTCGCTTCCGCATATCCCCTCCAGCTTGCGCGAAAGTCCGAAGCGGGTGACGTCGCGCCGTATTTCGTGGAGTGGGTGCGCCAGCAGCTCGAGGCGCAGTTCGGCCAGAAACTCTACGAGCAAGGACTCAAGGTTTACACCACGCTCGACGTCGACCTTCAATCCGCCGCCGAACGCGCGCTCGAGAATCAGCTGCGCAACATCGAATCGGGGAAGTATGGCGCATACAACCATCCGTCCTTCGAGTCGTATCTCTCCAAAGCCTCGGAGCGCGTCGGTGAGGCGGCGGCTGCAAATTCGCCGTATCTCCAGGGCGCTTTCATAGCGATGGACCCCCGCACCGGTGCCGTTCGAGCGCTCGTGGGCGGACGCGATTTCGACGACTCGAAATTCAATCGCGCCACCCAGGCGCTCCGCCAGCCCGGTTCCACCTTCAAGCCCATCGTCTACTCCGATGCGGTTCAGCACGGGCGCGCGCCGTCGTATCTGGTAGACGATTCGCCCGTCACGGTTCCGCAGGCCGACGGCAGCAACTGGACTCCGCAGAACTACGACATGAAGTTCGAGGGCATGATGCCCATGCGGCGCGGTCTCTATCAGTCGCGCAACATCATCGCCGTCAAGGTCGGCATGGAGCTTGGTGAAGAAAGCGTCATCGACATGGCCCGCAAATTCGGTCTCACCACGCCCATCCCGCCGTACCCGTCCATCAACATCGGGGCCGCCGACGTTTATCCCATCGAGATGATTTCGGCGTACTCCGTTTTCGCCACCCTCGGCACGCGTTCCAGTCCCACCGCCATCGTCCGCGTCGAGAACTCGAAGGGGGACATCCTCTGGGATCCCTCGCCCGCGCGCGCGCAGGCGCTGTCGTCCGAAGAAGCATGGCTGATGGTGAGCATGATGAAGGACGTCATTCAGCGCGGCACCGCGGCGAGTTCCGTGGGGAGCCAGTTCAATTATCCCGCGGGCGGAAAAACCGGTACGACCAACGACGGTGCCGACGTGTGGTTCATCGGCTACACGTCGGACCTCGTTGCCGGCGTATGGATGGGCCTCGACAGGCCCGGCAAGATCAAGACGAACGCGCAGGGAGGCATTCTCGCCGCACCCGCCTGGACATCCTTCATGCGTGAAGTATATCGCCGCAAGCCCGCTCCGCCCGATTGGCCGCGTCCGGAAGGCATCGTGAGCCGCCAGATCGATCCTGTGAGCGGCTCACTGTACGCACCGGGATGTCCCGGCCCGGTCACGGAATACTTCATCGCGGGAACCGATCCAACGATGATGTGCACGCCCGCAGTTCCTGTTGCTCCGCCCGTCCCGGGCGTCGTCGTTCCCGACACCACGCCGTTCGCCATTCCGCGTCCCAACAATCCGATCATCTCCCGCGACACTGCACGTCGCACAACACCCGGTGCGATGGTCGTTCCGGGCGCCGCTCCGATACCGCGCGCTACACCGCGCACGCAGATCGACACGGCACGCGTGCGCCGCGACTCCACGAACCCATTCGCCATCCCAGGCCGGCCATGAGCTGGCGCCCCACCGACTGCCATGCCCATTCCACGCACTCGGATGGGTCAATGACGGTGGCTCAGGTGGTCGCACGCGCCAAGTCGCTGGGCGTGCGGGGCTCGGTGAGTGATCATATTTCGCGTGACGCGCCAACCACGCTCGGGTCTGTTGAGTCGATCGAGCGCTATCTCGATGCACTCGAGTCGTACGATGTACTCCGCGGCGGCGAGTTCTGCTGGCATGATGCACTCTGGCGAGAGCTGCCGGCGCACGTCGTCCGGCGTTTTACCCATCGCCTTGGCTCGCTGCACAGCATCCGGCTCGCTAACGGTTCGTTCTTTCGGGCATTCTCCGCTCAGCTCCCGGCTGAGCTCACAGCCGCCGTCTACATGGAGGCGCATGTCTCGTCCATGGAGACGCTCGCCACGGATATGCCCGTCGACATTCTTGCGCATCCTACGCTCGTGCCGCCGCCATTCCGTGAGCTCGACCCACACGAGTTGTGGACGGAAGCCCTCGAGGAGCGTGCAGTCCACGCGTGCCTCGCCAATGCATTGGTGTTCGAGATCTCGGCGCGCTATCCGCCCCACGAGCGTCTCGTGCGCCGCATGATGGAATCGGGGGTTCGGCTTTCGCTTGGCTCGGATGGCCACCGTCCGGACCAGGTCGCGAACATCGCGGTGCCACTCGCGTTGGCGCGCCGGCTGGGCGTGTGCGACGATGATCTGTACGACCCAACACGTCACGGCTCGCGCACCGGCGCATTCGACGCGTGACACGCTATCACGCGCGCTGGATCTGCCCCGTGTCCTCACCGGCAATCGGGAACGGCACGCTGGTGGAAGAGCAGGGACGTATCACGTTCGTCGGGCCGAGGGCGGATGCGCCGCCAGGTGATGACGACGTCGACCTCGGCAACGTGATTCTGGTGCCGGGCCTGGTGAATGCGCACTGTCATCTCGAGCTCACGGCGATGCGTGGGTTCCTCGATGGCCTTGGTTTTCGCGAGTGGATTCTTCGGCTCACCTTTGCGCGGCGCGCGGTGCTCACGTCGGACATGCTGCTCGACGCGGCGCGACTTGGGGTGTGCGAGGGATTGTTGCACGGCGTCACCACGTTCGCGGATACCGGTGACACCGGCGCCGGTTTCGACGCGATGCTCGAATCGGGAGTTCGCGGGATCTGTTATCGAGAGGTGTTCGGTCCCGATCCGCTTGTTGCCGATGAGATGATGCGCGGGCTCATCGAGCGTGTCGCAGAAATGCAGACACGCGCAACGGACCTCGTGAAGGTCGGCGTGTCGCCACATGCGCCCTATACCGTGTCCGACGATCTCTTTCGGGCGACGTCGAAGTACGCGCGCGATAATCGGCTCCCCATGGCCGTTCACATTGCCGAAAGTGCGGCGGAGTCGGATCTCGTCGCGGAGGGAGCGGGGGCGTTTGCCGCGGGGCTTCGTGCGCGCGGAATCGCGGTCGAGCCACGAGCCCGCACGCCAATCGCCCTTCTGGAAAAGCTGGGTGTCCTCGAGGCGAATCCGCTGCTCATCCATTGTGTCCGCGTCGACACGGAGGACATCAACGCGATCAGGATGTACGACTGCGCCGTGGCGCATTGTCCCGCCTCCAATGCGAAACTCGGTCACGGGATCGCGCCGCTGTCGGCGTTTCTCGACGCACATATCAGAGTCGGCATCGGAACCGATTCCGTTGCGAGCAACGACCGCATGGATATGCTCGATGAAGCGCGTCTCGCCGCACTCGTCGCGAATGCGCATGCGGGACGTCATGAGGCGCTGATGGCCTCAAACGCCCTCGAGCTGGCCACGCTGGGCGGCGCGCGGGCCCTCGGCATCGCACATGAAACCGGGTCGCTGGACGTGGGCAAGTCTGCGGACTTTGCTGCCTTCCGCATCGATCGCTATCGTGGCCCGGTTCACGATCCGGTTGCCGCCCTGATTTTTGCCCTCGCCGGCAAGCGGGCTGACGTCGTCGCCGTGGCCGGTACCGTTCTGGTGCGCAACCGTCGCCTCGTAAACGCCGACGAGGACCTTCCTGCCCGGGTGCAGGAGACAGCCAACCGGCTCCAGGAATGGCTCGCGGCGGAGCCGCTGCGGTGAAGCGGTCTCTTGTTGGCGCCATGACACGGCCATAACTTTGTAAGGTTGCATTGCGCCGGAGGGACGATTGATCGTCGGATGTCTGGCATTGAACGCGTCATTTGAGCCCCTGACCATGGTTCCCATGCGTCGGGCGCTTCGTCTCGTTATCGACGGCAAGGCAGAAATCGTCGAGTCCGAGGCCGACCGCGTCGTTCGCTCCGAGCGCCTCACCATGCCTCGGCCGGCGGTCATCCGCCTGACCAAGTTCATTCACGTACCGCGCCGTTTCAGGCGGCAGGTCACCAACACGTTTCTTTTTGCGCGCGATCACTATCGCTGTCAGTATTGCGGACGTCCGGCCATCGAGCTCCGGCCCCGCGAATCACTGACGCGCGATCACGTGATCCCCATGTCGCGCGGTGGCAAGAACGACTGGAACAACGTCGTGACGGCCTGTTCGCCGTGCAACACTCGCAAGGGGAACAGGCTGCCTAACGAAATCGGCATGCATCCGCTCACGCATCCCGTGGAGCCGCATTTCGTGCATCTCTCATGGGCCGTGCGTCGTCTTACGCAAACCCAGGCGCGCTACATCCGCACCTTTTACGGCGACGCGATCCTCCATCAGCTCGAGGCCCTGGAGCACCGCATCCATCCGGATGCGCTCGGCCACGCGCAAAGGACTGTGGGACTGGAGCATCTCGAGGCAGCCGCGGAGTAGCTGCCTTTTGTCGTCCTCGAGCGTAGCGAAGGACCTGCTCTTTCACTTATCCCACAGGAACGTGGGACTCTTGTCCCTGTACCGCCGCTTCTCACCACCCAGCATACGCAGGATCAGCGTGCGAAGCCCGCTGCTCACCGCCGACGGCGCCGGCCCGCTGCGCACGCCGCGCAGCCAGCGCGCCAGCTGATCCATGTCGCTCACCGACAACGCCTCGATGTCGAGCGCAATCGTGTAGTAGTAGCGCGCGCCTGCACGTTCAGGCACGAGCGTGGTCTTCATCGGCGTTTCGAGCACCATCTGTGCCGTGGCCAGCGTGGCAAAGCTGCCAAGATCCTCGAGCTTTCCGTTGAGCCGCCGGATGAGGTGATAGCGTTCGGACGTTGGATCATACTGGATGATGAGGTCCCACTGAAACTGGCCTTCCAGGTCGTGAAAGAGACGTCCCTCTCGCCACAGCTCCAGCCGGAATCGGAGCGACGCAGGAAAGCTGCTGCGCACCAGATCGCGCATGTCCGGCTCCGCAAAGAGATTCAGTGACGTCACCATCGCGCCCGCGTCGCTCGCGCTGGAAGGCGGGGTGACCTCCAGTTTCGGCGCGCGCTGTGCGTGCATCGGCGCGCCGATGAACATCGCAGCCAGTATCAGCCGCGCCATGGCGCGCCCGGGCCGTTTCATCTCCTAGAAACGGTGCCGGATGCGAACGAAAACGTTGGCAGGCTCCTGGGGCACGGAGAGCGCCTTTGCGAGGTAGACGCCGAACTGATCGAAGTCCAGCCCGCCGCCGATGTCGGTGCGATAGGAGGAGAGCGGAGGCAGCTCGAGACGTCCGTAGTTCAACGTGCTGCCCGGTGCATTCACGAGCCAGCCGCGGCCTGCGTCCGCAAAGAACACCCACGCGCCGTCCGCACGAAATCGCACGTGCCGCTTGTCCGAATGGCCCCCCGTCGAGGAGAGTCTGATGTCGCTGCGGTACTCCAGCTGCGCCAGGGCAATGCGCTCGCACTGTGCCGGACGTCCGGGTAAAGGCGCGCCGATGGCGCACGTGCCGACGTCCGTGCCTCCCGTGACACGAAAATCAAAACCGGGCACGGTTCCCGGGCCATCGATGGAGAGACGGCGCTCCAGCGGAAGGGGATCTCCGCTGAGCCAGCCGCCTGCGACCACCCGGAGGTTGAGCGCAGCCGTGGGTCCGAGCCGGTTGTATCGGCGTACATCGACAAAGCCACGCTGATAGCTCGTGAGGTCCGTCGTGATCCGTCGCACCCCTGCCGACGTGGGCGCCAGTACGTCCAGGTGCCCCGTTCCGCGCTCGAAGTCGGCCAGGAGATACCAACCCGCCCACGGGTTGAAATCATCGTTCCTCGTGTCCACACGCAATGTTGCATTCGCCACGTGCATCCGCCCATCGTCCACGAGCGGGTTCACGCGCCATGTCGCACCGTTGTGGAACAACGCGAAGGGATCATGCGTGGCGCGGGAGCTCCAGCGTTCGTCGCCGTAGCTGATCGTCAGGTCGGCATTCTCCGTTGCGCGGAGCGCCGCCTGTACCCGTCCGCCGTGCCGCTCGAAGTAGTCGCGGTAATCGCGATGAAACAGGAACGACGCCAGCCCTACTTCCGAGTTGGAGAGCTGCCACTGCTCGATGCCTTCCACCACGTCAAACAGCCGTCCGCCCAACGTCACCCCGTACTGCCGCCCGATGCGGATCTCGCCCTGCACGTCGTGCCCGACGTCCGCATTGTCGCCCGAGAAGCTGCTCGCCGTCCGCAGGATGGCCGCTGTGGCAAGTTTGAGATACCCCCATCCCTGATCGCGATACAGCACGGGCCCCACCACCACCGGCAGTCCCTCCACGCGATTGTACACGCCGCCATTCGCGATCTCGAGCGTATTGAAGTTGCGACGGCCGCGACGCTCCCAGCGCCGCCACCACTGGTCATTCTGCTCGTCATCCAGCGACGCCATGAGCTGCTCACCGTCCTGCGTGAAGTGCAGCGGCGGATGGTACACGCGAATCTCGCCGCCTATCCGCGCGCGCGTACGTCCATCAACTTCACCACCGACGACCAGCAGGTCTCCATCGATGCGAGCGCCCGCGAGCAGCTCGACGTCCGCATTGATCGCGAGCACGCGCCCCGTCACGTGGCCGGCAATGACCACCGGTCCGTTGAGCACGGCGACATCTCCCGAGATCGTTCGCGCGGCTTCGATGTTCAACGACGATGTCGTACGCAGCAACGTGGTGGCGTTGAACAGCGCAACCACTTCCAGCGCAACGTCGCGTGGAAGTACATTCACGAGCGTGTCACGCTGCTGTGCCGCCGCGATGGCAGGCGCTCCGAGCAGCCAGCACGCGAAAAGAAATCGCTTCATTCGTCGCCCACTGGAATGCCGAGCCTCCGCATCCGCCGATACAGGTTTGCACGATCTGTCTTGAGCCGACGGGACGCCTCGGCAATATTGCCGCCGGCAGCCGACAAGGCACGCACGATCAGGATGCGTTCGTGCGCGTCGAGCGTATCCGTCAGCGATTGATCAGGTGCGAAGGCATCGGGTAGTGGCTCCTCGGCTCTGCGAATGCCACCGTCCATGTTGATCACCGAGCGCACGTGCCGCTCGTCCACGTCACCGCCCTCGTGCAGAATGGCCAGACGCTCGACGATGTTCGCGAGCTCACGCACATTGCCCGGCCAGCGATAACTCGCTAACAGGCTGAGCGCGGCCGGCGTCCACTTGGGCGCTCGGCGCCCGGTGCGTGCGTGATGCATTGCCGAGAAGTGCGCCACGAGCTCGGGAATGTCGCCGGGCCGCTCCTGCAGTGCCGGCACTTCGACCGGAATCACGTTGAGGCGAAAGAACAGGTCCTCGCGAAACGCGCCATCCGCGACGGCGCGCGCAAGATCACGGTTCGTTGCACTCACGATGCGAACGTCCACCCGAATGGGCTTGCCTCCCCCCACACGCTCGATCTCCTGCGCCTCGATGGCGCGCAGGAGCTTCGCTTGCGCCTCGAGTCCCAGGTCACCCACTTCATCCAGGAACAGCGTGCCGGTGTGCGCAAGCTCGAAGCGGCCTATGCGGCGGTCGGTTGCGCCGGTAAATGCACCCTTCTCATGCCCGAACATCTCGCTCTCCACGAGGTCGCGCGGAATGGCCGCGCAGTTCACACGCACGAATGGACGATCACGCCGCGCGCTCCCGAAATGAATCGCCGCGGCCACGAGCTCCTTGCCCGTGCCGGAATCACCGGTGATGAGCACGCGCGCATCCGTCGGCGCGATGCGCGCAATCATTTCACGCACGTGCGTCATCGCCGGGCTGGTCCCGATCATCTCACCCGCGAGACCCAGGTCTTCGCGCAGTGTTCGCGCTTCACGGCGTACGCGCCGCAGCTCCAGCGCCGAGGCCAGCGCGAGCAGAACACCTTCGGGCGACAGCGGCTTCTCGAGAAAGTTGAAGGCACCGAGCTTCGTGGCCTTGACCGCATCGCTCAAGCCCGCCTTGCCGCTCATCATGATCACCGGCACGTCCGGCACGGTCTCGCGCAGCCGGGCAAGCGTCGCAAGACCGTCGAGCTCTCCCGGGATCATCAGGTCGAGCAGCACCACGTCAGGACAGCTCTCTGCCACACGCGCGAGACCTACCGTACCCTCGGCGGCATCACGAACTTCATAGCCCTCGCTCGCAAGCAGGGCGCCGACCATCCGGCGGATGTTCGGCTCGTCATCGACGATCAGGACGCTCGACACGCGCGTGCCCTACCCGGGCTCGCCCGCACCAGATGGTGCGTTGCGCTTGACGGCGACGAAAATAATCGGAATGAGCGGTGGATTAATCATGCGTCGCGGTTCGTGTGGGCTCCGGTGTCTCCACCGGAAGTAGTAGTCGCATCGTCGTACCCTGTCCTACCGAGCTTTCCACTTCGACGGAGCCGCCGTGTGCGAGCAGCGTCTGGCGTACGATCGCCAGGCCAAGCCCCGTTCCTCCCGCCTTGTGCGTCACGTATGGCTCCCAGATACGCACCATGCGCTCAGCCGTGATGCCGGCACCCTCGTCGCGCACCGTCACCTGCACCATCTCCCTGCCGTCGCGCTGCGTACGCTCGATGCCCACCCCGATGGGCGAGCCCGGCAAGCTCGATTCGAGTGCATTCAACAACAGGTTCGTCAGCGCCCGCCCAAGTGCATCCACATGGCCCGGCACCATTGGCACGTCGTCGTCTACGTCCACGGTCACGGTGCGATCAGGGGGCAGGGCCGTTCGTGCGACACTGCGCGCCATTTCGCCAAGGTCCACCGGCGCCTGCGGCCCCTCCGGAAGCCGGCCAAATTGCGCAAAGCTTCGCGCCATCTCCTCGAGCCGCTTCGATTCGATTTCCAGGACGTCCACCGTTTCCGCCAACGATTCCGGCGCATCGCGGCGAAGCTTGGCAATCGCGAAGCGAATCGGCGTCAGGGGATTCTTGAGCTCGTGCGCCACCTGTCGTGCCGATTCGCGGAGTGCCGTGGCCCGCTCCGCTTCCAGCGCGCGAACGCGCCCCAGGCGCAGCTCGATCGACATCTCGCGCATGCGGTTCCGGAGCACCACGAACTCCGGCGCGCCTTTCCGCGGTGGAACGTCGGGGAGAGGCTCGCCACGCTCGATCGTCGCAGTCCAGCCAACGAGCTCACTGAGTGGACGACTCAGGTTCCGGCTCAGATGGCCGGCCACTCGGGAGGCGACCACCGTCAGCAGCACGCAGGCGACGAGCGCCACCGCGCCCGCCGCGAACGGCGCCCGATGGGACATCAGGTACGCCATCTGGTTCGAGTTCAGCAGCCCGTCGCGGAGCGCCCTGTCGTGCTCGTCCAACGCATGCTGCTGCGCCGGTGTGAGCGGCGCGCTCCTCGCTGCGGCAATCGCCAGTTTGCCCGTGGCGGAGATCTGTTCCATGGCGTGGGTGCTGCCCAGCAACGGCAGCGCGCGCACCACCGTCAGCTCCCACGCAACCGACAGGACGATCGTCGGTATGAGCGCGAAGCCCAGGAGAATCAGAAAGAGGCGGGCCCGAAATCCGACGTGCTTCACAGGCTCTAGTATACAATGTCGTCCATCCGGCACGGACAGCGACCTCGGCAGGACGAGGGTTACGGACTGAATCCCGGGATGGTATCTTTCAAGCTGGCCATTCAGGGAGGCGCGAGCTCTCGAGCCCGCGGCGCCAGGGGTGACCAGTCACAGTCGGTGACGGCGTGATCGGTGCCGCCCTGGTTTGACTGCGCTTCCGCGCAGTGGGGCGAGCCGGTGTACGTGCGCACCGCGCACAATCGCTCCACGCGTTGACCCCCGTGCTCGCCGACCCCATGTCGCGCTGGCCGGCCACCACCGCGACGCGAGCACGGGCGCCTCCTTCGCTTCGAAGAGCGTCCGCACACACGCCATGCGTCATCCGACGCAAGGGACAGAATGAATTCACGCAATTCGCGGAATGTACCGTCGCGCTCAGGCGGCGCGCTCATCCACCGCGGGCCCCAGGCCTTCACAGCGCCTCACGCCCAGTCGGCCAACTACGCGCCGCCCATGCACGCACCAAACGCCGCCCTCCTCATCGACTTCGACAACGTCACGATGGGAATCCGCTCCGACCTCGGCAAGGAGCTCCGCACGCTCCTCGGGTCGGACATCATCAAGGGCAAGGTCGCCGTGCAGCGTGCCTATGCCGATTGGCGCCGCTACCCGCAGTACGTCGTCCCCCTCGCCGAGTCGTCCATCGACATGATCATGGCGCCGGCGTATGGAACGTCCAAGAAGAACGCCACCGACATCCGCCTCGCCGTCGATGCCATGGAGCTGGTGTTCACGCGGCCGGAGATCGGCACGTACATCCTCCTTTCCGGCGACAGCGACTTCGCATCGCTCGTCACCAAGCTGAAGGAGTACGGCAAGTACGTCATCGGCGTGGGCATCAAGGAGTCGTCGAGCGATCTGCTCGTCATGAACTGCGACGAGTATTACAGCTACAACGCGCTCGCCGGCCTCGTCAAGACCACCGACGAAGAGCCCGCAAAGAAGTGGGACGCGTGGGAGCTCGTCACCGAGTCGGTCAACCGCATGAAGCGCAACGGCGACGTCATGCGCTCCGATCGCCTCAAGCAGGTCATGCAGGAGATCGACCCCACGTTCGACGAGAAAGATCTGGGCATGTCCAAGTTCTCGCGCTTCGTGCAGGATGCCGTGCAGCGCGGATTGCTGTCGGCCACGAAGCTCGAGAACGGACAGCTCGAAATCGGCTTGCCGAGCGGCGCCAAGGGCGACGCACGCGCGGCCGAAAATGCCGCTGCCGACGAAGCCGCGCGCGTCGAGACGCCGGCCGTCGCAGGAATCGCAGGCATCGACGACAAGAAGCCAAGCCGCGGACGTCGTGGACGCCGGGGCCGCGGTCGCGATCGCGATGATCGCCCGCGCCCGTCACCGGTTGATGGCGAAGTCGCCGCGCTCACCGACGAGGCAGCATCGCTCGATATGCCTGAGCCGGTGCGCGAAGTCACGCCCGTTGCCGCGGCTGCGCCAATCGATGCCGCGCCGCGTGTCCGGCCCCCGGCCGCACCCACGCGTTCAGCGGACGTCGCCGAGACCATTGGCCTCACGGGCGAGCGTCTTACACGCGATGAGGCATTCGATCTGCTCAAGCGCACGGTCGCGGCCCTCGTGAGTGGCGATGCTGCCGTTCGTGCCAGCGTCATTCGCGCCAAGGCCCGCGAGCTGCTCGGTCGGGACAGCGAAAGCCTGAGCGATCGCAATTTCCCGCGCATTCTCAAGGATGCACACGACAACGACATCATCGACCTTCGCCGCCGCGGCGACGACTTCGAGGTTGCCCGTGTTGCCGAAGCGGAATCGGTCGCCGATCAGCTGGTGAAGACGGCGATCACCAACGCTCCGCCCGTCGTCGCAGCGGCACCTGCGACGCGCGGTATGGGTCCACGGGGCGCTGGCAGCGTTCGTGGCCGCAGTGGACGTCCAGGCGCACCGCCGGCAGGTCTCCTGAGCATCGGCGTGGTTGGACCATCCACGAGCGGCATCAACGCCGCATCGTCATCCACCCCAACCGCTCCCGCACCGGTGTCCGCGGCAGTTGCTCCGGCAGCCGTCGCACCAGTCGCACCTGCTCCTCCGGCCGCACCTTTGGTTGAACCGGCTGTGAGCGCGCCCGCTGCAAAAACGGCTGTCGCAAAAACACCCGCCGCCAAGGCCCCCGCAAAGGGCCGTGCCCCGGCCAAGGCCGCCGCCAAGAAAACGGCCGCTGCAGAAAAACCAAAAGCGGTCGTCGAAAAGGTGACCGTCAAGGCGAAAGCCAAGGTTGCGCCTCCACCGGCCAAGAAGGCCGTGGCCAAGCGGCCGCGCGCAAAGAAGGCATGACACGAAACGCCGCGCCCACCGCGCGGCGTTTTCGTGTGGGGCCGCCACTTCCGGCAACGTTCTACGATCGCCCCACCGAAATCGTCGCCAAGGAGCTGCTCGGCGCAGTGCTGCAATGCACGACCGCCGAGGGCGTAACGCAGGGCGTCATTGTGGAAACGGAGGCCTATACCGGGCCCGAGGATCCGGCGTGCCATGCCGCCGCCGGTCTGACGGCGCGCACCACGCATTTATTTGGTCCGCCGGGTCTGGCGTACGTGTATTTCATCTACGGCATGTACTGGTGCGTCAATGCCGTGACGCGCGAGCGGGGGCACGGCTCCGCTGTGCTCATTCGTGCCGTGCATCCCATCGCCGGCGTCGATCTCATGCGGGCGCGCAGGGTGCGCAGCAAGCGCGAAGTGGATCTCACCAACGGCCCGGGCAAGCTCTGTCAGGCCATGGGCATCACCGGCGCGATGAACGGCACCTCACTTCGCAACGGGCCGCTCGTGATCCGCGCCGGTACACCCGTTCCCGACAACAACGTGGTGGTGACGCCACGTATCGGAATAACAAAAGCGGCCGATTGGCCGCTCAGGTTTTTCGTGAAGGATGATCCGTACGTCTCGCGCGCCCGTCCGGCGTCCTCGGGCAACGCGAAGGACCCGCTTTCGTCCTAGCGCGCCCTGTCGATCGAGCTGCCCACGTTGTACCGCACGCCAACCTCGAGCGAGAAGTTGAACGACTGCGAGCTCGTGGGATTGGCCAGGAAGAACGACGACTGGATTGGCGACACCGTGGATTGAATGAACAGCGACGCCGGGTTGTACCGCGCCTGCACTCCCGCGATGAAGATGGGCGACACCCCTGTCTTCTTCGACTGCACGCTGTCCACCGCGATCGCTTGGCGGGTGCTATTCACGAAGCTTCCAACCAGCGACGTACCCGCGATCTGGTTGAACGAAAGGCCCAGCCCCACGTACGGGTGCAACTTGTTCGACTGCCACGGGAACGCCATGCCCGCCATCGTGAAACGTCGCATGTTCTTGATCTTCACGTTCCGTACGAACACGCTGTCGGGATCCCGGTCCACGAAGCCGCCAAAGGTGTTGAAGAACGCCTGGTCGTAACTCACGTAGAGCCCACCATTCGTCCGTGTGATCAGCCACTCGCCGCCAACGAGGGGGGCGCCGCCGTTCGTCGTCGTCGCGGAGGCGTACGACAACATGCCGGCCTTCGCACCCCAGAACCACGCATCCTTGAATTGCCGTCCTTCCTGCGCCGCACCCGATTGGGAGACCAGCGCGGCCAGGCCAACGGCCATCGCCGAGATACGGAGGAGTCGCATAACTGGAAAACCTCGAGAAAGGAGAGCTTGGCCGGCAACCGCCTGCGGCTGCCGGCACATGCCTGAGACGAGGATCATGGGCGTTCGGTCACACGTCGGCGCACCAAAGGAACTACAGTCGGCCAATGGTCGCCAATGTTTTTGCAAGCAAGTACCTCAGACCAGCTTCAGCGTGCGCCCCACACGCACGAATGCCGCAATTGCTTCATCCAGGTCGTCCCTTGAATGTGCTGCCGATACCTGGCAGCGGATGCGCGCCTCACCCTGCGGCACCACCGGAAAGCCGAAGCCCGTGACGAACACGCCTTCCGCCAGCATCATGTCGCTCATCCGGATCGCCGTCGCCGTTTCTCCCACGATGATCGGAATGATCGGCGTCTCACCGGCAAGCGGCTTGAACCCGGACTCCACGAGCTGCTCCCGAAAATATTTCGTGTTGTCGCGCAGCGTCTGCACGCGCGCGGGGTTCTGCTCGATGAATCGCACGGACTCCATGGCACCACCCGCCACGGACGGAGGCAGCGCATTGGAGAACAATTGGGGACGCGAGCGCTGGGTGAGGTAGTCGCACACTGCGGCCGAGCCAGCCACGAAGCCACCGGCCGCCCCGCCCAGCGCCTTCCCGAGCGTCGAGGTGATGACGTCGACCTCTCCCACCACGCCAAAATGCTCCGCCGTCCCACGGCCCGTCGCACCAAGCACGCCCGTGGCGTGTGAATCGTCGAGCACGAGGATGGCGTCGTGCTCCCTGCAGATTTGCAGCAGGTCAGGCAGCGGCGCAATGGAGCCCTCCATCGAAAAAATTCCGTCGCTCCACACGAACCGCCGCTTCGCACCCTTTGCCGCGGCCAGCTTCGCGCGCAGATCATCCATGTCGGCGTGCTTGTACACGCCGGTCTGGCACTTCGTGATCGCCTTGGCCAACCGCATGGAATCGATGATCGACGCGTGATTGAGTGCATCGGAGAGCACCACGTCGCCCTCTTCCGCCATCGTTCCCGTGAATCCTTCGTTGGCATTCCACGCGGAGCAGAACGACATTGACGCCTCTGTTCCAACGAACCGTGCGAGTGTCTCCTCGAGCTCACGGTGGATCGTGAACGTCCCGCATATGAACCGCACGCTCCCCGTACCGGCACCAAAGCGGTGCAGGGCATCGATGCTCGCCTGGACCACGGAAGGCTCCGCGCTAAGGCCGAGATAGTTATTCGATGACAGGATCAGCACCTGGCCGCGTCCCTCCATCTGGACGCGTGCCGCCTGCGGCGAGTCCAGGTAGTTGAGCCGTTTGTAGACGCGATCGTCGCGGAGCTGCTGGAGCTTCGACTCGAGTGTTGCCGTGAATGCGCTATTGAGCGTCATGGATCATCCTATTTCGAAGACGACTTTGCCCGCGCTGCCACCCTTGATGGCCGCAATCGCGTCATCGAACTGCTCGAGTGGAAAGCGATGCGTGATCACCGGGGTTGGATCAAACTGCCCGGAGCGAAGGAACTGCGTCATCTGGATCCACGTGTCGTACATCCGCCGGCCCACCACGCCGTACACGGTGATGCCCTTGAAGATGATCTCCGTCGCGAAGTTCACCTCGATCGGCTTTGCCGGGATGCCCAGCATCTGCACTCGGCCACCAACGCGCACCAGCGCGAACGCCTGGTGAATGGCCGAAGGCACACCGGACATCTCGAGTACCACGTCGACACCCAGTCCTCCCGTCGCGCTCCTTACCGTCCGCTCCGCATCGTCCGGGGTGACCGCGTCATGTGCGCCCATCGCGCGGGCAAGGTTGAGGCGCGTGGCATTCACGTCGCTCGCGATGATGCGGGATGCACCGGCCGCCTTGCAGATGCCAACCGCGAAAATGCCGATCGGGCCGCAACCCGTCACGAGCACTGTCTTGCCGGACATTTCCGTTCCCACCAGCGCCGTATGGAATGCGTTGCCCATCGGATCATGAATGCCACCGATCTCGTACGACACGGCATCGTCGAGATGCCACACGTTCGACGCCGGCATCGCGATGTAGTCGGCAAAGCAGCCGTCGCGATCCACGCCGATGATCGTCGTGTTCGGGCAGACGTGCGCATTGCCCGTGCGGCAGAGGTGACAGCGCCCACACACGATGTGTCCCTCCGCCGTCACGCGATCTCCCTCGCGCACGTCGGCCACCAGACGGCCCACCTGCACCACGTCACCCGCGAATTCGTGGCCCACCGTGAATGGTGGACGACACCGCCCCTGCGCCCATGCATCCCAGTCGTAGATGTGAACATCGGTGCCGCATACGCCGGCACGGCGAACTCTGATCAACACTTCATCATCGCGAATGACCGGCTGCGGAACATCACGCAGCACGAATCCGGGTCCCGCGGAATCCTTCGTCAGCGCTCGCACCTGCGCCTCACTTGAATCGGTTTGCACATCTTCACGCACTGCTGCGCGACGTGAGCGAAAAATCGCTCGTCACCTCATACGAGGGAAGTGCGCATGTCATGCACAATGATGATTGGTGGGCGCTGTCACGTTCGCGCGCGCATCGGCATGCATGGATCGCGCGCGTGAGAAAAACGCGAAATGCGATTCACTATTGCGTGTCATATCACGTGTTCATATATTCGCAAGAGTATTCTTATGTACGATGTGATGTCGATTGACGTCGCATCGAGCTCAACCAGATGCAACGGGTACTGCGTGGGTTCATCCCCGCTGTGTCGCCGGACAACGGCGAATCAAAACGCCATCGCATGCGCGCTCACTGCGTTTGATGTCGGCTCACGCATCACGGTGAATACGTTCAACCATTGAAAAACCGATTGACGCTGCAGGCCGGCGTCTCATGATGTCACGGTCTCGCCATGAGATCGTGCCACGGTGGTGAAGGCGCTTCGGCGCATGCGCCACTGGCCCGTACGAACCACCGGGGGTTCGATCGAGCGATTCACTCCTATCAAGGAGATTACCATGGCCGCAAAGAAGAGCGCAAAGAAGGCTGCCAAGAAGACCGGCGCGAAGAAGTCCACCGCCAAGAAGTCGACCGCCAAGAAGGGCGGCGCCAAGAAGGCGGCAAAGAAGGGCGCGAAGAAGGCAGCCAAGAAGTCTGCGAAGAAGGCGAAGTAAGTATTTCGTCGGTGCAATACAAAAGAAGCCGGCGCTTTCGCGCCGGCTTCTTTCGTTTGCATCCACTTCGTTCAGGCGGCCAGTGCGCCCGCCTCCAGCTCGTCGTCCGGACCATACGCCCACACGTACGCGCTGAACCTGGGCGCCGGCACCTGCTCCCGACCACTGGAAATGACGATCCCGACTGGCTCTTCCTGCTCCACCTGCTCGCTCTGCTTCATATGGATAGCACTGCCTGGTGTCTGAGAAAAACCCCCCGTAACGGGC
>JAQBPY010000131.1 GCA_028287285.1 Gemmatimonadota bacterium
AGCGCACCACGGGTGACGAAAGCTTTCAGTCACTCACCGCCGCTGGCGCCCCCGGTCCGGGCTCGGTGTCGGCCCTCACGGGAAGCGATGCCGGCGTCTATGCGCAGCTTGCGTACTCGCCGCTCGAGAAATTCGAGATCCGCACGGGGGCGCGGTACGATCGTCATACCGCCCCGTTTGCCGGCACCCAGAGCCAGGTCAGCCCGCGTGTCCGCCTGAATTTCTTTCCGAGTCCCGCCACGACGCTGTTTGCGTACTATGGCCGTCTGTTCGTGCCCACGAACGTCGAGGAGCTTCGCACCATCACCACGAAGACGCTTGGAAATGCCGCCGAGCCGACGCTGCCGGAGAAAGATCATTTCTTCGAGCTGGGCCTGGTGCATCGTTTCCCGGTTGCCGGACTGGTCGCCAAGGTGTCCGGCTTTCACAAGGAGAGCAGCCCCGGCATCGACGACGCGACGATTCCGGGAACGGCCATTGTGACATCGGTGAACCTCAACGCCGTCGTGACGAATGGCATCGAGACGGTGCTCGAGATTCGTCCGAGCGGGCCGGTGTCGGGTTACATCAACGCATCCGTCATTCACGCATATGGACATGCCCCCATCACCGGTGGCTTTCTGCCGGCCGATGACCCGCAGGGCTTTTTCGATCTCGACCATGACCAGCGCATCTCGCTCGTTGCCAGCGCGACCTATTCGGCGAACAATCTGTTCGTGAGCGCAACGGCGACGTACGGATCGGGGCTCACGAACGGCCTGACGCCGGAAGACGTACCGAGCGCGACGTTCGGGACGGGCCTGTTCGCCATGAACCAGTTCCTGAAGGTGGATCCGAACACCGTGCTGAATGCGAGTGCAGGGTATACGATCCTCGCGGGGCATACCATCATCCGCCCGCAGATTTACGTCGAGAATCTCTTCGACTCGCACTACCTGCTGAAGGGATCATTCTTCAGCGGGGCGTCCGTCGGGCGTCCGCGAAGTGTCCAGTTCCGCGTGAATGTCGGCATATGAAACGAAGCGGCGCCGAAGGATTTCTCCTTCGGCGCCGCGTTGCACGGAGGGCCAGGGACTCGAACCCTGAAGTCCTTGCGGACGCCGGTTTTCAAGACCGGTGCAATAGCCATTCTGCCAACCCTCCAACCCCGGAAATATCGCCTGCTCGCGCCTGCAACGGGAGTGAGTGTGCGAGAACCATATTCCCGCTGAAGCGCCGAATGCAACGGATCGGTCATGCAGGTCAGGTGATGCGAAAATACACTGCATACCGCTCATCGAAGAGCGTGTGCAGCGGCACCAGGGTCACGTCCGTTGCCTGCCCGACAGTCCTGAACTCGAGCGGTCTGCCCGGTACCGGCGTGATCCACGACGACAGCTCCGACGAGCGCGCAACAAATGACGGCGCAGGCGGAGCGGATGCGATTTCGGTCTTGGAAAACTCGGGCACCATCCTTGGTTTCGTCGGCCCGTCGCGATGCACGCCGTCCGTGCCAAGCTTCGCGACCAGCACGAGCGGGCCGAACATGACTGCCTGCAGCTGCGGATCGTCCGGCATCGGGTGTGCGTGCAGGCTCATGGGAAGTGTGAGCTCGAGGGTATCGCCTGTCGTCCACATCCGATCCATCACGTACCAGTTGCTCGGTGCCGGCAGCGGCGGCGCGGGACGTTTGTTGAGAGTGGCCTCTCCGCGCTGCGTTGCCCAGTACGGCACACGAATGCGTAGCGCGAATTGTGTGGGCGTATCACAGTGCACCGTGAGCGTCACACGATCGCCGGAAGGGAAAGCGGTATCCTGGATGATCCGTACGCCCTTCTCGGCCCAGGTGAGCTCGGAGGGAACGAACAGGCTGACGAAGATGCCGGCGTCATCGCGGAAGTACACGCTGTCGGCGAGCTTGCTGAACGATTCGACGCCGGTGCCGTGGCAGCACCAGAATGCTTCGTCCTTTGCGCCGAACATTTTCCAGAAGCCCGCCGCCAGGGGCGTGTAATACGCCTTTTCGCCGTCGGCGGGATGTTGCGTGGGCAGGATGCCGTTGAAATATGTTCGCTCGTAGTAATCTCCGTATGCGGCATCGGGGTGCCACGAGATGAGATGCCGGGTCAATCGCAGCATGTTGTACGAGACGCAGCTTTCCTGCGTCAGGCTGCCGAGGTCCTTGGACAACATCGCGGGGGGCGTGTTCCAGCTTTCGTCGTTCGTTGTGCCACCCGTCGCATAGCAGCGCCTGCCGGTAACGTCATCCCAGAAGAATTCGGCGACGTCGCGATAACGCGGCTCTCCCGTCAGCTCGTACCGGCGGGCGGCTCCAATGATCTTCGGGATGGTGGTGTTGCCATGAACGCCCTTCAATTCGTCACGGTGATCGGCGAGCGGGGCAAACACCTTTTCATGATCGAACCGGTGTGCGAGCACTGCATGACTGTCATCGTGCGTCACCGCCCACAGATCATACAGCACCTCATTCATGCCGCCGAACTCCCGATCCAGCGTCTTCGCCATCTGTTCGCTGCTCAGCGAGTCCGACCACCGCTTCGCGTACGCGGCCATGCCCTTGACCATCCCCAGCGCCTGTACATTTCCCGACATCGCATGGCTGTCGAGCAGGCCGGCCATGATCTTGTGGTACGTGTACCATGGCGCCCACACATTGCGCCCTGCCCTGAGCCGATCGAAGAACTCCGTTGGAAATGCACTCAGGTATTCACCGCCGAGTGCCTGCTGGCACTTTGCGAGCTCCGCGATCATGTAGGCGCCCCGTGCCTTGACCTGAGGATCGCCCGTTGCGGCGGCCATGAGCGCGCACGCCGACAGATAGTGTCCGGTAAAGTGGCCGCGCAGCTCGTTCTCCGGTGCCTCCCACCCTCCAATCGGCTTGGCCTTGGACACCAGGCCCGCATTGATGCGGAAGGTGTGTAACAGCCGGTCGGGGTCCATGTCCATCATGAACGCGCGGTTCTTCATCAATGCGGTGTGCTGGATGCCGGCGCGGAGACGCACCTGGCTCAGCGCAAAGGGCAGTGCGGCCGGAGCGAACGGCATGCCGACGAACCGTCCGTCCGCATACGGTGGCTCCGAGGGGCTCGCCCGAAGCCTGGAAAGCAGCGGAGCGGCCGCGCCGATCAACGCGGCGGACACAATGAAGTCTCGACGTCCCAGGTACTTCGGCATCAACTCCTTGCCCGAAGGCGGCTCATGACGCAGCCACGAATTGTGGCGTGGCGGCCCGATGCCCGGAAGGTGGCTCCTGACGCGCCACACGACGGACGGATATTGTATCCGCTATCTATCACCGAAAAATGGCGAGCAGAGCAGGGAGTTAAAAGCAGCGAGCTCAACAGTCTTTGCGATTGCTTTCTAATGTGGACTGGGGCGGCGCCAGCGCTGGGAGATGTAAGGAAATCTTAGCGTGACCGAGGTTACGGTAGCCGGGTCGTTAGCCGGTATACGGGATATTGCATCCCTTTTGTTTGGAGCATATTGACACCGGGCAGCCTAAGGCCAGATTAACGCTATGGCCTTGGCTGAAGTCGGTGTGAACTCCGTAGACCGTCACGCATGGTGCGTCGCGGCCTGCGCAACGGGGGTTCATGCCGTCGCCGGGTGGCGTTGCACCGTCACAGTGGCCCGCACTCAGGCGAGCCGAATGGTGGGTGGCAACGCAATAGCTCCGCCACGATGGCGTGGCCCTGTCCTATATCGACCACCGAAATTCTCATTTCGGGCGGCTCCCCATCGTACGTGTCGGTGAACGTCTGCTCTCTTACCATCCATCCAGAGAGGTTCGGAACATGCCACAACGCTGGTCTCGCTCACTGCTTGCAGGTGCGATGGCCCTGGCTCTGGTTCTTGGCGCAGCAGGACGCGCCTCGGGCCAGTCGGCGACCACGACAGTATCGGGTCGCGTAACCGCCAAGACGGGAGAGCCCATCCAGGGTGCTTCCGTTGTCGTCGAGAATTCCCAGTACGGTACGATCACCGGTGCAGACGGCCGGTATTCATTAAATGTGCCCGGCAACCGCACGGGTCCGGCCACTCTCGGCGCGCGGTTGATCGGGTACCGCCCATTCAAGCAGGCTGTCACGTTGAATGGCTCGCGAGTCACGGCGGATTTCGTGTTGACGCCGCAGGCCACCCAGCTGAATGAGGTCGTCGTCACGGCCCTTAGCCAGCAGCGCGAAAAGGCAACGATCTCCACGGCGCAGCAGACCATCACCTCCGAAGACATCACGCGTACCCAGGCGCCGAATCTGATCAACGCCATGTCCGGCAAGGTCGCTGGTCTCCAGATCAGCAACTCCGGCAACATGGGCGGCTCCTCGCGTATCGTCATTCGCGGCGCCGGCTCGATCCTCGGCAATAACCAGCCGCTGTTCATCGTCGATGGCCAGCCGGTTTCCAACGCCGGTTTCTCCACCGCCTCGGCAAGCAGCGGCCGTGACTATGGGACGGCGATCTCCGACATCAACATGGACGATGTTGCCTCGCTGACGGTCCTCAAGGGACCCAACGCCGCGGCGCTCTATGGCTCGCGTGCATCGAACGGGGCCGTCGTCATCACCACCAAGAACGGCCGCAACATGCTGCGGGGCACGAAGATCAGCTTCACGACCCGCGCGACAGCGGATCAGATGTCGATCTTCCCGAGCTACCAGAATGGCTACGGCCAGGGCTTTGGCGGAGAGTTCAACTACGTGGACGGCGCCGGCAGTGGCGTGAACGACGGCGGCGACGAGTCATGGGGCCCCAAGCTCGACGGCCGCACGCATGGGTGCGTCATGGTTCCTGGCACGCCGGCAGGCACCACGAACTACGACCAGTCCGTGGGCTGCGACCAGTTCTCGGGCCAGGCGCAGCCGTGGATCGCGCACCCGGACAACGTCCGCAACTTTTTCCGTACCGGAAGCACCTTCTCCAACAACCTGAACGTCTCCACATCCGGCGATGCCTCGGGCGCGCGCATGTCGCTCACGAAGGACGAGACACGCGGCATCGTTCCGAACACGTCGCTCTCCAAGCTGGGCGGAACGTTCTCCGCGAATGCCACGGTCCGCGAGAAGCTGACGCTCGGCGGCAACCTCCAGTACACGCAGACCGGTGGCAAGAACCGTCCGGAGAATGGATATACGGAGGGCAATCCCTTCATGACGTTCACCTGGTTCGGCCGCCAGGTCGATGTCGCTGCCCTCAAGAATCACTACTACAACACGGCAAGCCCCTATGGCTTTGCTGACGGCACGCTGTACAACTGGAACGACAACTACCATCGCAATCCGTGGTGGCAGTATAACATGAATCCCGCGCCGGATTCCCGCGATCGCGTCATTGCGCAGGTCAACGCGAATTACGAGATCACGCCGTGGTTGTCCGGGCTCGTGCGGGCGGCTGGCGACCAGTACCGTCAGTCGCAGGAGCAGGACTTTGCGAAGGGCAACATCGACAACGCCAGCGCCTCGTACAACGGTGGATTCACCAACTCCACGAATCGTGCACGTGAATCGAACGTGGAAGGGTTGCTCACGGCAAAGAAGAGCACGGAGCACTTCGACGTGACGGCGAACTTTGGTGGGAATACCCGGCGCAACGATGCGTACGACGAAGCCTTCCGGACGAACAGCATTCTCGTTGAAGGCATCTACAATCTCGCCAATTCCGCCATCGCGCCCACGGTCAGCGACAGCGAGTCGCACTCGGCCGTGAATTCGTCGTACGGCTCGATTGTCGCGACCTTCAACAAGGTCCTCACGCTGGAAGGCACGGCACGCAACGACTGGTCGTCGACGCTGCCCAAGGAAAACTCGTCGTACTTCTACCCGTCCGTCAGCGGCTCGCTGCTCGTCTCGGATATCTTTCCGGCGATGACGAACAACGGCATGCTCACGTACCTGAAACTTCGCGGAAGCTGGGCGCGCGTGGGATCGGATGCGACCGCGTATCAGCTCGCCACGACGTTCTCGGGTAATGCGAACAAGTTCAATGGCCTGCCGCAGTTCTCACTCGTCAACAAGTCCGCGAATGCGTTTCTCAAGCCGGAGCGTACTACGGGCAAGGAAGCCGGCGTGGAGTTCGCGATGTTCGACGATCGCATCACGGTCGACGCGACCTACTACAACAAGATCACGGCCGATCAGATTCTGCCGCTCACGGTGACCGCCGCGTCGGGCTTCACGTCCACGGTCATCAACGCCGGCCAGATCACCAACAAGGGCTTCGAGGCAACGCTCACTGCTCGTCCCGTCAAGCTCGCGAATGGCTTCACCTGGACGTCCACGCTCAACTACCTCAAGAACAAGAACCGCGTCGATGCACTGGCGCCGAACCTTCCATCGCTCGATATCGTTCCCAATCAGTGGGGTGCGTACATCCAGGCGCGCGAGGGACAGCCGTATGGTGTGCTCTGGGGAACCGGCTGGCTGCGCGATTCCGCCACGAACAAGATCATCACCAAGAACGGACTCCCAGTCTCGAACCCCACCTTGCGGATCCTCGGCAACGTAAATCCGGACTGGACGGGTGGCTGGGCGAACGAGTTCCATTACAAGAGCTTCACGCTCAGCAGCCTGTTGGACGTCCGCAGGGGCGGGCAGAACTTCTCCATCGGCAACTGGTGGGGCATGTATGCCGGCGTCCTCGAGTCCTCGCTGAAGGGCCGCGAAGTCGACTGGAACAAGCCAGGTCTCGTGGTTGACGGCCTGGATCAGGTGACCGGCAAGCCGAACGCCACTGTCGTTACCGCCGAGGACTACGGGCACAGCCTGTTTCCCACCGCGGAGCCGGCCGTCTTCAACAGCGGCTTCGTGAAGCTGCGGGAAGTACGCGTCGCGTTCGACGTGCCGTCGCGCTACCTGGGCAAGCTGAATCTGTCACAGATGAACGTGGCCTTCGTGGGCCGCAACCTGATGACGTGGACAGATTTCCCGAACTACGACCCAGAGAATGCCACGAACGCCGGCAACGGCGGCCAGGGCTTTGACATGGGCGCCATGCCGACCACGCGCAACCTTGGCATCAACGTCACGATCACGCCGTGATCACCCATCAGGAGACCAGACATACCATGCGATTCATGCGACTCACGGTCGCGGTCGTCAGCGTTGCCCTGCTTGCGGCATGCCAGACCGACCTCACCGCACTGAACAAGGATCCGAACAACCCCGTCACCGCGCCGTCCACGTCGCTGTTCACCAACGCCGTACAGTCGACGATGACCACGTATCAGAATTCCTTCAACACGCTCTCGATGACGGAGCTCTTTGCGCAGCATGTTGCGCAGGGCCAGTACATCGATGAAGATCGCGGACACATCCGGCCAGGCTCGATCGACCTTCTGTGGACCAACCTGTACGCCGGTCCACTGCCGGATCTGCAGAAGGTCATTGCCCAGGGCGACGCCGCCAAGCAGCCGAGCACGTCCGGCCCCGCGAGAGTGATGCAGTCGTTCATCTTCGAGTACATGACCGATCTGTGGGGCGACATTCCTTACGCCGGCGCACTCAACGGTGAATCCGGTGGTGATGCCTTCAGGCCCAAGTACGATACGCAAAAGGACATCTACTATGGGCTGCTCAAGACGCTCACGGACGCGTCCGCGGCGATGAAGGCAGGTACCTCGGTCAATGATCCGGGACTCGGAAGCGCCGATCCGATTTATGGAGCGTCGTTGTTCTCCAACAAGGATGCGCAGTGGGTGAAGTTCGCGAACTCCCTGCGGGCACGGCTCGCAATGCAGATGATAAAGGCCGATCCGGCCAAGGCGGCCACCGAGCTGACGGCCGCATTTGCCGGCGGCATGATGGCATCCAATGCAGATAACGCGATGCTCTCCTGGCCGGGCGACGGTACCTACAACAACCCGTGGGCGACCAACTTCTCCACGCGCGATGATCATCGCATGTCGAAGGTCTTCATCGACACGCTCGTTGCGCTTGCCGATCCGCGCCTCAAGATCTTTGCGCAGCCCACGAAGGCTGATCCCGCCAAGTATGCCGGAGAGTTGAACGCGTCCGAGGTCGCCACCTCGGTCAACCTCAATACGACGTCACGCCCTGGTGTGATCTTCTATCCCGGCGCCACGTTGTACGGCACGGTCGGTACGTCGGCCGGCAAGGCAACGCCGTCCTATCTGATGACGTTCGCCGAGGTGTCGTTCATTCAGGCGGAGGCCGCGGAGCGTTCCGTGGGTGGACTGACGCCTGGTCAGGCGGCCGGCTTCTACAATGCCGGTATCACCGCCTCGATCACGCAGTGGGGCGGTACGGCTGCGGAAGCGGCGACGTATCTCGCGAAGCCGGGTGTGGCGTACACGCCTGGTTCCGTTGGGCTGCAGCAGATTGGCTTGCAGAAGTGGATCGCGCTGTTCACCCAGGGAGACCGCGCGTGGGCCGAGTGGCGCCGCACGGGCAACCCGGCATCGATCAAGCCGGGTCCCGCGATGTACGCAGACGTGCCTGGCGTACCGCGTCGCCTGCCGTACCCCGCGGGCGAGCAGTCCACCAACAAGACATCCCTGAACGAAGCTGTCGCACGCCAGGGCGCGGATACGTATCTCACGAAGATGTGGTGGGATAAGTAGGTCCACATCCGTAAACCAGGAAGCCCGTGCACATCCGATAGTCGGATGTGCACGGGC
>JAQBPY010000163.1 GCA_028287285.1 Gemmatimonadota bacterium
TGTTCAATTTCAATCGCCGTTGACACGGCTCCCAGGCGCTACAACGGCAACGACGGGGCCTGCATTCGGCCGATGGAAAGTAACTCGTCATTTGCAAACCGTGTGCGAGATCTTCGAATCGACATGACGCATGATGGCGTCCGTCGACGTGAATCAAGATCGACAATCCGATCCCGACTCTGCCAAACCACACGTCAGCCACTGAGTTGAATCGCTCTCTCCCATCTCCCTTAACAGGACTGATGAGGGCGAAGGTCGCACCCGGGCGTAGCACAAACCTCACCCGTCGAGGAATTCTTCGTCACGCGATTGAGATTCTTCTTCCGTAGTATTTCGAGGTGTTGCTCACTCTCGCCGGCAGTTGCAGGTATCCGCAATCGATTCTGACTCAGCTTCATCTATGTGCGGATCTTGTGGTCTATCTCGCCGTTCAACCTTCCCTCACCAGGCCGGACCTCCGCACCAGAACCCGAAGCTGTTATCCATCCTCAGAGCGGAACAGTGCGTGCGGAATTTCCTGTTCAAGGCCTACGGATCTTGTTGAACCTGTATAAACGTCGCCCTCTACTCCATTAGCGCATTTTAAGGCTCACATGGCAGCGCCCTTGGGTATGGCAGCATCCATGACGCGTCCAAAAAGAGCGTCGACCTCGGCTACCCGTACCAAGACAACATCTTTCCAAACTCTCGGTTCCATGATACGTTGGCTTCACGAAAACCATGAATGCTCTTATGAACCGCTTCAGTGAGACTGTATAAATTGCCGGGCAACATTGCGCGCGATATGATTCCAGATTCTAACGAGAAGCAATGAAAGAGTTTTGGGAATGCATTAAGGCAACATTGCATGCGGCGTTTCAAAGCGCGCTCGTAGTCACGTGTGGTGCGATATTGACGGCATCGGCCGCATTCAAAGTTGCATATTCTTGCGGTGAGAGGGGATTTTCTCTACTACTGGTAGTGGTGGTTGCAGTGGCCGCTACCTACATCTTTGTAGTTCTTGTTAATAAATTGGTAAGACGTTTAGCTCAGGTAAGGCGGACGTGGAGTCGGCTGATAATTTACGGTGGATCGTCACCAACCTGCACAGGCAATGCAAGAGTAATTCGTGCAGCGGAGCCGATAAGAACAGAAGAGGTCGCGTTACTAGTAACGCTGCTTATAGCATGGTTGCCGACAGCGCTCTATAGCTATGCATTTGCTTACGAGAAAGCGTTCCTGGAGGTCTTTCACGTTCCCATTTCATTCATCGATCTTACTATTGGGCAGATCTTTAGTCATGAAAGCGCATTGTTCGCCGGGCTGGCGTGCATAGTTGGCGTGGGATTGCGAGTGCGTGGCCCGTCTGCATTTCGAGCATGTGTAGTCACATTATTCATCCTGAGCTGCATCGCCGATTTCTACAAGGTATATGGATTGCCAGGACTATCGAATGTTGGACGTTCTCTCACATACGCGATTGTCGGTAAAGAGAGTCCCTGGTGGGAATTTTCCGTGTGGTGCGGATTACGATTAGTGGCGCTGGACGCCATTTGCAGAGTCTTGTCGCGCGCCGGTAGCGAGTTCAACGCGATGCAGATACGGATACATGGCGCTTTGCCAAAAGCAATACGCGCGGAGATGGCAGAAGGAAGTACACCGGCATACATGCTCTCTGCTCTGTCACCAACGCTTCGTGCCGCGGTGCTCGTTGCGACTACAGCAGCGTCGATCTACGCATCCACCGCCGTAGGTCTCGCGAGTGGGCATCGGGCGGGAGTTGGCCAATATGCCACCTTTCGTGTAAGTGACTCGCTGAATGTTCGAGAGAAGTTGATTCGGCGGTACGGGGATAAGCTGATTGTTCTAGTAGCGGATGCGCGTGCTCCGATGTCCTATAGCTTCAAGGTTGTCGCCGCCGCGAATGACCACGTTGAATGGCGGAGCTCAGTTCCGTTCGATACCTTTCCCTCTTTAGCGTGGGATCAACCGAGCCATACTACTCAAAGAATTTACTATCCGTTTTCATGCACTGAATACTGTAGCGAGACGTACACGACCTCCGAATTTTTCCGTAATCTCGCGACCGACTCATGGGCGCACTGGCCGCGTCCGGATGGTGGGTGGCGCTCGAAATAACCAGCGTGTGCAACAGGCGAGTCAGGGCACCATCCCTGGGTTCGCTAGACTCACCAAGGCGGAGCTGGAACGCTTCATCAACCTGTCATAGCGTCGATACATTGCGTCTTAGCTGCTACGGCAGCGTTTATGTTACCGAGAGGCAATTGTGTTGTATGCAGGCTACTTTCAGCCATTCGCACGAAGCGTAACTGGAGGAGTCATGCGTCTTCTGCACATCGCACTCGGAGTGGTCGCTGCCGCTCCACTCGCTGCCCAACTGCCGGCGCGTGCCCCGTCCGCCGCGTTGACAGGCGTCGTCTTCGATTCCACCGCACTCGCGCCCCTTGCCGGCGCCGTCGTGCAAGCCGTGATGGTCGGTCCCGAGGCCGCGAGCACCGGCGCTCGCGCCTTCAGCGTCCAGGCAGACGCCAACGGGCGGTTCCACTTCGATTCGCTTCCCAAGGGGCGGTTCGCATTTGGATTCCAGCACGACGCCCTCAACGTCTTCGGTCTCGAGTCTCCCGTTGCCGGAGTCGAATGGACGGGCGAGAAGAACATCGCGCTCAATCTGATCCTGCCGTCGTCCAGTGAGACGCGCGCGCAGCTTTGCGTCGTGAACGGGAGCGTCTCGAACGCAGGCGTCCTTGGCGGCTATGCGACGGACGGACGCACCGGCGCGGTACCCGCCGGCACGAGAGTCACCATTCGCTGGTTCGAGCTCGGACTGAGCAAAGGCAAGCTCACCTCCCTGCCGCACGAGATCGGAAGCATGGTGTCAGCGGAGGGCAGATACCTCGTGTGCGACGTGCCCGTTGGCGCGCCCGTCGAGTTGACGGTGACGTCGCCGGGATATCGCGACGTGAGCGACGAGGTCGCGATCGAGGCGGAACGTATCGTCGTGCGACATGATTTCCGGCTGGTGAGCGCATCGCTCAACCATGGCCACGCGAGCATTACCGGAAAGGCGGCCACGAAGGACGGAGCGCTCGTGCCCGGTGGCGTCGTGGCCATTCGCTCCCTTCAGTGCGAGGTGCCCATCGAGAAAGGGGAATTTGTCTTTTCCAATATCCCTGGCGGAACCTGGACGCTCGACATCCGGGCCCTTGGCTTCGAGCCCCAATCGCTGACGATGACGGCACCCGACAGCGTGGACACCGTGTTCAGGGTCGAGATGCAGCGAAGGGCGCAGACTCTGGACGCCGTCACCGTGGTGGGACGCGCGAGCCGCGAGGTGAAGATTCTGGACGCCGTTCGGACACGGATCAAGGCGAACCACGGCACCTATTTCGGTCCCGGGAACGACTATCTCGAGCATGCGCTGTTTCCCGCGGACGTTGCGCGCGCCGCGGCCGGCTTTCGGTACGTGGGGTACGACCGGGTGGTGGCTCGGGGCTGTGAGCATACCACGTCCATGAGCGGGGTGCGTAAAGGGGTCGTCATCTATGTGGACGGGCTGCGGCAGATTGGAGGCCTCGAGGAGGCAGCCAACATGATTCCCATGAAGCAGGTGCTCGCCATGGAAGCGTACGCCGATGTGCTGAACGCGCCGCCGGAGTGGCGTACCTACGACGCGTGCGCCGTCATCGCCATATGGACGAAGCCGCTGTACTAGTGGGCTGTTACGCGCTTTATCAGGACGACAATGGTCAGCAACAGTCCACTTTGTAGCAGCGTTGTTCGCTTCAACTGTCTCGCCGAAGCACTTTCAAACTGTCATCCCGCAGGAGCGAAGCGACTGTCGGGAGATACTGCCGCGTCCCTTGGGATGGTTCGGGGTAGGGAAAGTATCTCCCGACACTCGCTCGCTCCGCTCGCTCGTGCGGGATGACAGTGCATGGAACAGCATTGGCGCACGACACAGTGCTGTTCACTTCAAACTGTCTCGCCGAAGCACTTCTCAAGACTGTCATCCCGCAGGAGCGAAGCGACTGTCGGGAGATACTGTCCAATCCCTTGGGGATGGTTCGGGTAGGAAGAATATCTCCCGACACTCGCTTGCCCGTGCGGGATGACAGCGAATGGAAGGGCATTGGCGCACGCTGCACTGCTGTTCACTTCAAACTGTCCCAGCCTGGCAGCTCACGCTATCCGCCATTCCGAAACAGCCCACTAGCTTGCCACCATGATCATCGGCCACGTGGGCGTCGCGCTCGCCGCGAAGCGGCGGTGGGCGTCCGTTCCTTTCTCCGCGCTCGTCCTCGCCACCTTCGCGCCGGACCTCCTGCGCGTTCCACTCGCCGCCGCCGGACTTCACTGGAAGGTCACGAACCTCTATACGCACGCATTGCCGTGGTGCATCGGGCTCGCGGCAATTGCCGGCGGGGTCGCGTGGCTCGTCCTGAAAGACCGCCGCTCGGCGCTCGTCGTCGTCGCCGTCGTGGTGTCGCATCTGGTGCTCGATATGGTGTCGGGGCGCAAACCGCTCTGGGCCGGCGGCCCCATCGGCCTCGACGTGGAGGAAGTGGAGCAGCTCGAGTGGCTCATCGAAAGCCTGCTCGTGTTCGCCGCCTGGCTCTACCTGCGCCAGACCAGCGGGCGGACGCCGGCCTGGCTGTGCAGCCGGCTGGTGCCGGCCGTGCTCGTCATGGGTCAGGCCGTGCACCTCGTGGGCAGCATGAGCCATCGCCCCTACAAGACACGATGCATCGCTGCCCCGATCCAGCCATGCACGGACAAGTCCTTCCTCACCAGGCGCTGGGAAACGAGCGGCTTCTGGTGAGCCCTTGCAAATCACAAATTACTAAGTATCTTAGTTCTGAGATGAAAACTTCCGCGAACAAGACCATGCCCGCTGCCAGGAACGCAGAGCTCGATGACAGCCTCAAGCTGTGGGTCGTGCTGGCACGGGCATATGGCGCGGTCGCCAGGCACATGGAGGCCGAAGTCGCTCGACATGAGCTGACGTCGATGGAATTCGGCATCCTCGAGGCGCTCCATCACAAGGGCCCCATGCTCCTGGGCGAGATCCAGAAAAAGATTCTCGTCACGAGCGGTGGAATCACGTATCTCGTGGACCGGCTCGTCACGAAAGGGCTCGTCAAGCGCCAGGAATGTCCGAGTGATCGCCGAGCCCGTTATGCCGTGCTCACGCCGGCCGGCTCGGCGCTCATCAGCGGCATCTTTCCTGCCCACGCACAGGCCATCGCGCGTGCCGTGTCGGGACTGTCGGCACGAGAGCGCGCGGATGCAACGAAGCTCATGCGAAAGCTGGGGCTCGCTGCAGCGGCACTGACGACCGAATGAGGACCTGCAGGAACCGACGCAACCGCCGTTGAATTATATATCTCAGTTCTAAGCTGTTTAGCACTTTAACTTCACCCGAGGACACCAAACATGACCGCAGCCGCCGCACCCGCCAATACCTCCTGGAAGCTCGACCCCACGCATTCGAGCGTCGAATTTTCCGCGAAGCACCTCATGATCACCACCGTGAAGGGCCGCTTTGCCGACGTCGCCGGAACCGTGACCGTGAACGGCACCTCGCCGTCCGACGCGTCCGTCGACGTCGTCATCCAGGCCGCGAGCATCGACTCCCGCACCGAGCAGCGTGACGCGCACCTCAAGTCCGCCGATTTCCTCGACGTGGAGAATTTTCCGACGATCACCTTCAAGAGCACGAAGATCGAAGGCTCGAAGGACACGTTCACGATCACCGGCGACCTGACCATTCACGGTATCACCAGGCCCGTCACGCTCGCCGCCGCATTCGAAGGCGAAGGCAAGGATCCGTGGGGCGGCACGCGCATGGGCTTCAGCGCAACGGGCAAGATTGATCGTCGCGACTTCGGCCTCACGTGGAACGCGGCCCTCGAAGCGGGCGGAGTGCTCGTCTCCAACGACATCAAGCTGACCATCGACGCACAGGTCATTCAGGGATAATCAGATGCAACTCTCGGGCATTCACCACCTCACTGCAGTATCGGCACGAATCCGCGACAATCACCAGTTCTACACGAAGACGCTCGGCATGCGCCTCGTGAAGCGGAGCGTGAACCAGGATGACGTTCGCGCATACCATCTCTTCTATGCCGATGCACAGGGGAGTCCGGGCACCGATCTCACCTTCTTCGACTGGTCGGCGCCCAGTGAACGCCGAGGCACCAATGCCATCTCGCGAACGAGCCTCCGCATTGCCGGCGCGGACTCGCTCGCGTGGTGGTCACAACATCTGAAGGACAAAGGCGTAACCGCAAAGGACGTCGTCGAGCGGGATGGACGGTTGACGCTCGACTTCGAGGATCCCGAGGGGCAACGGTTGTCACTGGTGGATGACGGAGGGCGCGGCGATGCACACCCATACGACGCCAGCGTCGTACCCGCCGAGCATCAGGTACGCGGACTCGGACCAATCATGCTGAGTGTGCCGTCACTGGCAGGAACAGATGCCATTTTGCAGAAGGCCATGAACATGCGTCCGGTCCGGCAATACGCGCATGCCGACAATGCCGCGCACACGGTGCACGTGTACGAGATGGGAGCGGGAGGGCCGGCCGCGGAGCTTCATGTCGCGGTGCAGCCCGATCTTCCGGTAACGCGACACGGAGCCGGCGGCGTGCACCACGTGGCATTTCGTACCCCCGATGCGGAGTACGATGCCTGGGCGGACCGCCTCAACACCCTTGGTGTGCAGAATAGCGGGAAGGTGGATCGCTTCTGGTTTCGCAGCCTGTACTTCCGCGAGCCCAATGGCATCCTGTTCGAGATCGCGTCGGACGGGCCGGGGTTCGGTATTGATGAAGACCAGAAGACCCTGGGTGAAAAGGTGGTACTTCCGCCGTTTCTCGAGCCGCATCGGGCGGAGATCGTTGCGAACCTGAAGCCAATCGACTAGTCACAGGAGGCCATGCCTCCGTTCCGTAGAACACTTCATACTGTCAGGTCGGCCACGACGATGTCGGCCGCGCGCCCCGCCTATGCGGCCGGGGTGCGCGCGTCGATGGCGACCATCGTGCCGATCATCGCGGCGCAGTACCTCGAGCTTGCCGCGGCCGGTACGTGGATGAGCCTCGGCGGCTTCAATGGTGCGCTGTCGGACAGGGGCGGCTCGTACCGGGCACGCGCGCAGACGATGGTCGCCCTCCTCTTCACGGGCGCATTCGCGGCCGCCCTCGGCGCACTCGTGAGCGGCCATCTGTACGCGGAGCTCATCGCGACGTTTGCCGTTGCGTTCGCAGCGAGCGTTCTCCGCGTGTGGGGCAATCCGGGAGTCAGCGTGGGCGGAGCGACGTTGTCCGTCTTCGTGGTATCACTGGCCATTCCGCCACAGAGCTCCGATGAACCGCTGACGCGTGCGTTCTTCGTGATCGTTGGCGGGCTCTGGGCCATGGGAATCGCGCTGCTGCTCTGGCCGCTCAAGCCTTACCGGCCGGCACGTGTGGCGATCAGCGCGTGCTACTCCGCACTCGCGGACTACGTGTTGCAGGTCGCCGACGCGACGCGGCAGCGACATACCGCCGAATGGCCCGTGCAGCATGCGCCCGGCAGCATCACGAGCGTGCGCTCGGCGCTGGAGCACGCGCGCAACGTGCTCGTGCAGCTGCGCCGCGGGCGGCCCGGTACCGTGGATCGCGGTGAGCGGCTGCTGGTGCTGAGTGAGTCGGCCGACCAGCTTTTCGGGCACGTTGTGGCATTCGGTGAAGCCCTTGCCACGCTGAGGGAGGAGGCACGCATCGAAGCGCTGCACGAGAAATGCATTGCGTTGCTCGGCGCCATCTCGGACACCGCGCGCGCGATTGGAGCAGGCGTCGAGATGGAGACGGAGGTATCGCGCATTCCGGTTACGTGGAATGGTGGCGTGTTGCGCGAGGCCATCAGGCAGCATGCCGCCGACGGTGTGGATCCGCAGTACGAGCACGCGGCGCTGATTCTCGACCGTGCGGCGCAGTTCGCAAGCTCGGCATCGGTGACGCTCGAAGCGCTGAACAGTGGCGCTGTGAACGCGGATGCATTGCAGAAGCCGATGCGCGCTCCCGCGGCGGAGGAAGTGCGCGAGGAGCGGCAGGTGCTGGACTCGCTCCGCGCAATGCTGTCGCCGGGATCGCTGATATCCCGGTTCGCGCTTCGCGTCGCCATCGTGACGACGGTGGCTGTCGCACTCACGGAGCTCTTTCAGCTGAAGCGCGGCTACTGGATCACGATTACCGTGATCGTCATTCTGCAGCCGTACGCCGGCGTCACGCTCACGCGCGCGGTGCAGCGCGTGCTTGGAACAGTGCTGGGCGGTCTGTTGGCGGCAGCATTGGGCGCGCTGTTTCACGATCCGCGCGCCGTGCTCGTCATCGCGACGATCTTCGTCGCGTGCTGCGTGGCGCTCCTTCCCGTGAACTACGCGGCGTTCTCGGTATTTCTCACTCCCACATTCGTGTTGCTCGCGGAAGCCAGCGCCGGTGATTGGCACCTTGCCGGCACGCGTCGCGAACACGCTCATTGGCGGCGCACTGGCTCTGGTCGGGGCCCGCCTGCTCTGGCCAAGCCCGGAGCGGTCGCGCTTTCCGGCCTATGCGGCGGCGGCACTGCGCGCGAACAGCAACTATCTCGGCTGTGTTGCCGGGCTGTATGATGACCGCGGGCATGCTGCTGGTGAAGTCATGCGTGCGGCGCGGCGGGCCATTGGTCTCGCCGGCGTAAACGCCGAGGAGTCATTACAGCGCGCGTTGGCCGAGGCGCATGGCGACGAGCGCAAGCTCGCACCTGCGCTCACCTTTCTCGCGTATACGCGTCGTTTCACGGCGTCCGTTGCGGCGCTGGCCATTGCATGCCATGTCGCCGACGGCACGACCGCGGCGGCGTTGGAGCCCTTTCGGCAGACTGCCGTTGCCACGCTCGAGGATCTGGCGCGAGCGCTCGACGAAGGCCGCGCGCCGGCGCCGCTGCCTTCCATCGGGAAGCAGCTCGGCGAGGCGCAGCTGTCGGATCTTGTCAGGGCCCGCGTTGACCGGCTGGCGCGCCAGGTGAGGACGCTGCACGACGCCGTGGCGCGTATGGTTCCGTCGGCCGTCGCTTGAAGCGTGTCTGGACCGCAGGGAGCGGCACCGTCATTCTTTCTTTCTGCGTCTCCGCGGCTATCATCCCGCCCGCGCCGTGCGCGTGGCGGGAGATACTGTCCGGCCTTTGCGCCAGATGTGCCACAGTGATGGAGAGCATCTCCCGACAGTCGCTGCACTCCTGCGGGATGACAGTTGGCTTACTTCACTCCTACGGGATACAGGGCAGCGTCCTTACTGTCATCCCGCACGCGCCGTGCGCGTGTCGGGAGATACTGTCCGGTCTTTGCGCCAGATGTGCCACAGTGATGGAGAGCATCTCCCGACAGTCGCTGCGCTCCTGCGGGATGACAGTGGCAGCGTCGCTGCTGCAGGATGATAATGGCTGCCTCACTTCTGCGGGACGACCGCAGCTGCCCGCTCCTCCGGCGCAACTCCTACTCAGCAGTTCAAATCAGCACAACCGCCTCAATCGCGATACGGCGAATCATGATACGGCGACTCGTCATCGAAGACGAGGTCGTCGAAGTTTTCCTTCAGCCGCGGCGGTGGCAAATCCCCATCCGGAGCAAGGGCGCGCACGAGATCAATCAGCATCGGACTCAGGTGTGCACCATACCGGCGCAGCATTGACGCACGTTCCCGCTTGCGGAGCAGGAAGGCGAGAATGGGCATGTCGGCCTTGAGACCATTGCACTCCGAGCAAGCCAACACGAGGTTGTCGCGGCGGTCGAAGGCACTCTGGCCGCGGCGGGGAGCCACGTGGTCGAGTGTAATGGTCGTGGCGGTGGCACGGCGCCCGCAGTACGCGCACACCGGGCCATGCTGCTGGATGAGCCACCGTCGCGTTTCGGCGTACGCCGTGCGGCTGGTGGATGAGGACGTCAGCTGGGTGGCGGCGGGACCGCGGCCCCTGCGCCTGCTGCGTTTTCGAGGTGTTGTCACAACGACGGAAAAATCACGAATGGAGAAATAGGCATCAAACCAACGACGAATGACGATGCAGGAGCGCCACAGGGTGCTGCGGAGCCGCGCCGTCACTGAAAGCTACACCTGTTGGGAAGCAAGAAGTCGTCCGGCGGGCTTGGCCGTGATGGTGGCGGAAGGGGCGCCCGGCGGGTTACAGTAAGCGGACAGCTACTCGGGCTCGAGATCCCCCACCAGGCGAGACGAATCCTGAGCGAACGATTACGATGGGCGCTGCTCCTCACGGCATTGCTGTGCGGGGCGTGTCGCAGTCAATCCGCATTTTCGCGGGCGGCAGTCCTGGCCCCTTCGTCGGAGGCCGAGGCGGCCCACGAAGAGTTGCTGCGCGCCGACCTCGGACGCGCCGATTCGGTGGTGCGCCATGGAGTGACGTCCGGCTTCACCAGCCTGTTCTCGGACGACATCCTGTACCTGCGCGGCGGGTTGCCCATCGTGCGCGGGCGCACGCCCGCAAATGCCGTGGCTGCGGCCGAGCCGCTCCCTCCAAACACCACCGTCCATTGGCAGCCGGTTCGAGCAGAGGCAAGCCGCGACCGCATGAATGGATACACCTACGGCTACACGATCTTCAGCACTGCGCAGGCGGGCGCGCCGTCAATTCGCGTGGACCGGTATATCGCCTATTGGCGCCGCGAAACGGGGGGATGGCGCATTGCCGCATATGCGGAGACCTACGGCGCCGCGCCGCCACCCCTCGCGCTGCCTTCGTCGGCACAGGACGGACTGGTGGCGGACGTGCCCATGAGCCGGACACGATCGCCAGTGGACGTCATTCGTGCGGCCGACGAGGATTTTTCGCGCGCCGCAACCAAATTCGGCACCGGCGAAGCCTTTGGCCGCTATGCGGCAGACGATGCGCAGATCTTTTCGGGGCCTGGTGAGTTCATTACCGGACCGGAAGCCATCACCGGCTCGTTCGGTCCGCCATCGTCGAGCAGTACACTCGTGTGGCACCCGGTGGACGGTGAAATCGCCAAGAGCGGCGACCTGGGATTCACGGTGGGAAATGCCGTGCTCACCACGACGGATGTCGGCCCGCCGGTGGTTCGATACTCCAAGTACCTGACGGTATGGAAACGGCAGCGTGATGGGACGTGGCGCTATGTCGTGGACGGCGGAAATGATCGTCCGAAGCCGCCTGGATGAGTGCCGTCGGTAAACATCTGGTTTGCGCAATTGTGCACGGGAACTTGACGCCGCGCCCGGATATAGATGTATTGCTTGGATGGCGAGCTTAGCGCTTGGCACCATTGGTGCAGTGCACGAGGACGCTACTCGGAGGCGTCAGACCTTCAGGGCTACGAAACCTCGCCGAGGTTGTCGTGGTGACAATTGAACTTGCAAGTGGAGAAAGAACACCGTGAACATTCGCCGTTATGTCGCGCCCGCGCTCGTAGGGCTTGCACTCGTGATATCAGCACGTCCTGCGCAAGCGCAGCAGGCGGGCTCTCTGGACTTCAGTGGTTTCCTTCAGCTCGACCGCCTCGATGCGGCCCTTCGCACGAAGCAGCTCGGCGGTGGTGCAGGCGGTTCCATCGGAATTTTCCTTTCGCCGCGCTGGGAGATTGCCGCCGAGGCGTCGTATTCGCAGGGTGATGCTGCACCACCGCGTCCGACCAAGGCACAGATCAACTACTACGTCGGCCGCTTGAACTACAACATTCCGTGGGGCGGAACGCCCGGCAACGCTGTCATTCTCAGCGCAGGCGCTGGTGGTGATCGCATCGACGCGCATTCGGACTTCATCGTGGCGCCGGAGCTCGGTCTCCGCACGATGCTCACCGAGAACCTCGGCCTCAAGCTCGGATTGGGCGCGATGCTCGCGTTCAACCCGAACAGCGGCACGTTCAAGTATCCGGCAACGGTGGGCGTGAATTCCGCGGCCGCATACATGGCCAACTATCAGGCGCGCATCGGTCTCAGCTTCCTGACCGGCGTGTCCAGACCCGCTCCTCCCGCACCGGTGGTCGCGGCGCCTGCACCAGCGCCAACGCCCGCTCCTGCGCCACCAGTCGTCGACAACAGCGCACGTGACCGTGCTCGCCAGGATTCCATCGACGCGGCCAATCGCGCTCGCCAGGCTGCGCTCGACGCTTCTGCAAAGGCGCTGGCCGATGCCCGCGCACTGTTGAATGCACCAATCTGGTTCGATTACGACAAGTCCGAGATCCGCGCCGACGCCAAGTCCACGCTCGACAGCAAGCTCGGCCTGCTCCGCGCCAATCCGTCCATGAAGATCCGCATCGAGGGCAACACCGACTCGCGCGGCTCCAACGAGTACAACATGGCACTCGGACTTCGCCGTGCGAACGCCGCTCGCCGCTACCTCGTGGCGCAGGGCATCGAGGAGTCACGCTTCGAAGTCGTGAGCTATGGCGAAGAGCGCCCCGTGGATTCGGGCACGACTGAAGATGCCTACCAGAAGAACCGCCGCGATGATTTCGTGATCACCGTTGGCGGCGACAACATCTCTGTTCCGCGGTAAGCTGTTCAACGCAGTACCAACGATGGCGCGCGGAGCTCACGCTCCGCGCGCCATCGTTTTGTTGTTCCTGGGTGCCTGCGCGGGAAGCGACGCCGTGTCCAGCACGCCGGTGGTCTATGTGGCGCAGTTGCGCGGCGTGAATGAGGTGCCGGTTGTCGGTACTTCCGCTACGGGCACCGCGACAGTCACGGTTGCCGGCGCAAGCGCCCGGTACACCGTGACCGCGAGTGGTTTTGCCACCACGCTCAACGTCGGCCACATCCACATTGGCGGGCCCGGCGTGATTGGTCCCGTCATCGTGCCTTTCACGATCGTTGCGCAGACGGGCACCGTCGCCACGGGGTCAATCGATCTGGCAGCCCCGATCACCTTCAATACGATCACGATCTCGGGCGATTCCCTGAGGTCGCTGTTCGAGAGCGGGCAGGCGTACGTGAATCTTCATTCCGCCGCCGCCCCGGGCGGGGAAATCCGTGGGCAGATCCTGAGAAAGTGACCCGTGGCATGGACCTGCGCTTCCGCAGCAGGGTAGCTATGCTATGCGCTAGCACCGGGAGGGGTACACATGCGAAGCATGCTTTGCTCGACACTCGTCATCATGTCACTCGCTGCGCCGCTCAGCGCACAGCAGAAGCAGATCGTGCCGCCAACGAACCGGCCGAGATCGGGGCGTGCTGCCGCGCCGGCGCCCCCTCCGCAGGACACGCGTGCGACAACGACGGTGCCGACGTACACGATTCCGACAGTCGTGCAGCCGACGTACACGGTGAGTGCGCCAAGCTACGTGGTGCAGCCCGATGGCTCGGTGCTGCTGAACTACGGGAATGGAAACGAGCGCACGCTGCGCCGGTGCGCGCAGGATCCGTATTCCTCGACGTACACGCTCCGGCCAGGCTCGCGTGGATCACCACGTGGCGCCTTGCCGGCGATGAATGTGCACGCCTGCTACCGCGCAGATGCAGCGGGCGGCGTCGAGGTGTTTGGCCGGTAGTCCTGGCCGAAAAGCAGGTCCTTCGCTGCGCTCGGAACAACAGCGCGCTCTTTACGGCCCACTAGTTCAGACGCCCGGCCCCGTGCGCGCCGAATCGGCGGCGTTGCTCACGATTCTACGAACGCCGCGCCAAGCGCGCACCAGTGACGACGACGACCGGCCGATGTCGCTCTCGATCACGCGGCCGGCGCCGCTGCTCGCGTGCACGTATCGGCCATGGCCGACATAGATGCCGATGTGGCTCACGCCGCGCTTGCTCTTGCCAAAGGTGAGCAGGTCGCCGGGCCGGAGCTCGGTGGTGTCGCGAATGACCGCCAGACCCGTGGTGGCCTGCTGGCGGGCGGTGCGCGGCAAGCGGACGTTCAGCGCGGCCATCACGTACTTGACCAGGCCGCTGCAATCGAAGCCACCCTCGGGCGATTGCCCGCCGCTCACGTACTTCGCGCCCACCTGCGCGCGCGCAATCTGAACGAGGGAATCGCGCACCGAATGCACGGACTCGCTCCACTTCGCGAACGGCTTTGGCGCGTCGAGAGCGGCCTTTCTCGTCTGCGCGCCCAACTGCATGGCTCCCAACGCCACGAGTGCACACGTCACCGACAATCGGCGGCAGAATGCAGGGCGAATGATGGGCAGGCGGAAGGCGGGCATAAGCTCGGAATGCTACCCGTCAGGACAGGCGAGGTCAACCTTTCGGGTTTGGGCCGAAAATATCCGATGATGGCGTTAACAATCACGTAACTGATGTAAAATCAACAGCTTACGTTATCGGATACCCAGGAGCTTGTGCGTTTGCAGGCTGAGCCGCCACTGCGGGTGGGCAAGACAGTACTCCAGCGCCGCCGCCGTGTTGGCCCTCGTCGCTTCGGCGGTAGGAGCGTCCAGCGGCTGCAGAAAGAAGGCGTCGAAGGACAGGGAAGCGAAACATGCAGGCTGGGCGGCTGCCTGGGCCTGCGGGTACACGAGCTTGAGCTCATTGCCCCGAGTCAACACCAGCGGCGCGTCGGCTTTGGGACTCACGCACACGTGGTCGATACCAGCCGGCGCCGCCTGCGTACCGTTCGTTTCCACGGCGACCGCGAAGCCCCGCGCATGGAGTGCAGCAATTGCCGCTTCGTCGAGCTGGAGCAGGGGCTCGCCGCCGGTGCATACAACCAGGGGGTGGCCACCGGCTGCGCGTCCTTCGTTCACGGATGGCCAGCGGGACAGCACTGCATCCGCAAGCGCGGCCGGTGAATCAAACTTTCCGCCGTCTGGCCCCGTGCCAATGAAGTCCGTATCGCAGAACCGGCACACCGCCTTGTGGCGGTCTTGCTCGCGGCCTGTCCACAAATTGCAGCCGCTGAAGCGGCAGAACACCGCGGGCCGGCCGGCATTCTGGCCTTCACCCTGGAGCGTATAGAAGATTTCCTTCACCACGTACGTCATGAAGCGGCATACGTCGCAGGATCAATCGTGCCCGCTTCGGAGAAACCCCTGAGCCGCAGGTGGCAGGCATCGCAGTGGCCGCACGCCCGGCCTTCAGGGGTGGGGTCATAGCAGCTCAGCGTGATCGAATAATCCACGTCAAGCGAAAGTCCCAGCTCGACGATCTCGCGCTTGGTGAGGTGCAGCAGGGGGGTCTGGATCGTGATGGGCGCCGAACCCTCAACCCCGCCACGCGTCGCGAGGTTGGCCATGTCCTGGAACGCCTTTACGTATTCCGGGCGGCAATCGGGATAACCGGAATAATCGAGCGCATTCACGCCAATGAAGATGTCGGTCGCCCCGAGCACCTCGGCCCAGGCAAGACAGAACGAGAGAAAGATCGTGTTGCGGGCCGGCACGTAGGTGATGGGAATGCCATGCGCGATCGCGTCGTCGGTACGGTCCTTGGGCACGTCGATATCCGCTGTAAGCGCGGATCCCCCAAACGTGCGCAAGTCGATGTCGACGACGACGTGATCCTTCACCTGATAGTGCCGGGCCACGCGGCGTGCCGCGTCGATCTCCGACGCATGACGCTGGCCGTATCGAAAGGTCATGGCGTGCACGTCGAAGCCCTCCCTGATGGCCAGGGCGAGCATCGTCGTGGAGTCGAGCCCGCCGGACAGGAGGAGTACGGCGGGTTTGGCGGTTGCGGACATCCGGTAAAGATAGCAAAAGGTGATACTGCCGCCGCAGCACGATCTACGCTGAGGTGAAGCGCCTCTGGAAATACGCGAAGCGCTGGTTAACGCAGTGCCTGCTCGAGATCCTCAATGAGGTCATCGGGATGCTCGAGCCCGATGGACACCCGCAGGAGGTTTGGCGGTGCCAGGGTTGCCGCGCCCTCGACGGACGCACGATGCTCGATGAGCGACTCGGTGCCGCCAAGGCTCGTGGCGCGTGTAAAGAGCTGGAGACGGCGCGTGAGACCGAGGGCGTCATTCTCGCCGCCGCGCACCTGGATGCTCATCATCCCGCCAAAATCGCTCATCTGCCTTGCCGCGATTGCGTGACTCCGGTGCGATGCGAGACCGGGGTAATGCACCGCCTCGATGGCGGCGTGCGACTCGAGAAACGCGGCGACCACCCTGGCATTTGCGCAGTGCGCGCGCATGCGCCAAGGCAGTGTGCGAATGCCGCGCATGAGGAGCCAGCAGTCAAAGGGGGACGGCACCGCCCCACCCACCTTCTGAATGAGTCGAAGGCGCTCGACGAATTCATCGTCGACGCGTGTGATCAGGGCACCGCCCAGCAGGTCGCTGTGTCCACCGAGATACTTCGTCGTGGAATGCATGACGACGTCCGCACCAAGCTCCAACGGGCGCTGCAGCACTGGCGTGGACCAGGTGTTGTCCACCACGCAGCGCGCGCCAACCGAATGTGCGAGCTCCGCCAGCCGCGCGATGTCCACGATGTTGACGAGCGGATTGGATGGCGTTTCAGCCCAGACGATCTTCGTGGTTGGACGAATCGTGCGCTCCACCGCGTCGAGGTCCGTCATGTCCACGACGTCGGTCTCCAGGCCCCATACGCCAAAAATCTCGCGAAGCTGGCGCAACGTTCCGTAGTACGCGTCATGCGGCGCCACCACATGATCGCCTGGCTTGAGCGACTGGAACACCGCGAGCGTCGCCGCGGATCCCGTGGCGTAGGCAATTGCTGCAGCACCGCCCTCGAGTGACGCGAGCGCCGTCTCCAGCGCGTCCCGATTGGGGTTCGACGTGCGGCTGTACACGTGGCCGGCACAGTAGCCGCCATCCGGGTCACGCTCGAATGTCGATGACAGATGGATGGGTGTCGTGACCGCGCCTGTCGCGGGATCGACGGAATGGCCGGCGTGAACTGCAAGTGTTTCAATGCGCATGCGAAGTGGTGCTGGTGGATTGTTCTGAATTCTTGTAGTCCTGCGCCTAGCGAAGGACGACAGCCTACTACACGCCTGCGCGCGGTTGCTGCTGCGTGAGGCAGTGCAGCGTTCCCAACCCCCACACCAGATCCACCGCATGAATGCCGACGATCGTCCGGTCCGGCATCAGCGCGGCGAGCGTGTTGAGCGCAACGCGATCGTTGGGATCATTGAACGTGGGAACGATGACGACACCATTGGCGATATAGAAGTTGGCATAGCTGGCCGGCAACCGCTCACCCTGCATGATCACCGCGCGCGGATACGGAAGCGTCACCACCTTCAACGCGCCCTCCGCCGCACCGGCAAGCTCGAGGCGCCGGAGATTGTCCGCCGATCGGCGATAGTTGTCGTCGGCAGGGTCGTTTTCATAGGCGAGCACGATGACGCCCGGCGCGACGAACCGCGCAATGTCGTCCACATGACCGTGCGTATCATCACCGAAACACCCTTCACCCAGCCATATGGT